>JBKDZR010000064.1:0-50277 GCA_047971485.1 Qingshengfaniella sp. | reverse complement strand
ATTCCGTGGCCGGGCCCTATGGCGGCCATCACGCCGAGGCCTGGGAACTGCTGCGCGGAGATCCGGCCGGGTTCACGGCCCAGGCCCGGGCGGCGGCACAGGCGGGGGCGCGGGTTCTGTTTGTATCGGCCGAGGATCTCGAATCCCTGATCTTCCGCCCTGATCTGGCCCTGCGCCTGATCGCGGCCCTGAAGGACACGGGCGTGACCGAGGTCGAGTTCCCGCTTTATGTGCGCCGTCAGGACAAGCTGTTCTGGAGCCACCACTCCGAACTGAGCAAACATGTCTTCACCGATCCGCTGCAAATGTTCAGCGATGTGCTGCGCCTGGGCTATCTGCTCATCGACAATCCCCGCCCCTGGGATGCCGTCACCCCCTATGCCTATTTCTGCTTCGATCACGGGCGCCACATCCCGGCCTTTCGCGATACGCTTGGGGCGGCGGCCCTGCCCACCCGGACAAGCGTCTTCGACTTTGACCACCTGACCGGCCAGCCCGGGGATGAGATCTTCGCCCGGATGGGACTGGACCGGCCCCTCACAGGAACAGAGGCAGCGCGCAATTCCAGCCTCGACATCCGGGAACTGCCCGGCCGCTACACTGCCCGCTTCGAAAAGCCCTTCGAGGTCGCCGGCATTCCCCTGGATCCGGGGCTGCGGCGCATGGTCTATCGCCGCCAGAAACTGCGGGGAAGCCGCAAGCGGGCCATGTCCGAGGCGCTGATCGCCGCCTTTGCGGACAACCACGCCCGGCTGTTGGGTGATGCCAGCCTGATGGGCCACCGGGCCTGACAGCCCAACGGCGGGTTGGGGGCCTTTCCGACCGTTGCCACCAGCAGAGCCAGCCGCGCCAGCGTCGGACCGGGGGCTGGCGCATCTGACTTGTGAACCACGCGATTTATGGCTGCCATGGTAGCGTGACCTCAGAGCGTTGCGGTGCCTTCAGCCAGAGCGCCAGACCGGTAGGCCGGTCCGGCGCTGGCGCGGCGCCCTTCGGGCTTGTCCCGCGCCAAGAACGCCCAACGGCCGCTTCGTCCCGCAAAGCGACCCTCGCCCCCCCCGACAAAACCGCAGGCGCCGCAACGATCGGATCAGGCCGGCGGGGTCCGCTGTCCCACCACCCGGGCCGGGTTGCCCACCGCGATGGCATAGGGCGGCACCACCCCCCGCACGACAGATGCCGCGCCGATGATCGCGCCCTCGCCGATCTCGGTGCCCGGCAGGATCACCACCTTGGCCCCCACCCAGACATCCCGGCCGATGATCACATCGGCCTCATCCATCGCCTGCTCGGTCACCGGGCCACCATCGTTGAACCGGTAATTCGAGGTGACCACGAAGACCTCGGGGCCGAACAGCACGTTGTCACCCATCACGATCCGCCCCCGTGTCGGCCCGGCCCAAAGCGCGGTGCCAGTGTTCAGGTGCACCCTGTCGCCCAGCTCGATCAGGTTGCCGTGGGAAAAGGTGACCGTGGGCGAGATGCGCACCCCGGCCCCGACCCGCATCGCCCGGCGCGGTTTGACATGCAGGTTGTTGTAATAGTTGATCAGCCGCAGCCCGTGCAGATAGGCGCGCGGATCCAGAAAACTGCCGATCATCCGCAACAGGCGCTGGGGTTTTGACAGGCGCACCTTGTGGCCCGGAATGGTGTGTTCGCTCATGCCTCATACCCCCCCAGCCAGTCGCGGCGCCCTGCCCAGATATGGCGCCATTTCTCGGCCGCTTCACGCCCCTTTGCCGTGCCGCTCAGGGCCATGGCGCGGGCGGCTGTTACCCGCAGCGCGCCCCACAGCCACAACATTGCCAGACCGAAGGGCACCTGCCAGGCCGGCCAGTGATCGCGGATCAGCGTGGCGCGGGACTTGGCCACCCGCACCACCTTGTGGGCAACCTTGCCGGATGAGGCGCCGACCAGATGCATGATCTCGGCCTCCGGCGTAATCATCGGCTGATAGCCCAGTTTCGCCGCGCGCAGGCACAGATCGGCCTCTTCGCCATACATGAAATACTTGGCGTCGAACCCGCCCAGATCATTCCACAGCGCCCGCGGGATCATCAGGAAACAGCCGACCACCAGATCGACCTTGCGCACGCTGTCACGCTTCCAGCCGCCGATGCCTTCGGGGTTGAACAGCACGGTGTTGCGAAAGGCCGCCGTCAGCCCGGTGGCCATGCAAAAGGCCGACCAAGGGGTGATCCGGTTCCAGCACGACGCGATGTTCAGTGATCCATCGGGAAAGACAGTGCGCCCGCCGGTGATCCCCGCCTCGGGATGGGCGCGGGCAAAGGCCAGCAGCTTGTCCACCGCGCCGTCATGCACCTCGGTATCGGGATTGAGCAGCAGCAGCCACTCGGTATCCGCCTGGGCGGCGACCACGTTGTTGGCCTGGGCAAAGCCGAGGTTCTCGGGATGGGCGATCAGGTCCACCTGGGGAAAGGCGGCCGCAATCGCCTCGGCCGAGCCATCTTCCGAGGCATTGTCAAACACCACCGTGCGAAACCGCGCCTCACGGGTTTGCGCATAGAGGGTTTCCAGGCATTTCAGGGTCAGCGCACGGGTGTTGTAGCTGACGATGATGATGGTCAGCTCAGCGGGGGCCGGATCGGGGGACATGGGAAACTCCATAAGCGCAGGAAACACAGATACGGGCACGGGCGGAAGGGGCCATCACACCCCCAGTTCGGCACAGAGCGCAAGGGCCGCCGGATCGGGCGGGGCCGCTGCCCCGGCCAGATTGGCGGCCAGGCTGCGTTCGGAAAACATCGAGGACAGCACCACGCCCCGGGCATTGGCCGCCCGCGCCCGGGCCAACAGCAGGCGGGCAGCGGCGGCATCCGGCGGGCCCGCGTAACCGGCCTCGGCCAGCCGGGTGGCAAGGGCGGGATCCCCCTTCAGCCGCCGGGTCAGGGCCTGCAGGCTGCCGCTGACCCCAAAGACCGAGTGTGTCACCACCCCGATCCCCGCCGCATGGGCCGCCGCAAACAGATCCATGGCCGGATCATCCCCGGCAGGCTGGGCGAATTGCACCAGGCCAAAAGGCGCCCCGATGGCGATGGCGGCGCGGGCGGCATCGGTATCGCCCGCCACGGCAATGACCCGGGCCTTGCCCTCGGCCAGAAGCGCGGCGCAGGTGGCGCGGATCTCGTCGCGGGCCAGATCCTCCGCGCGGGCATTGTGCAGCGCGTAGACATCCACCTGCTCGGTGCCCAGGCGGGTCAGGCTACGGTCCAGCGATCCGCGCAGCAGATCCGGGGTCAGCTCCACGGCGCGGTTGGCGGTGGCGCCGCTTTTGCGGATCATGGCCCGCAAGGGGCCAAGGACCCCCACAACGGGCCGCAGGGTCCCCCGCAGCGCCCGCTTCACGCCCGAGGATTTCGGCGGCATCAGCCCGACCTTGGTGCAAATCATCAGCCCCGCGCGCCGCCCCTTGAGAAACCGGCCCAGAATGTCCTCGGCTTCGCCGCCGCCATAGGCCGGGGCCACGTCATACCAGTGGATCCCGGCCGCGTGCGCCCGTTCCAGCGCCGCCAGCCCATCCCGTTCCGAAACCCGAGATCCCAAGGATGCACAGCCCATGCCCAGACATGAGGCTTCCCCCAGCCCCGGCATTGCCACCGGATACACGGCGCCTTTCATGCCCGCCCCCCGGCCAGCCGATCCGCCAGACGCAGGCCCAACTGCAGTGCCGTCAAGGTCGGATTGGCCTGTGAGGATGTGGGCAGGATCGCGGTGGACACCACATGCAGGTTGGCCACGTCAAAGGCCGTGCCCCAGCCATCCACCACCGCCTCGGATCGGTTCGTGCCCATGCGGATCGTACCCTCCTGATGGTTGCCATGGCGTGCCTCGGCCAGCACACCCTCGGCACGGGTGTCTTTCGGAACACGATAGATCAGCCGGGCCAGCCCCTCGGCCGTCAGCCAGTCCTCCAGCGCATCATGGGCATCGAGCACGCTTTGCACATCGCGATCCGAAAAGCGGAAATCGATCCTCAGCCGGCGCAGCCCGGTACGGTCGCGCGCGTCGGAAAGCATCAGGCGGCTGTCGGGATTGGGCAGGTGCTCGGAATGGAACTCCAGCCCATAGCGCCGCCCCGGGTTTTTCAGAAAGAACCCCGGCAGGCGGTGCTTGGCATAGCGCCGGTTCCAGATGAACCAGGGCGCGAAAGAGGCCACGGCCAGCGGATCGGTCAGCACATTGCGCAGATGCGGCAGGCGCCGATAGGGGGGCGGGCCGACATGTTTCAGGCGGATCGGTTCCGCGATCAGGCGCGACCCCACCCCCGGCGTGCTGAGCGCCAGGAACACCGCCGACAGCGGGCCGGATCGGTGCTCGGGCTGGGAAATCTCGGGCACCACCGGCCAGAAGACGACATTGGCCAGGGCCTTGGCCTTCTGCGTGGCGGGACTGGGCGCAATGCGGCGGCGGACATAGGATCCGTGCCCATCGACATGGAAATCCATCGCCTTGTGCAGGGCCTCGTTCTCGAAGACGATATCGGCGATCTGGCCGTTCACATGGCCCATATAGTACCGCCCCAACGGGCCATCCGGGCCTCCGAACAGATCCGGGCGCGTGGCCTGGACGTTCAGCAACAGCCGGGTTGCGGCATTGCCCCCCGCCGCCAGGATGACCTGGGCGCCATCCGCCAGATCCAGGCGCTGTGCCGCCCCGTCCATCCACAGATCCAGCGCCAAAATGCGCCCGGACGCATCCAGATCCAGATCGCAAACCGTCACCCCCAGGGCGACCAGCAGGTTCGGGTCCCCCTCGATTCGATCCTTGTGCAGGATATCGGGACGGGGCTGGTTGCTCCAGCGTTCCAGGGTGTCGGTGCTGAAGGCCTCCGAGGCTGTCTGCAGCCCGGGCACCGTTTCACGAAACACCGGATCACCGGCGGCAAAGGCCGCACAGGCCGGGCCCAGCCAGGGGTCCAGATCCGTCGGCCCGATCGGCCAGCCGGGCAGATCCAGCCAGGGCCGGGGCTGAAAGTCGATGGGATCGCAGGGCAGGCACCGCCCCCCCCAGAGCGATCCTGCCCCGCCCAGACGCCGCGCGGTGGTGATCTCGGGCGGGTAATGGGTGTCCGGGGTCAGCAGCTCATCTGCCGCCGCATCCTGGGCCGCTGCCTCCCGGCCCCGCGGTCCGCTTTCCAGCACCAGCGTACGCACCCCTCGCCCGGCCAGGGCCAGCGCAGTGTTCAGCCCCAGCGGCCCGCCACCGATGACAATCACCGCCGCCTGATGACCGGTCAGCGCCTCAAGAGACGGAGTTTCGATGAGCATACGGTCCTCTTTTTACGAAACACTCAGGAACACGGGCGATGGGCAGGACACGCGCCCTTATTCGGGGCAAGCTACATGTCTCATCAAGGAAAAAATCATACTCTCCCACCCAATGATGTTTCACGCTATGGACAATACGGGCGATCGGTTAAAAACCATCCGTCTGGGTGCGCAGGCTACGAACGAGTAAACGATTGACCGAAAACCAAGGACTTGCCCTTCGGACGTCCCCGACCCCGCAGGCCGCAATCATCATCCCCCATTACAATGATACCGAGCGGCTGCACAAATGCCTTTCGGCATTGGCCCCGCAATTGACCCGTCACCCGGTTGAGATTATCGTTGCCGATAACGGGTCGAGCGTCGATCTGACCCCAGTGCAAACCGCTTTTCCCCAGGTTCAGTTCGTCATCGAAACCGAAAAAGGGGCTGCCGCCGCGCGCAATGCCGGGATCCAGGCCAGTTCCGCCCCACGACTGTTCTTTACCGATTCGGATTGTGTCCCCGCACCGGACTGGTTGGAAACCGCCCTGGCCTTTCCCCCGGAGGACCGGATCATCGGCGGCCGGATTGATCTGTTCGACGAAACCCCGCCGCCCCGTTCGGGGGCCGAGGCCTTCGAGACGGTTTTCGCCTTTCCCCAACAGCTTTATGTGGAGAAAAAACACTTTTCCGTCACCGCCAACCTGCTGGCCACACGCGCCATGTTCGAGGATGTCGGCGGGTTCGATGGCCGCGTGGTCGAGGATCACGACTGGTGCCTGCGGGCCCGGGCCAAGGGCTATGCAATCGCCTATCACCCGGAATTGCGGGTCGCCCATCCCACCCGCAGCGATTGGGCTGCGTTGGCGCGCAAATGGCGGCGCACGACGAATGAGAACTATTTCCTGAACGGCACAGGGGCAAAAGACCGCCTTCGCTGGGCGCTGCGGGCGGGGATTGTGGCCGCCTCCGGGCTGATCCACCTTCCCCGTGCCTTGACCGCGCCCCAATTGTCGGCTCAGGAACGGCTTGCCTGCGCCGGGACACTGCTGCGGCTGCGGCTGGCACGGACAGGATGGATGCTGCGGCAGGCCTTATTCGGGGATGAGCGGGTAAAATGACGGAAGACACAACAACCATGGCCGGAGCAACCCAACCCAAACGCATTCTCGCCATCGCCTCGGGCGGCGGCCACTGGCAGCAGCTGATGCTGATGCGCCCCGCCTTTGAAGGCCATGAGGTCCGTTTCATGACCACCTTGCCGGGCCTGCCCGAACAGTTCGGGGCCCAGCCGGCCACGATCGTGCCCGATTGCAACCGTGACAAGAAACGGGCGATGATCCGGACCTCAGCCGTCATCCTGTGCCAGATGGCCGCCTATCGGCCCCATGTGGTGATCTCCACCGGTGCCCTGCCCGGGGTGATCGCCCTGACCCTGGGGCGCGCCATGGGGGCGCGTACCATCTGGGTGGACAGCGTTGCCAATGCCGAGGAAATGTCCCTGTCGGGGCGGATGGCCCGCCATGTGGCACATCTGTGGATGTCACAATGGCAACATGTGGCCGATGCGGCCGGGGCCGACTATGCGGGGGCCGTGCTGTGATCTTCGTGACCGTCGGCACCCAACTGCCCTTTCCACGCCTGATCGACGCGATGAACGCGCTGGCCCCGGGCCTGAACGAACAGGTCTTTGCCCAGGCCGGACCCGAGGCCGATCCCGACCTCTGGCCTGCGCTGACCCTGCGGCCCCACCTGAACCCGGCGGAATTCGAGCAACTGTTCGCCGAGGCACGGGTGGTTGTCGCCCATGCCGGGATCGGATCCATCCTGTCGGCCAAGCGCCTGGGCCGGCCGCTGATCATCATGCCCCGGCGCCACAGCCTGAACGAGCATCGCAACGATCACCAGGTTGCCACCGCCCGCCAGGTTCAGTCCCTGCCCGGCATTCATGTCGCCTGGCAGCCCGAGGACCTGGCCCCGCTGCTGACCGATCCTGCCCTCACCCCGGCCTCACCCAGCCGCAGCCCCAGCCACGACGCCCTGATCACCCGGCTGCGGGGGTTCATCAACGGCGACACGCAGCATGGATGACAGGGGCGGTGATGGTCACCGGGCGCACCTGCGGCCCACAGCATGCCCCCCAAAGGGCCCGGCCAGTTTTGGGCGCCCCGAGAACAGGCGATCCCGGGAGGTGGAAACATGGCATGTCCAGACGGCTGACCTCGACGGGATCCCGATCCGAAAAATTTTATCAACTTTTTCTTAAAGAGCCTTCGGCAAGAGATCCGGCATGACGAAGACAATTCTGGTAACGGGCGGCGCCGGCTATATCGGATCCCATGCCTGCAAGGCCCTGGCTGCGGCCGGCCATGTGCCGGTCAGCTATGACAATCTCAGCACCGGCTGGCGAGCGGCGGTACGCTTTGGCCCCCTGGAAGAGGGCGACCTGCGCGATCGCGACCGACTGGATGCGGTGATTGCCCGCCACCGTCCTGTGGCCGTGCTGCATTTCGCCGCCCTGTCGGATGTCGGCCAGGCCTCACGCGATCCGGGGCTTTACTGGGACAACAATGTCATCGGATCGCTGCGCCTGCTGCAGGCCATGGCGGCCCATGGGGTGGAAAACCTGGTCTTTTCCTCAACCTGCGCCACCTATGGCGAACAGGATGGGGTGATGCTGGATGAGAGTTGTCCACAGAACCCGGCCAATGCCTATGGCGCCTCGAAACGCGCGGTCGAGGACATGATCGCCAATTTCGCCGCCCAGCCGGGCGTGACCCTGAACCATGTCTTCTTTCGCTATTTCAACGTCGCCGGGGCCGATCCCGCAGCCGAGATCGGCGAATATCACCGCCCCGAGACCCATCTGATCCCCCTGGCGATCGAGGCGGTGATGGGCCGGCGCGACGGGCTGACCGTCTTTGGCCAGGATTATCCGACACCGGACGGCACCTGCCTGCGCGATTACGTTCATGTCAGCGATCTGATCGCCGCCCATTTGCTGGGGCTGGATTATCTGCTGGCCGGGGGCCCCTCGGAGGCGTTCAACCTGGGCACCGGGCACGGGTTTTCCGTGCGCGAGGTGATCGAGACCGTGGGCCGGGTCACAGGCCGGCCAGTGCCCTGCACCGACGGACCACGCCGGGCCGGCGATTGTGCGGCGCTGGTTTCGGGGTCGGACCGGGCCGGGCGGGTGCTGGGCTGGCGGCCGGAACACTCCAGCCTGGAGCGGATGATCGAAACCGCCTGGGCCTGGCATCAGGGGCCGGGCTATGACGGCTAAGATGCGATGATCCACCCGGTGATCCTGTGTGGCGGGTCTGGGACCCGGCTCTGGCCCCTGTCGCGCCGGGATTACCCCAAGCAGTTCTCCCCGCTGTTCAATGACGACAGCCTGTTCCAGGCCACGGTGCGGCGCTTTTCGGGGCCGGATTTCGCGCAACCGGTGATCCTCAGCCAATCCGATTTCCGCTTTCTGGTCGCCGAACAGCTGTCGGCCACCGGCGTGACCCAGGCCACGATCCTGCTGGAACCCGAGGCGCGCAACACGGCCCCTGCAATCCTGTGCGCGGCGCTGCATCTGGCAGCCCGGGACCAGGGCGATGCGCTGATGGCCGTGGCGCCTTCGGATCACGTGATCCACGACGAAGCGGCTTTTCATGCGGCCCTGACCGCCGCCATCCCGGCGGCACATAGCGGTCGGATGATCACCTTCGGTCTGCCCCCGGATCGGGCAGAGACCGGCTATGGCTATCTGGAACTGGCTGAGGCGCCGGGGGATTTCACCCCGCGCGTCACCGATGTTCTGCGCTTCGTGGAAAAACCCGGGGCAGAGGCGGCCGAGGCGATGGTCGCCTCCGGGCGTTATTTGTGGAATGCGGGGATTTTTCTGTTCCGTGTCAGTACGTTGATCCAGGCCTATGAACGCCTGGCCCCGGAAATGATCGCCCCGGCCCGGGCGGCAATGGCCGAGGCCTATCCCGATCTGGGATTTCTGCGTCTCGGTGAGGCGGCGTTCGCCCGCATTCCCGAAGGCAGCCTCGACTATGCGATCATGGAAAAGGCCGGTGATGTCGCCACGGTACCGCTGGCATGTGGCTGGTCGGACCTGGGCGCCTGGGATGCGGTCTGGCGCGAGAAGGATACGGCCGGGTCCGGACTGGTCACCGCTGGGGCAGTCACGGCGATTGATTGTGCGGGATCGCTGCTGCAATCGGGCGAAGACGGGCCGCGGCTGGTGGGAATCGGGCTGAGGGATCTGGCCGTGGTGGCCATGCGCGATGCGGTACTGGTGACGGCCATGGGGGATGTGCAGGCGGTCAGGCAGGCGGTTCAGGAGATGAAGGCCGCCGGCGCCTGCGAGGCCGATACCTTTCCGCGCAGCTATCGGCCCTGGGGCTGGTACGAGACCCTGGCCCGGGATGCACGGTTTCAAGTCAAGCGGATCATGGTGCCGCCGGGGCGCCAGCTGTCACTACAGAGCCATCTGCACCGGTCCGAGCACTGGATCGTGGTCAAGGGCACGGCGCGGGTCAGTATTGGTGGGGAAGAGCGGCTGATCTCGGAGAACCAGTCGGTCTATATCCCGGTGGGGGCCCGGCATCGGCTGGAGAACCCCGGCAAGGTGGATCTGCATCTGATCGAGGTGCAGACCGGGGCTTATCTGGGCGAGGATGACATCACCCGCTACGAGGATGTCTACAACCGGGAATGACAGGAAAGGGGCCCTCCCGCCCGTCGTACGACGCCAGACGGCGTCTTCTTCCGTTGGGCCGGGCCGCGCGGATACCCGCGCGGCGGTGGAGCGTCGGCCCCGTTACCGCCCCGGACCAGGGGATGCCAGGCGTTGGGACAGCTCGGCCAGTCCGGCCGCCAACAGACTGTCGGCCGCACGCGGGCTGGTGGCCTCGGTATAGAGGCGCAGTTCCGGGGCGTTGCCTGACGCCCGGACATGGACCACCTCGCCGTCGCGCAGGAGCATGCGCACCCCGTCCGTCAGATCCAGCCCCGTTTCAGACAAGCCAAGCGCGGCAAGAAAGCCGGCCCGGGCCGCCCGATCGCCGGCCAGATCTGCCATCAGCCGTTGCATCGGGGCCGGCGGTATCCTTTCCAGACGCCCTTTGGCCGTGAAGCGGCCCGGTTCACGCGCCACCCGCACCGAGAGCGGGGCCGCACCGGCCGCGACCAGCACGGTGAGGATCGGCAGAAAGGCGTCTCGCGTCCACAGGGGCGGCAGCGGACCGGCCGGACCCTGGGCGGCAAAGCCCAGCAGGACCCCGCCATTGGCCTCATAGCCCAAGACGCGCCCTGCCCCCTGCGCCATGCCGGCGATGACATGAGGCGATCCGATCTGGGTTCGGATGATCCGTTCGAAGCAGGGTTTGGCCAAGACCCCGGAATTCGACGAAACCGGGGTGACGACCGTCTCGGCGCCCAGGGTTTCGGCGGTGATCTGGCCCAGCAGGTCGCCGGGGATCAGCTGGCCGGTTTCATCGCTCAGAAGTGGGCGATCGGAATCACCATCGGTGGCGGCGATGGCATCCAGCCGGTGCCTCATCGCCCAGGCTTTCAGTTGCGCACGGGTGGCAGGATCCACCGCTTCGGTATCCAGAGGCACGAAATCGGTGGATCGGCCCAGGGGCAGGACCTCAGCGCCCAGGGCGGCCAACATTTCGGCCAACAGATCCCGGCCAACCGCACTCTGCGCATAGACCCCGATCCGCCGGCCCCTCAGTACACCCGATCCGAAAGCCCTGTGATAGCGGGCCAGAAAGCGTGCCCCGACCCCAGTATCTTCGGTGATCCCCCCCGGGGGCAAGGCCGGCAGGGGACAACCCAGGGCAGCGGTCAGCGCGGCCTCACCTGTCTTGGTCAGCTCACCCTGGCGGGTGTAGAATTTCAGCCCGTTGCGATCGGCCGGAATATGGCTGCCGGTGACCATCACCGCCCCTGCCTCCTGCGCTGCCAGGGCCAGCGCCGGCGTCGGGACAGCCCCGGCGCGGATCACCGCCACCCCCGCCGCCTGCGCCGCCCGTGCCACAACCTCGGCGATCCGGGGCGAGGATGGCCGCAGATCCCAGCCCAGCCAGACCCGCCCGCCATGATCACAGGCCAGGGCAAACGCACGGATATAGGTGGTGATCAGGTCATCGCTCAGATCGCTGACCAGACCGCGCAAACCGCTTGTCCCGAATTTCGGCGCCATACCACCCCCGCCCTTGCCCTGCCCATCTGTGAGCAGCCGCACCCCCCTGTCCAGCACCAAGTGGGTAAGGCTACAAAGCCTGCCTTGGCCTGGAACATATCGCGTTCATTCGTATTCACACGACACGCTCTCAGTCTTTGACACCGCATGTTCGAGAAGCACAAAACCGGTACCCAGTTTTGAGCAACATGCTCAGGCGGCGTCTGCATTTAGGCGATCCATACCCTTGCAATCTCTGCGCTTCTCGCCTGTCATCGACCAACCCTTTGCCTGCCTCCGGTGATCCCCTTGCCCGCCTATCCCATGCCGGTCTCAATCGTGACCCCGGTTCATAACGCCGCCCGCACCCTGACCGAGACCATCGCCTCGATCCGCGCCCAGGACTGGACCGACTGGGAATTGTGGCTGGTCGACGACCACTCAGGCGACGGATCCGCCGCGATCATCACCGAGGCGGTAACCGCCGATCCCCGGATCCATGCCCTGTCCCTGTCCGGACCGACCGGGGCGGCCGCAGCCCGCAATGCCGGGATCGCGGCCGCACGGGGGCGCTATATCGCCTTTCTCGATGCCGATGACCTGTGGGATCCGGGCAAGCTGTCAGCCCAGATCCCGGTGCTGGAGGGGGGCGCGGGCTTTGTCTTTGCGGCCTATCGACGGATGGATGCCGACGGGCACTATCTGTCCACTGTCACCGTGCCGGAACGGGTAGATTACACCCGGGCCCTGGCCGGCAATCCGATCGGCTGCCTGACCGCGATCTATGACAGTGCGCGCTATGGCAAGGTGCCGATGCCCGACCTGCCCCGCCGGCAGGACTATGCCCTGTGGCTGCAGCTGTTGCGCCAGCATGGGCCGGCCATCGGGATACAAACGCCCTTGGCCAGCTATCGGGTGCAGCCGGGATCCCTGTCGGCCAACAAGCTGATGGCGGCCCGGGCGACCTGGACGGTGCTGCGCGACTGCGAAGGTCTGCCCCTGCCCCAGGCCGCCTGGTCCTTCACCCAATATGCCAGCAACGCGATCCTGGCCCGGCTGATCCGGAACTGATCCGCAGACCGGGATCAGTCCCCTTCCGGCATTCCCGTGATCTCCTCCAGCAGGGCCGCCCCCTCGGGGCCCCGCGCCTCAACTGCGGTCAGCAGCGCCGCCGCTGCCGCCGGATCGCCCCGGTCATGGAGAACCCGGGCCAGATGATAGCGGATCTCGGCCTGCTGACCGGCCGAGATGTCAAAAGCCGCGCGCAGGCGCCGTTCAGCCCCCTCCAGATCCCCGTTCAGGTACTGAATCCAGCCGATCGTGTCATTGACACTGGCATTGCCGGGCTGCAGACGGTCGGCCTGTTCGGCAAGGTCCAGGGCGCGGCCAAGATCGCGGTCATGGCTGACCAGGAACCAGGCCAGCTGGTTCAGGGCGATCGGGCTGTCCGGGGTCAGGGAGACCAGCTGCTCATAGGCGGCCTGCGCGGCATCCGGGTCCTCCAGCGCCTCGGACAGCACCCCGATGCGCAGTACCGCCGCCGGCAGGGGCGTCTCGGCCACCACGGTGCGATAATCTTCCCGGGCCTCTTCGGCGCGACCATTCGCCATCAACAGCCCCGCCCGTTCCAGCCGGGCCGCAACGAAACCCGGCGCCTGGTCCACTGCCCGGGCGAAATCAGCCAGCGCCACCTCCGGGTCGCCGGCCATACGCGCCGCCAGCCCCGACAGATAGGCGGACAGGGCCCCCTCCCGCCCGTCCAGATAGCGCCGCGCCGGAATGGCATAGCCAGCTATCGCGAAAACAGCCCCCAGACCCACCTCGGGCAGGGCCTCTGGCGCGATCAGGGCGGCGGGGTCCAGCCCGTCGACCGAAAACCCCGGCACAAAGCCCGTGGCCCCGGCCAGCGCAGTGCGGGCAGTTTCGGGATCCCCGGCCGCAGACGCCCCAAGCGCCGCCAAAAGGGATCCGCCCGGATCGATCGGTGTCGGCCCCTCTGCACCCTGGATCAGCGCCAGGCCCAAGGCCGCGCGATGTGCTGCCGGATCCCCGGGCGCATCCGTAACCGCCTGTCGGGCCGCAACCAGGGCCCCGGCCCGGTCCCCGACCAGGGCCAGCCCATAGGCCCGGCGCAACATGATGCCCGGCGCTGCCGGATCCAGCCCGGCAAGGGCCTGCAGCGCCGCGCCACCTTCGCCCGTCTGCAGCGCCAAATCGGCCTGCCAACGCCCAGCATCGGGCAAGGCGGCCTCATGGCGGCGCAACGCACTGGCCGCTGCCTCGAAATCCCGGGTCGTCATATAGCCGGACATCAGCGCCTCTGCTGCCGCCCGATCCCCCGGATTGCGGCTCAGGCAGGTCTCCAGGTCGGGCACGGCCCGGGCAAAGGCCCCCAGCCCGGTCAGGGCCGTGGCGCGCATGACCAATGTCGCGCAATTGTCCGGCGCCAGGGCAACGGCCTGGTCGAGCACAGCCAGCGCCGGGGCATAAGCACCGGCCTGCAACAGCATCGCCCCGAGATTGCCCTGATAGGCCGCCGCCCCAGGGGCCAGATCCACCGCGCGGCCAAAGGCCTGGATCGCCCCGGCGATGTCCCCGGTCCGGGCCTTCAGCGTCCCGTCAAGATTATGGGCATAGGCATTCTCCGGGGCCTGGACCAGCACCTGATCCACCGCCGCCTGCGCGCCCTCCAGGTCTCCGGCCTGACGGGCGATCATCGCCTCGGCCAGCCCGGCCCAATCCCGGCCCTCATCGCCGCCCGCCCGGTCCAGTTCGGCCCGCGCCCCACGGCTGTCGCCGGACGCGGCCAAGGCCAGGGCATAAAGACGGCGCAGGCGATTGTGATCGGGCAGACGTTCCAGAAGCTGCGGGGCCAGATCCACCACCGTGGCCAGATCGCCACGATCACGCAACTGCGCCTCCAGCTCCCTGACCGCCGTGCCGACCGCCAGAACATCGGCAAAGGCCCCGGCGGCATCATTGCCGCCACCAACCGTCGCCGCCGCCACGGGGATCGCCCGCACAGGACTGATCACGGTCAGGGACAAGACAAGGAACAGGACATGCAACATCGGTCACTCCGGAAATCAGGGGCAGGCAGGCAGAGAGAAGCGGAGAAACGAAAAGATCAGGTAAAAACGAAAGAAGCGGACCAATGGCCCGCTTCCTCCTGTCGTCAGATCGGCCTCAGCCGCGGCGGCGCAGGCCACGGGCGGCGCCCAGACCACCCAGAACGCTGAGCAGCATCCAGCCAGCGGCCGGCAGCGGCACCGGCGCAGTGCCATCGACACCGATCAGGTTCAGGGTCGCCGTGGCGCTGGTGCCATCGGTGCCCGTCACGAAGGCGGTGAAGATGTTGTTGCCCAATTGCAGCGCATAGGCCGGCGAGGTGAAGGTCCCGCCCACGCCGGTGCCGACCCCAGTCGTCGTCCCGTCGGGGGTCGTCACTTCAAGCGACGCGATGCCCACCGACAGGCCACCGCCCGGCAGACCGCCCAGCAGGCCGGTGATCAGCCCGATATTGCCGGTGGCGTCAATGAAGGTGCCGTTGCCATTGGTGGCGATGCTTTGCATCGTCGTGATGTTGGACCCGGGCATGGCCACGGAATCGATGGTTTCAACACCGGCCAGAACGGCGGCCGCTGCAGAATTCCCCGGAACACCCGAGGTCGAGCCATCGGACAGAACAACCATGTGCTGGGTAAAGCCCGCCGTACCGTTCGGTACCAGGTTGTTATTGGCGGATTCATCAATCCCGCGCCCGATATAGGTGCCACCGGAGGCATCGACGGTGTTGATCGCATCGATCACCGCCTGGCGGTTGGCCACCGAGTTCAGGGCAGTCTGACCGATCACGGTGTTGGCATCGCCGTCAAACTCGATGATCGACACCGTGGCGGTATCGGGCAGGCCGTTGACCAGGGCGATCGCGCCTTCCTGCTGCCAAGCCTGGCGGGACTTGGACACCGTGGCGCCCGTGCCATCAGTGGCCGTCGCCCAGCTTGCCATGCTGCCCGAGCTGTCCATCACGATGGAAAAGTCAAAGCCGGCACCGGTCACACCCGAGGCCAGGGCCTGCCCCAGCGGCGACACGACAGTGCCCACGGCATAGGTCGAGTTGTTGGCCGGGCTCTGCCAGCTGACCGACACGGCGGCGCTGGCGGCCATGGGCATCCCCAGCCCGGCACTGAGCAGCGCGGCAGCGGCAATCCGGGGGGCGAAACGGGCGCGACGCGTTTGCGTCATCTCAGAACAAATAGTCATGGTCCCTCCATGAAAATTCCATGTCACACACTCTTTTTGCGACCACCTCAATGCGGTCACACAGGGCACAAAAAATCCCCGGAGCACGTGAGATGTTAATAGAAAGTTAATCCATCAACAATGCTTGACTTCACTGCTTGACCCCTTGTTTTAACAAAAGGTAAACGACCGATTCGATTCATGCCCACGCCCCAGAAAACAAGGGGGTTTGTTTGTTTCCAAAGCGAAAATGATCGGCGAGATTTCGCTTAAAAATCGATGGCCAGCGCCGGGTTCGAATCGGCCGCCGACGCGGCCAGCTCTGCGACAGTTTGACGCACCCCATCAAGGTCGATCAGGGTGGTCGAGAAACCCGATTTCATCCACTCCTCGGGGCGTTCAGCCATATAGACCAGTACCGTCCCGCAGCCTTGCGTCACGGCCAGCATCTGCGCCTCATAGGCGGGCAGGTTCACCGCCCAGATATCCAGGCCTCCGCTGCGGACCGGGGCCCAACCCGACCCACCAGGCAGCCGGGTCAGCCCCCTCATGTTCAGGGGCTCGACCGGCAGGATATGGCAGCGCCCGTCACCGAAGGACCCCAGATAGCCCCGGAAACCGTTATTGCCCATGTCGAAGACCGGCCGGCCATACTTCTCTGTCAGCGCCGCGTCGATCTGATCATAGGGCAATACACCGCTGGTCAGGGACATGCGCCGCATGACCGCCAGCACCGGCCCCTCGGGGGCATAGGAACCCAGGGTGATCGCCTCCTGGCCGTCGCGGTAAAAGAAGACCCGCCGATAGGCCAGGGGATCGCGGCCAGCCGCAGGCGAGGTTGCGGTTTCATAGACCGCCCCCAGCCCATCACGGGCCAGCAGGATCTCCGCCGCCGCCTCGATGGACATGCCCGTCCGGATCTCCAGCAGATCGGTTTCCGACACGGCCACCTCGATCGCATCCGGCCCGGGCCAGTCCCCGCGGGCGGGCGCACCCGGGGCCGGGGCCACCGCCATCCGGTCAGAGGGCGGCGTGTCGGACACCGGGGCCGGAACGGCCGCAGAGGATTGGCCCGGCATGGAGGATTGGCCGGAGGATTGTGCCGGATCCGAAGCCGGGGACTGATCCGGGGCCGCCAGGGCGACCGGCACGATTTCCTCACCCCGTGTGCCATCGGCCGTCAGCCGCCAGGCCCCTTCGCCAGCACCGCGCAGCACCATCAGCGGCATCAGATAGTTCTGTGCCGCCACCGAGGCAAAGCCCGTCTTGCGAAAGGCCAGCACCACCGGCTGCGTACCATCAGCCGCGCTTTCCTGAACCGCGCCGGAAATCTCCACCGCTGAAAGCCAGCTTTCACAATTGTCATAGCGCGCGCTCTGGCGGCGCATGAACAACCCATAGCGCCGGTCCAGCGTGACGGCCACCTCCTCGCCCGCCGCGCGAATCTTTTCGACCTTGGCCTGCTGATCGTCGCGGAACTGCGGGACCAGTTCCCCGATCGGCGTGTTGCCCAGATAGACATTCTGATCCGACCCCCAGCCACAGGCCCGGTCCTGGGTCCGCGGTGGTTCCAGCCGAACCTCGAACATCTCGCCCAATGCCGCCGCCTTGGCCTGCACGAAACTCAGAAAGCTGTCGCTCAGCTGCATCCGCTCAACCGGTTCGGGGAAGGCCGCCCCTGCGGTGAAAAAGCGCGGACCGATCCCCTCCCCGGCTGCCCCTTCATGGCGCCAGGCCGAAGCCATCATCCCGGCCAGTTGCTCAGCCGAGGGTGTGGCCCCGGTTTCAGCCAGCCAGACCAGATCCAGCACATGGGGATCAACCCGTTGCGGCTGCGCGTCCAGCCCGGCGAAATCCGCCACCTCATAGCGCCGCTCAGCCCGGGCTCGGGCCGCCGCATTGGCCTGGGCAAAATCGCGCCGGCCCAGAATCACGGTTTCCCCCAGGATGCGATCCTCGGGCAGGAAGAACACCACTTCTTCGGGGCGCAGCAACAACGCCAGGTTCTGCGTTCCGTTGCTGTTCGGCCCCAGCCCCGCCGGGGTCACCCGCATCATGAAGGTCACATTCCGGCGCCCGGTCTGTTCGAAATATTCGACGGCTCGGCGCGCCACGTCCTGCGGCACGGCCAGCGTATCGAAGACCTCGGGCCCTGTCAGGGCGGGATTGATCCGCAGCCCCTGCCCCTGCACCGAGAAATACAGCCGGTTGGCCCCCTGGAAGGAAAATGTCCCGGTTTCCAGATCATAGCGGTCCAGCCGGGCGGTCCCCCGTGCCCAATAGGGCCCCGCCTGGGCGGCCCGGATTTCTTCAACCGTGGCGGCCAGAATGGCAGGTTCGTCGAATTCATTGGCCCCCTGGACGGCCGGTTGGGTACGGGCCAGCGCCTCATAATCCGCCGGGGTGCCGCCCATCGCCTGGGCCGTCACGGCCAGGATGGCCGCAGGCCCGGACGGTTCCAGCGCATTGAGCGCGGCAACATCGTCTGAAACCACCGGGGCCTCGGGCGTGGCTTCGACCACCGGATCGGGGATCGGAACCGTCAGCGCCGCGACATCGTAATCGCGCACCTGAAGGGTCAGGTCCGGATCGGCGAACAGACCCGCGCGCTTCAGCACCGCCCGGCCGAAGGGCAGCCCGCTTTCATACGCCCCCATACCCAGCCGCTCGCCGATCTCGGCACCGCCCTCGAAACCGGTGAAATCAGCCCACCAGGCAAAGGTCACGCGGCGATCGGGGGCCAGCCGGTCATTCAGCGCCCGTGCCTGATCCGGCGGCAGGCTCAGCCGTTCTTCGGGGATGGAAAACTGATCGACGGACCGGATCCCCGCCGCCCTCGCATTGGCCACGCCAAGGGGCAGATTGACAATCGGGGTGCCGGCCGTCGCCAGCCCACCCCAGTAGATCGGAAAGCTCTGGGTGTCGAAATCATAATCACCCAGCCGGACATCCAGCGTATAGCGCAACGGCAGCGGCCAGATCGGTGCCACGGCCTGGATCCGGGGATAATAGGTTTCAAAGAACGCCCGTTTCGCATCCTGCCGGGCGAAGGCATCCGGGAAGGCCCGGGCCGCCACCCCAAAGCCGTTGTCCTGAAAGAATCCGTTATTCGCGATCAGATTGGTGCTGCCGAAATAGCTGCGCTGATCCGCCTCGGACAGGACCAAGGCGGCCAGATCGGCGAAACGATCCCCTTCGCGGGCATAGTCGGGATCCAGCGCAACCAGCGTATAGGCGTTGAACGCCGCCCAGCCCGAGGCCCGCCTGTCCTGGGCCGTATAGGACACGGTGACGGCCTCGCCCTCAACCGGCAGCCCAAGTTCGCGGGCCAGAACCAGGGCATCGCGCGACCCCTGCGGCGCGGTCCCGGCGGCAACGGGGCGAAAGACATGCAACGCCTCAGCCTCGGCCGCAGCCTGACTGGCGAAAGCGCCATCCTGGGCAGCCCGGAAATGCAGGGTCGCGGCGTCGAACACAAAGGTCACCGGCGTCTCGCGATTGAAGGCCCCGCCGGGCTGGGCGAAATCGGCCACCGTGTCATCGGCCCCGAAGCGGGTGATCCGCCCCCAGACCACCAGCGTCAGGGTCCGCCCCTGATCGCGTTCCGCACGCTGCCGATCCAGCAACGCCCCGGCCGCAGCGCGATCCAGCGGCAGGGTGCCGAAGGCCGCCGTGTCCAGCGGCACCGACAGACGCGCCTGCGGATAATCCCGTGCCATACCGACAGCGGTCTGCCCGTTGCGCTGGACCAGATGCAGGCCCTTGCCCTCTTCGAACTCGGTCGCACTGGAGCCCAGATAAAAAGCCACCGGCAACGGATTGTCCGGGGCGATCGGCGCCAGAACCTGGGCCTCTTGCAGCACCTGCGCGCGGGTCCGGGCGATCAGATCGGCATAGTCCAACTGGTTCAGCTGGCGCAATTCGGCCGCGACCGTATTGGACGAGATGCCCTGCGTCCGGGCCCGATCCGTATGCACGATCGCAGCCACCGTCCCATCGGGTTCCAGGATCTCGGGTTTCAACCGGACCTGACGCAACATGAGCTGCCGGTCGAACCCGACCGGCGCCTGAACAAAGCGATTGCCGATGACATGCACCCGGGCGCTTGCAGCCTCCGGGGCGGGGGCGGAAAGAACAGGGCCGGAAGAGACAGAAACAGTCTGTCCCCCGGCCTGCGCAACGGCAACGGTCCCCGCAGGCACGGCCCCGCCAAGCGCCAAGATCCGCCCTGCCATGCTGTTTTCCAGGCAAGCGCTGTCAGCCCCACAGGCATTGCGCGCCGCCAGCCAGGCCGTCTGGGCCGGCAACAGCGCCTGATTGCCCCCGGCCCTGGCCACCGCCTCGGCCCAGGCGGCAGCCAGGGCCAGATCCAGCGCCGCCAGCCGGGGCGAGGCACAGATCGCCCGCTCGACCGACGTGCCGGCCAGGGCGCAGTCAAAGCTCGGGGCCACCGAGACCGTGGCCGGCGCAGCCGGGACCACCGGCTGGGAGGCCGCAACCCGAAGCATGTCCGGGCGCCCCACCGGGGCCGTGCCATGCACCCGATCATACAGGGCCAGCCGGTCCGCTGTGTTCAGCCCGCCGCCGGACAGGGCCGTCCCGGTTTCCCGACGAAAGGCCTCCAGCGCCCCCTGCGAGCGGGGCCCCCAGGCCCCGTCCGGCGTGCCCGGCGTATAGCCCAGCTGTTGCAGGTAGCTTTGCGCTTCAAGGATCTCAAGCCGGCGCAATTCGGCGGTTTCCGCCCCTCCGGCGGCGGCCACCGCCGCATCGATATCCAGCGCGATGCGCTGAACCGGGCTCAGGGTCCCGGTGGCCGCGAAACCGCGACTGACCTGATACGCCTCGATCGCGGCCCGGGTGCGCGCGCCGGGCTGACCATCCACCGGGCCGGCATCGAAGCCCAACGTGTTGAGATCGCGCTGCAGATCCATGGCGGCAGCCTGGGCCGGATTGCCCCCCGCGCCGCCCCCTCGCGCCGCGCCTTGCCCGCTGCTTTGATTGCCGCCACTGTTCTGGGATTTGGCCGCCTGATTAAGAAGGATGGCCGCGCCGATCCCCAGTAACCGGTTCAGATCGTCATTCGCGCGCACCGGGTTGGCAATGGCCAGGGCCCAGATGGAAAAAATAACAGGAAGAATACGGCGATTTGAATAAAAAGGCATAAGAAAATCCCCTCGACATTGCCTTCAGTCTAGAATCGCCTCCCCACGGGAAGCAAATAAAACTGAAGGCAAATCGAGAATTTGATTCACTCGCCCGAAAAGGCAGCAGCGGCAATAGCCCGCCCCGATCAGAAGCCCAGGCGCTGCAGCCGGCCAATCACCCGACGGAAGACCACCGGCGGCAGCACATCCTGCAGGATCTCGGTCCGGCGGGTCTGGCGATCCTGCTGGTCCACGCTGCCCGGACGGGGCTTGAACAGCGTGGTATGGGCCTTCTTCGTCGGATCCCAGGTGGCCGTGTAATAATACAGCGCCAGCGACATGCGCGGCTGCCCCTGAGGGTGGTTCACCGGATCGGGATTGCCGTGCCAGGTGCTGGACCCGGTATTGAAACAGACCATCCGGTTGAACAGCGGCACGAAACTGTCGACCAGTTCGGTCATCTCGTTATTCCAGATCTCGAAAGATCCGCCATAGTCCTTTTGCCAATCTTTGTTCAGATAAATCAAAACGTTAAGGCGCCGCTCCAGATTAAGGATCGCATTGTGATTGAAATCGGCATGAATATCCAGATGCCCGCCATTGGCCACCATATGCACCCCGCCCCCGGCGAAATAGGGATCCGGGATCAGCCCCTTGATCCCGGTCAGGGCCTCCAGGAACTGGACAAAGGGACGGGAATTCAGAACGTAAAACAGATTACGCGTATAGGGCGGCAGGCGTTCGGGAATATAGCTGGTCTTCAGCTTTTCCTGGGGACGGTCGAAACTGGTATCGCTTTCGGGCAGTTGCTTGAGTTCGGCATTCACCCGATCGAGGATCTCAGCCGGCAGGAAATCCTCGAAGCTGCCGTAGGGATAGGGTTTGCGTGCCTGATAGGCCGCCGCCGCGGCCTGGCCGGCAGCGCGGGCGGTCTGGCCCTCCAGGAACAGGGTATCGGCATCGATGGACAAGACAGACATGAAAACCCCATGGATCTCGAATAAGGAAGGCGCAGGTTAGCCACCCCCGGTTAAGGTGAAAGAAAAGCCCTTTCCCGGCGGCGAGGCAAGTTCAGAAAAATGGATCTTGTTGCGCAAGGCCATACCCGCAGGGCCGCACCGGCAGATTGACACGGATCAGGCCCGACAGGGGCACATCTCAGCGGCGCTCAGGCGTTGCTCCGGCCAAGGCATAAAACAGCCCCGACGGCACCGCCACACTGAACCTGGCCGAAGCCCTGCACGATGCGGACGCGCCAAACACAATCCCCCGCCCGGAGGACCGGGCGGGGGTGTGTTCAAAGGGATGGCCACCGGAAGGTGACCAATGGGCCCTTTCAGGCGAAGTTGACCGTCTTGGTCTCCAGGTAGTTGTCCAGCCCCTCGGGGCCACCTTCGCGGCCATAGCCCGATTGCTTGACCCCACCGAAGGGTGTGGTCGGATCGATGATGTTGCCGTTGATCGTCACCGTACCCGATTGCATCCGGCGCGCCAGGCGATAGGCCCGGTCACTGTCGCGCGAGAAAATCGCACCGTTCAGCCCGTAATTGCTGTCATTGGCCTTGGCGATGGCATCGTCATCGTCGGTATAGGTGATGATCGACACGACCGGGCCGAAGATTTCCTCTTGCGCGATCTTCATCCCCGGGGTCACGCCGGTGAAGATGGTCGGCTCGATGTAAAAGCCCTTGTCCAGCCCCTCGGGCCGCCCGCCGCCGGTGGCAATGGTCGCGCCCTCGGCCAGACCGGCCTCGATATAGCCTTTCACCCGATCCAGCTGACGGCCCATGGCCAGCGGCCCCATCTGGGTCGCCGGATCCGAGGGGTCGCCCACCTTGATCGTCTTGACCGCGCCGACGAAGAGATCGGTGAATTCCTTGGCGCGGCTTTCCGGCACCAGGATCCGGGTCAGCGAGAAACAGACCTGACCGGTGATCGGCATGGAGTACATCATCAGCGCCGGCAGAGCGGCCTCGAAATCGGCATCGTCCAGCAGCAGGGCCGCAGATTTGCCACCCAGTTCCAGCGTGACCCGGGCCAGACGCTCGGCGCAGACGGCCGCGATATGCTTGCCCGCCGCAGTCGACCCGGTAAACGCCACCTTGTCCACATCCGTGTGCCGGATCAGGTAATCCCCCACCTCACGGCCCGCGGGCACCAGGTTGAACACGCCCTTGGGCAGGCCCGCCTCGGCGATGCATTCGGCCATCACATAGGCCTCAAGCGGCGTTTCGGGCGAAGGTTTCACCACAAAGGTACACCCCGCGGCCAGACCGGCCGCGATCTTGTAGGTCAACAGCACCATGGGCGCGTTCCACGGCGTGATCGCCGCGCAGACACCGATCGGTTCCTTGGCCACCACGGTCCGGCCGCCACCCGGGCGCTCGCGTTCTTCGGTAAAACTGTAGGAATTGCTGTCGATCAGATCGGCGTAATAGCGAAACAGCTTTACGTTCTGCGGGGCCAGCACCTTGGTCAGCATGATCGGCGCACCCATCTGGGTGGTCCAGCTTTCGGCGATCTCGTCGATCCGGGCCTCGATCAGATCGGCCACCTTGCGCAGATAGCCGGCGCGCTCCTTGGGCGACAGCCGGGGCCAGGGGCCGCTGTCAAAGGCCCGCCGCGCGGCCGCGATGGCATCGTCGACATCGGCCACGGTTGCCTCGGGATAGTCCATGATCCGCTGTTCGGTGACCGGGGACACGACCTCCAGCCGTGCGGTGCCCTTGGGGTCCACCCACTGTCCATCGATGAAGAACTTCGAGGGCGTCCGCAATTCGCGGCCCGTCGCCGTCTTGACTGTCATCGTTTGTCTCCTTCCTGTGCGGCGGGACATCCGCCACGTTTCATGGGGCCGCAAGCCCCGGTTTCACATCGATCCCGGCAGCCACAGGGCCAACGCCGGAAACAGGCAGAGCAGCAGGATCCGCACGATATCGGCCGCAATGAACGGCAACACACCGCGAAAGATCGCCGCCAGTTTCACATCCCGCGCGATCGAATTGATGACGAAGACATTCATCCCCACGGGTGGAGAAATCAACCCGATCGAGATCGTTGTCACCAACACGATCCCGAACCAGACCGGATCAAACCCCAGCGCCACCATCGAGGGGAACACGATCGGCACGGTCAGCAGAATGATCGCCAACTCGTCCATCACCGCGCCCAGAACCAGATAGACCAGCAAGACCAGCCCCAGCACCCCATAGGCCGGCAGGGGCAACGCGGTCAGAAAGCTGGTCAGGTTCTGGGTCATCTGGGTGACGGTCAGGAAATAGCCGAACAGCACCGCGCCCACGGCGATGGTGAAAATGGCCGCGGTGATCTGCAATGCCTCAACCAGACAGCGCAGGATCGCCCTCGGGCCCAGCTTGCCACGCACCACCCCGATCAGCAGCGCCCCCACCGCGCCCAGGCCAGCCGCCTCGGTCACGGTGACGAAGCCGCCATACATGCCGACGATCACCAGTGCGAACAGCACCAGCGTTGCCCACAGCCCGCGCAGGGACTGCCAGCGCTCGGCCCAGGTGAACTTGCGCCCCGGCGGCATGGATCCGGGCCGGCGCCAGGCGACATACTGGATGGCCAGCGCATAAAGGCACATGGCCAGGGTGCCCGGGATCACGCCCGCAATGAACAATTGGGCCACGTTCTGTTCCGTGATGATCCCGTAGAGCAGCAGGAAGACCGAGGGCGGGATCATCGCCCCCAGGGTGCCCCCCGCCGCGATCACCCCGGCACCGAAGCCGGCCTCATAGCCGGCGCGGCGCATCTCGGGCAGGGCCACAGTGGTCATCGTCGCCGCACAGGCCACCGAGGATCCGTTGATCGCCGCAAAGCCACCGCTGGCCGCCACCGTCGCCGTGGCCAGCCCGCCCCGGACATGGCCCAGCCAGGCGTTGCTGGCGTCGAACAACTCGCGGCTCATGCCGCCTGCCCCGGCGAATACCCCCATCAGCACAAACATCGGCACCACGCTGAGCGCGTAATCCGACATCATCCGATAGGGCGCGTTGACCAGCAGGTTCAGCCCCGCCTGCCAGCTGACCACCAGCGAGAAGCCGACAACCCCGACGGTGCCCATGGCCACGCCAATGGGCACCCGCAGGACCATCAGGACCAGCAGCGCCCCCATCCCCAGAAACGAAAGCGTGGTCGGGTCCATCACAGGGTCCTGATTTCCAAAATGTCACGGATCAGCCGCATCAGCCCCAGAAGGGCAGCGGCCGCGATGCCCAGGGTGGTGGCCATCACCACCGGCCAGAGGGGCCACATCAGATCGTTGGACACCTCGCCGCTGACCATGCTTTGACCCGTCTTGCGCCACAGCATTCCCATCAGCATGGACATGGCCACGAAGGTCACCGCCGAGGCAAAGACGTTCATCGCCGCCTGTACCCGGGGCGGGGCCAGTTCCCAGAAGGCATCGACGGTGATGTGCCGCCGCATCCAGGTGGTGCAGGCGATCCCCCAGGCAATGGCGATGCCCTGCAGCGCGGTGGCAAAGGCGTAGGCATCGGGCACCCGCATGCCCAGGGCATAGCGCATCACCGCCTCGGTGACGGTCAGCAGCGCGATCAACCCGAGGAACAACCCGGCGATCATCTCGATCGCGGTGATCAGGCGGGGCATGGGCCCCGCCAATCCCCCCTTTGGCTCAGAAGCCGGCGTCATGATCGGCCACGGCCTTTTGGAACCCAGCCTCCAGCGCCTCGGCATCATAGCCGCCAGCCGCCATCGCCGTGCGCCAGCGGTCCAGAACCGGGCCGGTGGCGTCGATCCAGGCGGCACGCTGGGCGTCGCTGGGGGTCACGAAATTCTGGGCCGGGTCGGCCTCCAGATCGGCGCGGGCCTCAACATCCTCGGCCACCCATTGCGCGACGATGCGACCGGCCCATTCGGTGCTGCAGTGATCTTCCATCACCTGCTGCTGGGCCGGGCTGAGACGGGCCCAGGCAACGGGCGAAAGGACATAAACGAAATTGGCCGCATACATCGGCAGATCCAGATGGTTGACCGCGACATCGGCCACCCCCCAGGTCACCAGCGAGCTGTAGGGGCTGGCCGTGCCATCGGCGGTGCCGCGGCTCAGCAGATCGCGCATTTCCGCCGCCGAAGCCTGGATCGAGGTCGCCCCCAGCCCGGCCAGATACTGGCCATGGGTGCCATTGGCCGGCCGGATGCTCTTGCCGGCCAGATCCTCGGGGCCGGTGATGGGGCTGGTGCTGTGGATCGTCCCCGGCGAATGGATGAAGGCCATGCAGAACTTGACGTCCTTCATCTCCTGGGCGGCATAATCGCGATACCAGGCATCCAGCGCCTGGCTGCCCTTTTGCCCATCGGTGAAGCGAAACGGGATCTCGCCATAGGAAATCACCGGGAACCGCCCGGCATTGTAGCCCGGATTGACCAGGGTCATGTCGGCGATGCCATCGCGGGCCAGATCATAGTGATCGGCGGCCTTGCCCAGCTGTTGCGACGGGTAAAGCGTGATGGTGATCGAACCACCCGAGGCTTCATGGATGGCATCCATCCAGGGCTGGGTGCCCTCCATCAGCGGATGCGAGGCCCCGACCCAACTGCCAAAGCGCAGGTTGACCGGCTTGTCCTGGGCCAGGGCCGGGACAGTCAGGGCAAGGGTCGCGGCCAGGGTTGTGGCCAAAGCGGTATGACGGGTCATCTCTCTCTCCTCCAAGAGTGTGGTGCAATCGCGGGTCAGGCCCCGTGGCCATCCAGCATGATCTCGACCAGGCGCGGGCCCCTGGCGGCAAAGGCCTCGCGCAGGGCGGGGGCCAGATCCTCGGGCCTGGTGATACACCGGGCCGGACAACCCTGCCCCTCGGCCAGGGCAGCCAGGGACAGGTGGCCGATCTCACAGCCAACCACGGGCTTGTTGCCGGCAAACCCCTTGAGCGCCTGATAGCCGCCGTTGTTCATGATCACGAAAACCACCTCGGCACCGTATTCCACCGCGCTCCAGATTGCCTGAACCGCATACATCGAGGATCCGTCCCCGACGATGGCCAGCACCTTTTCCTCCGGTTCGGTCAGGGCCACGCCGACCGCTGCGGGCAAGGCAAAGCCCAAACCGCCGCTGGCCGTGGCAAAGAACCCCCCGGGCCGGTCGATCGGCAGATGATCATGGACAGCATCGCGGCTGGACGGCGCTTCCTCGACAACCAGACCGTTGCGCGGACGGATCTCGGTCAGGGTTTCCAGGGCCATGGCCGAGGTAATGATCCCCTTGGACGGCGCCGGTTTGGGCCGCTTGCGCAAGGGGACCCCGCGCTCTGGCCGCGCCGGGCCGGCCCCGGCCAGCAGCCGATCCAGCGACAGGCGCAGGCCGCCGACCAGGGCCGTGCCCTGCAGCGCCCCCGCCGCCTGATGGGGATCCTCGACGATCTGGAAGATCTCGACCCCGGCGAAAGGATCCTCGGCTGGCATCTCATAGTGATAGGGGAACACCGGCGCGCCCAGCACCAGCGCCAGATCATGCCCCGCCAGATGCCCGGACACCGCCGCCTCGGTCGCCGCCATGAACCCGGCGAACAACGGGTGGCTTTCGGGAAAGGAACAGCGGCTGGCCAGGGGCGCCACCCAGACCGGGGCCTGGTAACGTTCCGCCAAGGCCACAACCTGATCCCAGGCACCATCCAGATCAACCCCGGACCCGACCACAAAGACCGGATCCTTGGCCGCGTTCAACCGCTCGGACAAAGCCGCCAATGCCGTATCCTCAGCCGCCCCCGAAGGGGCCACATTGCGCAAGATCGGGGCAGCACAAGGCGCATCCCAATCATCAATCGGCACCGAGACGAACACCGGCCCCGCCGGCGGCAAACAGGCAATCTGGGCCGCGCGGGCAATGGCCGCCGGCACGTCCTCGGCCCGGGCCGGTTCGATCGCCCATTTGACATAGGGCTTGGGCAACTCGGTCGGTGATTCCGCAAACAGGAACGGATCCCCCGGCAAGAGGGGGCGTGCCTGCTGACCAGCCGTGATCACAACCGGCGCGCGATTGCGATAGGCGCTGTAGATCGCCCCCATGGCATGGCCTACCCCCGCCGCCGAATGCAGGTTCACCAGTGCCGGGCCGCGCCGGGCCTGGGCATAGCCATCAGCCATGGCCACGACGACGGATTCCTGCAAGCCGGCCAGGTACTGGAAATCCTCGGGCAATTCGGTGAACAGTGGCAGTTCGGTGGACCCCGGGTTACCGAAAATCGTTGTCATGCCGTGGTGGCGCAAAATCTGAAAAACCGCATCACGTACGGTCCCGGTCAGGGCATCAGTCCTGGTCATCGTCTCCCCTATCCCGGCCGGGCCGGGCCCTCCTCACCTCTGCGGCATCTTTGGTGCCCGATCCGCCCCCCTTTGGGAATTGCCATTTTTCGACAAAACCCATACCGATTTCGCATGATCTGGGACTCCCGCAGCCTGTCCGTCTTTCTTGCCAGTGCCCAAACGGGCAGTTTCGGCCGCGCCGCCCGGCAACTGAACATGAACCAACCCACTGTGACCCGCATCATCCGGCGGATGGAAGACCGGTTTGGCGTGCCCCTGTTCGATCGCACCCCCACCGGGGTGGCGCCGAATGTCTACGGACAAGCCTTCCTGCCCTATGCCAACCTGGTCCTGGCCGAGATCGAAAACGCCGGACAGGTGATCGATTCCCTGCGCGGGGCCAGTGTCGGCATCGTCCGGGTGGGCGGAGTCGGCAGCCTGGCCTCGGGGCATCTGGCCACCGCCCTGCATCGGATGCTGATCACCCGTCCGGCCCTGCAGGCCCAGATCGTCGAGGCGATCGAGGACAAGCTGCTGGAGGCATTGAAACGCGGCGAGGTGGACCTGGCCATTTCCCCCGAACCCTATTTCGACCCCGAGATCACCCTGGCCTGCACCGAGATCCTGCACGATGAGATCGGCGCCTTTGCCGCCCCGGATCATCCCCTGGCCGGGTGCGCGGAAATCTCGCTGGAGGCGGCGGCCCGGCACCCCTGGGTTCTGCCCACCGATGAAACCCCCCTGACCCGCGAATGGCAGCGCCGCTTCTTCAGCCGGGGCCTGGACCCCAGACCGGCGGCCGCCGCATCGCGCTCGGTCAACATGCTCAAGCAACTGGCCACGCTGGGGGGGCTGATTTGCTGGATGCCCAGCGGGCTGGTCCACCATGAGGTCGCCCAGACCCGTCTGGTTCGCCTGGACATCCCCGATCTGGCCTGGGCCCGCGAATTTCGCATCTATCGCCGGCGCAACGGCCAGCTGCCTCCGGCGGCCCATGTGCTGCTGAAGGAACTGCAAGACATCATCCATGCAGATCCTGAAAAAAACCCTGGAATAATCCACCAATAATCATGGCCATAGAAAGGCAAGACGCAGAAAACCCACATAACGCGCAGCATTGGCCGGTCTTTTTGCCCGTCTCATCACTTACGATAAGGATAAGATATCAATAATCATGAGAACGGACCATTTACGATCGTCCGTTTTGCAAAGAACAGCAGCCGATCGCCGGCAAGGTACGGCCACGATACACCGCAGCGATTGCCCCCAAGGCCTGTCCGGGCACGCCCGGTGGAAACCCTCAGACCTTGTAGAAATCCCGATACCAGGCCACGAAGCGCGCCACGCCTTCGGTGACATCGGTCCGGGGGCTATAGCCGGTCAGTGCCTTCAGCACCCCCGCATCCGCCCAGGTTGCGGGCACATCCCCGGGCTGCATGTCCATCAGGTTGCGCACCGCGGTGCGGCCCGTCGCGGCCTCAATCGCCTCGATAAAGTCAGTCAGCCGGACTGAATTCGAATTGCCGATATTCACCACCCGCCAAGGCGCCACCGGGCTGAGGCTGTCCTGGGCAACACCGCCGCTTCGCCCCGCGCCGGGCGCAGCCGGCACGCAATCGATCAGCAGGCCGATGCCGCGCACCAGATCGTCGACATAGGTGAAATCGCGCCACATCTCACCATGATTGTAAACATCGATGGGCTGACCTTCGAGGATCGCCTTGGTGAACTTGAACAACGCCATGTCCGGCCGCCCCCATGGCCCGTAGACCGTGAAGAACCGGAACATGGTAATGGGCAGGCCATGGATATGCGCCCAGGCATGGGCCATTGCCTCATTGGCCTTTTTCGTTGCCGCGTAAAACGACATCTGGGTGTCGGCCTTATCGGTCTCGGCATAGGGCATCTTGGTATTGGCGCCATAGACCGAAGAGGTCGAGGCCATCAGCAGATGCTTCACCCCCACCTCCAGTGCCGGTTCCATCAGGTTGAAACTGCCAACGATGTTGCTGTCCAGATAGGCCCGAGGGTTCTCGATGGAATAGCGCACACCGGCTTGGGCAGCCAGATGGATGATCACATCGGGGCGGGCCGTCAGCACCGCGTGGCGCAGCCGATCGGCATCCTCCAGCATCGCCTCGTGGAAGGTGAAGGCTGCGTTTTCGTCCAGTTGCCGCAGGCGGGCACGCTTCAGCGCCACATCGTAATAATCGGTCATCCCGTCATAGCCGGTCACCCGCCACCCCTGATCAAGCAGATGACGGGCCAGATGATATCCGATAAAGCCGGCGGCTCCGGTGATGAAAGCGTGGCGCATGGCAAGATGTCTCCGGGACAGGGTGATCTGTTCAGACCGCAAGGATGGCCCTCAGGCAAGGGTATAGGGGGAAGCTGTCAGGAAATCGTTCAAAGGGCGCGTTTCGCACGCGAAACATCTCTTTTCAGTCAGGGGGATCGCATAGGATCCGGCGCAGCCGGTCAACCAGCGCCTCATTGGCCCCCTTTCCTGACAGGGTCAGTACCAGATCTCCCTTGCGGCGCTTTACCGCCCAGGCCAGATCCGAGGTCAATTGTTCCTGGTCAGCCACGTGTTTCGCACGCGAAACAGGGCGCGGCGTGGCAGCGACAAGGCGCGTCAGCACGGCGATCTCGGCCGCCGCGGTTTCCGGCTTCTCCCGGGTCAGGGCGGTCCGGAACATGTTCGGCCCCTCTGCACGCAGCCGCGCGACCACGGCCAGACCCAACCGCTCCGGAATCTCGGCGGGGAAGCGCAGATCATGGCCCAGGGCCTGATGGATCTCGATGAAGCTGCCGATCTTGGAGCGCTTGGCCCGGCTGGCCGTGGCAAACAAACCGCTGAGGGCCGCCGGCACATCGGCAAAAACCCCAAGCGCCGCCGTCTCATGAACCAGACGGGCACGTTCATAATAGCTGATCCCGACGCGCAGCTCGTTTTCCTCGACCATGGCCACATAGCTGTCGGCGGCGCCTTCGGGCGGGCGGACAAGGGCGCGCAGGGTGGCAAAGCGGGGATCTTCGGTCTCGGCATGCAATTCGCTCAGGGCACGCAGACGCCGCCACCCCGAGATCAGCCCCCAGGGCCGGGGATCCTCACCGTCCTGCGGGGCGGGGGTAATTTCCGCCGGCACACGTTGACCATGAGCGCGGATTGAGGCCTTGAGCGCGGCGATTTCCTCGGCGTCGATCTGCACGCGATCGCGCAGCAGATAGCCTGGGGCCACATCCGCCAGCGGCACATCAATGATCATCCGGCCTGAGGCCCTGGCCTCTTCCATCCCCTCGACCATGCGCTGAAGCGCGGCCTTGTCGGCACTGTCCCCTGCAACCCGGGCGATCGGGGGCAAGGGGCCGGGTTGGGCTGTTTCGCGCGCGAAACGCTGGGGATCCGGGCTGTCCTTTGCCGTGGGATTGGGCGCGACACCCGGACGGGCAGGGGTCAGGCGACGGCGGGCCATCAGGATGCCTCCGTGCTGGCGGCCAGCTCATCTCGGCGCCAGGCACCGACCAGCAACTTCTTGAACGCGGCATATGTGGCATCAAAGGTTTCGCGCCCGCGGATATAGGTATCGCGGTTGAAATCGCGGTAATCGGCTTCATAGATCCCGGCTACCTGTTCGCTGGCCTGTCCGACCAGCGCGGTGAAATCCTGCCGGTAGGGCGACATGTAGGGCGAGATATAGGCCTGCATCAGATTGGCCATCTCCATCTGCTGGGTGGCATCGAACCGGGTGACAATGGCCCGCACCGCATCCCATTCGAAATGCAGTTCAGGCTGGCCCAGGGCGCGGGCGGCGATGTTTTCGCTGTCCTCGATCGAGGAAAAGGTGGAATGCAGCATGTCCAGAAACCGCCCGGTGGAATCGAATTCGAGGAAACTGGCCCCCATGGGCACCAACAGGATATCGGCGGCCGACAGGGCATTGATCGTGAGATAGCCAAGGGCGGGGGGCGTATCGAGGATCACCAGATCATAGCTGTCCAGAATGCCGTCACGTTCCAGCCGGTTGGTCAGGGCATCCCAAAGCTTCCAGCCTCGCAGGGCCATGCGCCAGACCGGGATCTGGAACTCGGCCCAATACAGGTTCAGCTGCGCCCCGATCAGGTCGATCGTTGGCCAATGGGTCTTTTGGATCAAATCCCCGGCGCTGATCTTCAGGGCATCGGCCAGGGTTTCATCCAGGGTCAGGGGGGGCTCGCCCCGGCCCATGCGGGTGCGGTTTTCGGCTTGCAGGCTTTCGGCATAATCCCGGGCCAGCAGCGGAAAAATCGTCTGCCATTCATCGCTGACCATGCCGCCCATGACCGATGTCATGGAGCCCTGGCTGTCCAGGTCGATCACCAGCACCCGATAGCCATCCAGCGCGGCCGACATGGCCAAATGCGCCGCCGTGCTGGTCTTGCCGACACCGCCCTTGAAGTTGGCCACGGCGACAATCTTGGCCGGCAGACCCTTGGGACGGTAGGGCAGGTAGTGCTTGGCCTTGGACCCTTCCTTGGCGAAGAAGGCGCGCAGGATCAGCACCTCTTCCAGGGTGAACCACTTGGCCCCGCCTTCGGTTTCGGATCGGCCCTGGGGCAAGTCGGGATTGGCCTTCAGCACGCGGCGGAAATGGGGGGTGGCCAGGGGGATCAGATAGCGGGTGATTTCCCAGGTTGAAAACAACCGCAGGGTTTTCCGGCCCTCCGGGTTCAACCCGCGCGAGACCAGATCCGCCCGGCCTTCGGCAGCCATGCGGGCGGCCTCAGCAAAATCACCGGTACCGACAGGATTGCCCAGTTCTGCCAGGGCCATGTCGGGTGCGATGTTGTAGTAAGGGGGGGTCGTGGATTTGGGGGTCATGATGGTTGCCCGGTGCTTTGTTCCTCGGGCGGAATACCCTTTCTCAGAGAAGAAAGCCCCAACCCATATGCCGTGTTTTCTGTAAAGTACCAAAAATATGCGCATATGGAAGAAAAAAAGACATGAATCCTGAATTATTCCATATTTTCAAGGCAATAAAATTCAGAGGTCACGCGCAATCCAAGGGGTGTCTGGATCCGGTTCTGTTAGATATGAGTTAGATATATAGTTAAGGGATCTATGATTACTCTGTAAGTGTATAAATTTAAAAGGAATTTTTCATATTCTTTCCGGCCTTCCGACTCTGAAACCACGTTTGGGTGACTCTGGAACCACGAGGCGCCGATTCCAGTCCCACGAAAGAGATGGGCCCTGTCGCTTGATCCGCGCAGGACGGCTTTCTAAGCTGGTGTAAATAAAACGACGAAACGTCACCGAGCAGTCAGGCCCATGCCAAGTTTTTTCCCGGATGTCCCTTTGGGGCCGTCCGGTTCATCCGCGTTATCCGCTGCGCCCCCTGCGGGGATGATGGCGGATTTCTTCATCTGCGATATCGCTGCCGCCATTCCCAAGGATGACATGGCGACGATGGAGCATCCGGTCTTTTCCTTGTCGACCCGGCCTGATCGTCGGGTGCTGCGCTATGCCCATAAGGGGGTTACCGTTGCCATCACCCCCAGTGTGAAGGGGCTGGCGACGATCCATGACAAGGATGTGCTGATCTTCTGCATCTCGCAGCTGGTGGCGGCGCTGAATGCCGGGCGGCCCGTGGCGCGGCGGGTGGAACTGGTGGCCCATGACCTGCTGATGGCCTGTGGGCGGGAAACCTCGGGGGATGGTTATCGGCGGCTTTGCGACGCGTTTGAGCGGTTGGCCGGCACCCGCATCACCACCAACATTCCCACCGGCGAGACGGTGACGACCTCGGGCTTTGGCCTGATCGAATCCTGGGAGATTGTGCGCCGGACGCGCTCGGGGCGGATGGTATCTGTTTCGGTGACCTTGTCGGAATGGTTGCTCAGGGCGGTGCTGGCGCGATCGGTGCTGACACTCAGCCCGGACTATTTCACCCTGCGCAAACCGCTGGAGCGGCGGCTGTACGAACTGGCGCGCAAACATTGCGGGCGGCAGGCGCGCTGGCAGATCTCCATGGCGGTGCTGTGCGCAAAATCGGGATCGGCCTCACCGCTCAGGGTGTTTCGCAAGATGGTGCGCGATATCGCCGCCGGGGATCGCTTGCCCGACTATACGCTTGAGGTGGTTGAAGGCGATCTGGTCCTGGTGCGTCCCCGCAGTGTGGTCGAGGACGAGATCCCGGCCACCGGCCTGCCACCCCTGTCGGCCACCACGGTTGAGGCCGCCCGCCGGGCCGCGCCGGGCTGGGATATCTACGCGCTTGAGGCCGATTGGCGCGCCTATTGGCAGGCCACCGGCCGGCCCCATCTGCGTGTCCCGGCCAAGGCCTTCATCGCCTATTGTGCAAAACGGGCGGAAAGCCCGGATGGGGGGCCTTGAAGCTGCGGGTGGATCAAGGGACAGCCAGCAGCGCTGCGGAGACGGCATGTCCGGCCAGGCGATGGCCCGCCGGCCCCCAATGGCTGTCATCGGGATAGTAGATGTCGGGGATCGTTTCGGCGGCTTCGGTCAGGGCCGGCTGCAGATTTACGAAACTGTCGCCCAGGGCCTCTTCGGCCAGGGTGAAGAGGTCGATCTCCTTGGTGGGCAGGGGCGTGGTGATCCAGTCCGCATAGACACTGCGTTTGTCCGGTGCGATCACCAGCCGGAAGGGGATCTGCCCGACATCCCCGGCCATCTGGCGTAGCCCGCACAGGGCGGTTTGCGCGGCCCTGTCGGGGTTGCTCTGGGGAAAGGCGTCGGCCGTATGAAGCAGGATGTCCCGGTCATAGAGCAGCAGATGGCCGGAGGCGGGACTGCTGAACAGATCGTTGCGGGACAGGGCAACACGACGTGTCTCGCCGCCCCCCGCCAGGGTCTTGCGCAGGGCCAGTGCCCCCCAGGAAAACAGTTCATCCATGTTGTCAAAGTGGGTGCGCTGCGTGAAGGGCTGATCAGGGGTGCTGATCGGCCGGGGTGCCTGCCGGGCCAGCCACAGGGGCGGGGCGGGGGGATGGCAGTCGCCACCGGCCGTTTCTGCGGCCCGTCGGATCAGTTCGCGTTCCACGGTCTGGACGATCATGGCGGCGGGGGGCGCGTGGCGGAAGGCATCGGATCTGAGATAGCGCTGAATCTCGGCAAACCCCTGAATGCGAACGAACCTGACCTCTCGCCCTGTTTCGGCTTGAAGTGTGTTGATCCAGGATATCCCGCCATCATGTTTGATCGAGAAACTGTCGCCGAAGATCAGGATTTCGCCGGGGGGCGCGCCATCCAGCAAGGCGGAGGTGGTGGTTGAGGTATAGAGGTCATCGGCAAAGCCGATTTTCGGCCCTTGCCAGCCATGATGGCGGCTGGACCATCCCCCGATCCGTACCAGATCCCCGCTGGGTGGAGCCATCCAGAGGGCGAACCCCGCCAGCCCGATCGCCAAGCTGAGGATCGCGCCCAGCAGGATCGCAAGATAGGAGCGGATTTTCTTGTCGGCGCTGGTCTGTGGTCCTGGCATACCCATCGCCTCCGTCAGAACTGAAAATACAGGAATTCGCTGATCGTGCTGGCATAGATCAGGGCCAGGGCGAAACAGGCGGCCGCCATCCCGGCCATGGCCGGGTGGGGGGTCCAGGATAACAGGCGCAGCCGGGGCGGGGCGGGCAGGTTGGCGTAAAGCTGCCGATAGCGGGCATTGCCGGCCAGAAAGATCTGGGCGCTGTTGGGCAGGATCAGGGCGGCCAGCCCGGCCATCCCGATGAACGGCACCCCGGTCAGCGCCCAGTCCTTCAGGCCCAGCACGCTGGCATGGGCGTAGCTCAGGCCGATCCGCGTTGGCAGGCTGCCCAGATGGGCGGCGAAATCGGCCGGCAGGCTGAACCCGCCGATCCCGAGCATCGCCTGGACGATCTCCAGCGCGCCATTGAAGGTGGTGGCCCGGAAAAAGACCCAGGCGAAGACGACGGCAAGGAATGTTGTCAGCCAGCCGGCCATGCTTAGCGCTTTCCGCGCCGCGGCATTTCGTGGCGTCGGAATGCTGTGGTGCAGCATGTGGTTGAGGGCCAGGTAGATCCCATGCAATCCGCCCCAGAAGACGAACCCCCAGCCGGCCCCGTGCCACAATCCCCCCAAAAGCATTGTGGCGAACAGGTTGACATAGCGCCGCGCCGGTCCCTTCCGGTTGCCGCCCAGCGGAATATACAGGTAATCGCGCAGGAATTGTGACAGGGTCATGTGCCAGCGCCGCCAGAAATCTATGATCGAAGTGGCCTTATAGGGCGAGTTGAAATTGATCGGCAGGCGAATGCCGAACATCAGCCCCAGCCCGATGGCCATGTCGGAATATCCCGAGAAATCGAAATACAGCTGAAAGGTATAGGCCAGTGCGCCCCCCCAGGCCTCAAGCGAGGTCACGGGCCCGCCCAGATCGGCGGCGGCGAAGACGGGGGTGGCAAAGGCGGCCAGATTGTCGGCCAGGATGACCTTCTTGAACAGCCCGGCGATAAAGACGGTCAATCCCAGGGCCACATCCCGGCTGCGGTCCCCATGGGAGGCGACGAATTGGGGCATCATTTCGCGGTGGTGGACGATCGGGCCGGCGATGAGTTGGGGAAAGAAGCTGACGAACAGCGTGTAATCGATCAATCCATAGCGATCTGAACGGCCCTGATGCACATCGATCAGATAGGCGATCTGCTGAAAGGTGAAGAATGAGATCCCGATGGGCAGCAGGATGCCCAAGGGTGTGATCGGCTGGCCGCTGACGAAGGCCAGGGTGCCGAGAAAGAAATCCGCATATTTGAAAAACCCCAGAAGGGACAGGTTCGCGACGATGCCCAGCACCATCCAGCCTCGGGCGGCGGCCATCTCCGTGCGGGCGCGGGTCCCGATGATACGCCGGCCCAGGATGAAATTGCCGGCGATGGACAGCAGGATCAGGGGCAGGAACCGCACATCCCACCATGCGTAAAAACCCAGCGACGCGAGCGCCAGAACCCCATTGGCCCCGGCCGGCAGAAGGCGTCGCATGGCGGCATGGACCAGCCAGACCAGGGGCAGGAAGGCGAACATGAAGATATAGGAATTGAACAACATGGAATGAAACGTGGAAATGAGGGCGCGTTGTATATTTTCCGCGCGATATCCTGCTCCTCTGGTTTTCCTGTCGGGCAGGAAACGAAGCAGCCAAACCTGCCGTCTGTATCACGGCGGGAAAAGGATTGGCGGAAGTGTGTTGGGGTTTTGGAAAATATTACCGCATGATCAGACCGGCCTTCCTGCACATTTTTCCCTTACGCAGGTAAGCGGCTAGCACAGGTTTCCAATTTCCCGAAGGCACTTTTCCAAAAATGGTCAATCAACCATTTGATGACCATGAAAAATGACAGGCGCAGGGTGCTATTGCCGGGGTATTCGGCGCCATCCGCGCAGGCCGCTGGCCAGCATTCCCAGCATTCCCAGCCCGGATAAAAGGGCGCCCAGCCATTCGCTCCAGTGCCAGGGCAGACGGATCAGGACCGGGCCAGGGGATGAGGCATCGGGGGAAAGGGCGATCACGCTCAGTCCGGTGTCGGGATCTGCCGTCAGGGAGACGGGGTGGCCGCTTTCGGTTTCCGCTGTCAGATGTGGCCAATAGGGCAGGGCGATCCGCAGTGGCCCCCCGTGGTCTGACGGGGGGGTGTGCCAGGCCCGGGGTGCGGTCTGTGCGGGCTGGAGGAACCCGGCCTCAGGCGCGGCGGCGGCCAGTTGCCGGACCAGCCGGGGCATCTCCCAGATCGGCTTGTTCCCGGCGGTCAGGCGGGCCCGAAGCGGGCCGAAGACCGCCGGCGGCAGATATTCCGGCGCGCCAATCATCGCCACCGGATCGCCTTTGGCCTGGATCCCCTTGATCACCCGGCCGGGCAGTTGTGCGGCCACGATCAGGCCCGAGAAGGCCAGCGCCGCCAGCCCGGCCAGGGCCAGGCGCCGCGTGCGCACAGCAGGGGGGGTGCGCGCCAGCAGGGTGGCGATCAGCACGCCAGCGGCCAGCGCGGCGGCCCAGTCGGAAAACACCGTCAGCCGGAAGGGGAACTGCACCTGACCGATAATCCAGTTTTCCCAGAGCGGCGCGGCAAGGCTGGTGTTCAGCAGCACGACCAGCGCGGCCGGTCCCAGCGCCCAGAGGATCAGCTGCCGGCGCATCTCGCCCCGGCTGATCAGCACTGCCCCGCCGGCGGCAGCCAGCGCGGCCATCTGGCAGGACCACAAGGCCAGACGATAGAGCGTGTCGGGCAGGATGCCGGGGCCGATCAGGTACCAGGCGGTGGGGCTCAGATCCGGGGTATGCAGGCCCTCGGGCGACACATCCCCCAGCAGGATCAGCGCCGGCAGCCAGTAGATCGCGGCGGCCGCCACCCCGGCCGTGGCCATGGCCGTTATCCGTCCCAGAACCGGCAGGGCCCGGTGCGGATGGGTCAGGGCCCAGACCAGCATCCCCAACCCCAGGACATGTCCCGCCAGTAAAACTGTGGGCAGATGACAAAGCGTCAGTCCCGCCATGCCCAGAGGCAGCGACCAGCCGGTGCGGTTCTCCTGCAGCGCCACCAGCATGCCATGGCCGACCAGGGGCAGGAACAGATAGGCGGCGAACTCGCCCGCGGCCTGGCGCACCACCCAGTCGATGCCCAGATGATAGGGCATGAGCGCCCAGACCAGGGCGGCGGCACTGGCCGCCGGGCGGGGCAGAAGCCGCCCGGCAAACAGCCGGAAACTCAGGGCCGACCCGGCCCAGATCAGCCCCCCTGTCAGGCCGAACAGTGTCTGGGGGGAACAGCCTGGGCACAGGGCTGCAACCGGTCCGGCAGCAATCTGGAAGGGCAGGGGGCCGTAGAAGAAAAAATCCAACCCCCCCAGCCCATCCCAAAGTGCAGGCAAATGGCGGGGATAGGGGCTGGCCCAGCTGGCGGCCGCGTCAAAGGCCACCAGCCAGGCCATGTTGAACCCGTAGGAATGCCCCAGGGGCGTGCCGATCAGCGTAAAGATGGCAACCCCCAGCACGATCACGACGCCAAGCAGGGCGGCCAACCCCCCGGTCGCTGCTTGGGGGTGGGTCGGGGCATCTGCGGGGCGGGGCTGGTCGGACATGGGCCGGGGGTCCTTTGGGGCAGTGTCGTTCATTGACGACGATAAAGGGTCCAGTCCGCGCCCTTCGCCGCCACATGCAACCCCTCGATCCGGGCGGGCTCGGGACTGCTGTCACAGGCGACGATGGTGTCGAACCCGGCTGTACTGAGGCGGATCAGTTGCGCGTCGCGGGGCATGTCGCGGGGCACCCGCCCCGAGGCCCGCGCCGCCTCCCGCAGTGGGCCTGTCAGGCGAAACGGCTGCTGGGTCGGGTTGGCAAAGGTCGGCACGGCGGTGCCCTTTTCGATCTGCAACAGGAACAGCAGCGGTTTGCAGAACAGCCCCGCATCGCGCTGATAGGTGCCGTCGATAAAGGCGGCCACGGCGGTTTCGCCGGTATCCATGCCACGCACCGCCTCCAGAAAGGTGCGATATTCGCGGCCGGTCTGGCTGAGGCCCCAGCAGCTGAGCAGAAGATGCAGCGGAAACAGCGCGATCAGCCCCCCGCGCAGCCAGCGCGTATCCGGCCTGTCCAGGACCATCGGCCGGATCATCACCCCGGCGGCGATCAGTGCCAGGAAGATCAGCGGCATGCGTTCATCCAGATGGCCGACCCCGAACAGGTTGGGCGGCATCAGCCCGATCAGGACAAAGGCGATCCCTGCGCTGATCCACAGCCGTGGGGCCAGGCCAAGGATCCCGCGCAGCAGGCCCAGCCCCAGCAGCCCCCACAGCACCAGCCCGAAAGCCCTGTCCACCCAGGGGCTGGCCCAGGGGGTGGCGGTGGTCTCGGCCACGCGCAGGACGGAATCGATGCGCTTGAGCAGCTCTTCCCACAGCCGCAGCCACAGGGCATCGCGTTCGGCATACTCGGCCAGGTTGCGGAAGGCGGCAGTGGTGCCGCCTTCGGCCTCGGCGGTGCTCATCTGGGTGAAGAGGATTGCCGGGATGACTGCCAGGCTGGCCAGGCGTAGCATCCGACGCAGCAGGGCCTTGGGGCGGATGTCGCGGGCCTCAATGGCCAGCATCAGCTCGATGCCTCCCAGCATCAGCCCCCAAAGGCCGAAGACCAGCCCGTGGATCAGAAGGATCACCACCCCGATCCCGGCCATGCCGGCCAGTTGCCGCCCCGGCTGATCGCGCCGGTCGATCCACCAGCCGATGGACCACAGCGCAATGCCCAGCCCCAGCAGGAAATTGGCGAACCCCCAGAACAGGATCAGATTGTAGCTGAGCAGCCCGGTCAGCGCCGCGTTCAGTGGATCGACCCGCCCGAAGATGGCCCGGGACAGGCGCATCGCCCCGGCCACAGGGGCCAGGATGACGATCGCGGCCAACAGCTTGGCGCCCAGCATGGTCGGCAACACCATCATGATTGCCGTGCCCAGAACATCCATGCCCAGATTGGGCAGAAGCTGCCAGTGGGGTTCATAGTTTTCCGCGACGATGGGGGCATCGGGATGGGCCAGGGCGGCATAGCGCACGATGTGGGCGTAGAAATCGACGCTGGGCAGGGCCGGGGTCAGGAACAGCGGCACCAGACACAGCACGATCACCGCAGCTGGCAGGACGGCGGGGGGAAGGGAGGCTGGCATCCTGGTGGAGTGCAGGGGGCTAGCTGTCATGGGGGCGCGCTCCGAATACCCAGAATTTATTAAGAACGAAGGTCGCCACCGGCACCAGGATCAGACCGGCGGCAAACCCGATGCGGTAATCCAGCCCCAGCCCGCGCGTGGCCAGCGCCATGATCCCCATATTGCCTGCCAGCCCGGCCAGCACCGAAACGGCAAAGCGCGACAGCCGCCCGGCCGCTGCCGTGCCCCGCACCGCCTTGGCATGAAACACCCAGCGCGATTGCCCCAGATAGGTGACCGAGACGGCCACCGAAAAGGCCAGCCCGTTGGCCAGCACCGGCGACAGGCCGAGAATTTCGACCGCACCGGTCAGCACCAGGAAATGCACCAGCGTGGCGGTGATCCCGGTGATGCCAAAGCGGATCACCTGGCCCAGAACCCTGTGCCCGGACCGGGCCGGGGGGGGGACCCCGAAACCGGAGGCCCGGTCGCTCATGCCGGCCGTTCCGTGGGGCGCAGCCGGACCGGGGCCTTTTGGGGGGCCTTATGGGCCGGGGGGGCGGCGGCAGGGGATGCCAGGGGATCCGAGGACGCCGTGTCCACAGGCCCCCCGGGGGTGCTGGGGGTGGCCTCGGCCTCAAACCCCAGGGTTTCACTGACCAGATAGATCGGGCGCTGCTTGGTTTCCATGTACAGCCGGCCCAGATATTCCCCCATCACCCCCAGCGAGATCAGCTGCACCGCGCCCAGGATCAGAATCACCACCATGATCGAGGCATAGCCGGGCACATTGCGTCCGAAAAACAGGGTCTGCGCAAGGATCACCAGGGTGAACAGCATCGCCCCCAGTGCCACGGCCAGCCCGACATAGGTCCAGATCCGCAACGGCACGGTGGAAAAGCTGGTTACCCCGTCCAGGGCGAAATTCCACAGTTTCCAGTAACTGAATTTGCTTTCCCCGGCCGAGCGTTCGGGGCGGGAATAGGGGACGGCCACGGTCTTGAACCCGACCCAGGCGAACAACCCCTTCATAAAGCGGTTGCGTTCGCGCAGGCGCAGGGTGGCCTCGACGGCGGCGCGGCTCATCAGGCGGAAATCGCCGGCGTTGGGCTCGATCTTCTGGGCGGAGACGGCGTTGAAGACCCGATAGAACAGGCTTGCCGAGGCCCGTTTCGTGCTGGTGTCGCTGTCGCGCGCGACCCGCTGGCCATAGACGACATCATAGCCCACGCGCCACAACCCGACAAAATCGGCAATGAGTTCCGGGGGATCCTGCAAATCCACATCCATCGGGATCACCGCCGCGCCGGTGGCCGCATCCAGCCCGGCGGTCAGGGCGGCTTCCTTGCCGAAATTGCGGCTCAGCCGGACCAGGCGCAGGCTGGGGTCGGCCGCTGCCGCATGGCGTATGGTGTCGACGCTGCCGTCGCTGCTGCCATCGTCGATGAAGATGATTTCCCAGCTGGCCCCCAATGTGCCCAGGATCGGGCGCAGGGTGTCCAGGAAAATCGGGATCGCGTCTTCCTCATTGAAGACCGGGACGACAATGGACAGGTCCGGGTGCGTCATGAAAGTTCTGACCTTCTATCGAAATCCCATTACATGGCTGGATGCGGGCGGTGTGGTCCGAGTGTCGAGGCAGATCATTTTGCGTGGGGTAGGCGAAATCCTGCCGGGCACCGCCGGGCAAAATGGATTGGGTCCAGCTTCTTTCGGTCACTCACAAAGACGTTCCGTGAACCCGTGACAGGTTTTCAAACATCATGCTGGGTTTGCTTAATCACGATTAAGAATTGAATAACATTGTCTGGAAAAAGACAAGGAAATGTCAGCCATCTTTCGCCCTTTTCCGGGTAAAGGTCAGGATACCCCCCGCTGTTCTGTCGTGCGGGGGGTATATGGCGCGCGTAGGCCGGGGTCAGCCGATGGGCAGATCACTGTCCCCCGGGGTGGTCATCCAGAAATCATCCACCCGGGCCTCCAGGCTGGATCCCCAGACCTCGCCCAGGGCCAGGGGCCAATAGCTGAGCGCGGCGGTCTGCCCCGAGGCCCTGGTCTGCCCGGCCAACGCCTCATCGACATAGATCGACAGGCTTTCCTCGGCATTGCTGTAGACGATCTGGATGTCATGCCAGTCGGTATCCGACAGCACGCCGGTCTGGGTGGCGACATAGAACTTCTGCTCGTCGGTTTGCAGCCAGAAGCGCAGCTTGCCGTCGGCCCGCATGTCGAGATCGAAGATCGTGTGCAGCGCAACCAGCCCGCCAGTGCCATCGGCCGCATCCTTGGCAACCGACAGGTTCAGCGTAAAGGCGTCCAGGTTGGACAACTGATCCGCCGTCTTGGCAACTTCCAGCCGCGTCGTGCTGTCCATATGCAGGGCCATGCCCCCGTCATGGGCGACAAAGGCGGTGTCCGGATCGCCCCGCAGTTGGGTGGGTGTGGCATACTCCGATCCGTCGGCGACCGTGCCATCATCGAAATCGAAGTGGAACAGAAAGACGTCCTCGGCCGGCGCAGGCGGGACGACGGGTTCGGGGACAGGGTCCGGGGTGCCGGATCCGGGCTGGCCGATCTCGAAATTGTCGATCACCGCATCGGCATTGCGGCCCCAGTTCGATCCCAGCATCAACCCCCAGGGCTGGGGCGCGGCGGTGGTGCCCCAGGCGGCGCGCTCGGCGACCACATCCCCATCCAGGCGCAACTGCAGGGTCTGGTCTAGGCCGTCATAGCGGACACTGACCCGGTGCCAGTCGGTATCCGACATCAGCCCGTTTCGGGACGACAGGGTGAATTTGCCGCTGTCGGTCTGCAACCAGAACTTGAGCGCGCCGGCAGAGGTCACGCTGAGGCCGTGGATCAGGTGCATCGTGCTGAGATCGCCATAGCTGTTGGCCTGGTTCAGTTGCACATCCATGCCCATCTCAAAGCCCGACAGATTGTAGAGATGGGTGTTGGCGCGGCTGAACTCGATCTTCGCGCCGGTGCCCAGGTCAAAGCCGGTGCCGTTGCGCCCCTCGACCAGGGCCCGGGCCTGGGCGCTACTGGGCCCCTTCAGGCTGAGCGTGCTGTCGCGCCCGCTGCCGTCGGTCAGCCCGTTCTCGAAATTCAGGGAGGCCAGAACCGGGCTTTCGATCTGCAGGTTGCGTTCCACATGGCTCAGCAGTCCGCTGTCGTCATGCAGTTCCAGCCGCACGGTCTGGGTGCCAAGCTCAGTGAATGTGTGCTCGGTGGTCTGACCGTACAGCACCGTGCCGTCGGAAAAGGTCCAGCGGATGATCAGGTCTTCTGCCGTCAGCCGCCCGGCATCGCCCTGATAGTGGATCGTGGCATGCAGCGAAACGGTACGGGAATCGTAGGGGGAAATGTCGGGCACGATGATCGGCACCAGATCCTCCCTGGCGATCCACAGGTCGATCGGCGCGCCATAGCCGGTCAGATCGCTATCCTCGCGCAGCATCAGGTCGCGGGGGTCGATCTCGGTATTGCTCAGCAGGTTGTTGAAATGGGAATAGGCGTAGGTGTCGCTGGTCCGGTCCTTGTAGGTGATCAGGACATTGTCCTGGACATTGGCCAGTTCGGTGGCGTTCAGATGGGACAGGGCCAGGCTGCCGGCAATGTTTTTTTCCATCGTCAGGTTTTCGACATCGCCGGCCAGGATCCAGGGCACGGCCGAACGGGCGATTTGTCCGGGCGACCCTTCGGTGATTGCGTCGGGATCCCACAGAACGGTGTTGTTCGACAGGTTCAGCCCGTTGACGTGTTTCACGAAAATCCCGTTCGGCGCGCCGTTGTAAAGGACATTGTCGGTGATGGTGATATTCTCGAAATAGCCATCGGCGACGCGCCCGGTGCCGAAATCCTCATTCATGATGAAGATGCCCTGGGTGATGGCGCCGTTGCCGGAACTCAGGACATTGCCGGAAATCACCACGTTGCGGGATCCCGACGTGCCGTATTGCCCGAAGATCTGGATCATGTCCGAGTGGTTCAGCGTCTGGGTCGAGCCGAAGAAATCGTGCAGGTAGTTGTTGGTGATGCGGACCCCGTCCCAGTCGCGGCCCTGGATCCCGTCGCCCTGCAGATGGCTGAATTCATTGTTATAAACATCAATATCGCTGGATTCGAGGATACCCAGCCCGCCCATATAGTGGGACACGGTGTTGTCGGCAAAGGTGAAGCCGGTGGTCTTGCGCACGAACATCATCGTGTCGCCCTGGGTGGCCTCGCCTCCTTCGCGGAGAAACCCGTCGGCGGTGCCGCGCATGACATTGCCGGTGAAGGCGATCTCGGAACTGCCCTGAACGGTAATATCCCTGATCCCGTTTCCGTCGCTGAGGAACGTCATGCCGGTCACGGTCAGGCCGTGGCATTTGTCCATGTTCAGGCTGGTGATGACCGGAGGGGTGTCCGGGGACAGGGGGGCCAGGGTGATCGGGCTGTCCACGTTGCCCTGGTTCTGAAGGTCGATCGCATAGGGGCCGGCACTGCCATCCAGCAGGATCGTGCCCCCGCCCTGGGTGGCCAGGGTGTCCAGGGCGGCGCTCAGATCCGTTGCGGTGCTGATGATGATCGTGTCGGCGGGCAGGGGGGCGGCCTCGGCATAGGCGAGAAAGGCCTCGGCCCCGGTGCCGGCCGAGGACAGCCCGGGGGGCGCGGGCATGAACAGGATCGGGGCCCCGGCCGCAGCGGGCAGGGACAAATCGAGGGAACCGCTGCCTGAGGCAAAGGCGATCTCGATGATGCCGCCGGTTTCGATCTGCGCCTCGATCGCCGCGTCCAGTTCCGCCTCGGTGGTGACCCGCAGGGTGGGGGGGCTGTCGCCCCAAGCCGGATCGGGGGGGACCCAGGCATTGGCGGTGGGCGCGGGCGTCAGGAAAACCGGTCCCGCCAGATCGGCAAAATCCGCCAGGTCAAGGGACAGGGGCCCGATCTGGGCATCCGTGAACAGGATACCGCCGCTGTCGGGGACGATCGTCTGTATGGCGGCCGTCAGTCCGGATCCGGACAGCAAAACGGTCTTGGCTGCCTGTGGGTAGCCAGTTTCGGTCATAGTGCGCACTACTCCAGCTCGACCGGATGTTTGGAATACACCCGGCAAAGCCCCCACGGCGCTGATTTCTCGTCAGGAAAGATTAGCGGAAAGCTAACGGCCAGAGGGGGAAAGGCAAAGATTTTAACGGTTATCCCGCCACCCGATCCTACCCCTTGTGGCTGAGCCCTTCGAATGACATCATCCCCCCGTCTGATCGAAAGCGAGCTGCCCCCGTTTCCATGGCAAATGATCTCAAGATTTTCGGAGTTGGTCTGAACAAGACCGGAACGACCACTTTGGGCCAGTGCCTGCGCACGCTCGGGTTCAGCCATATGGGGACCCGCCGTGATCTGTTCCTGGCCTATCGCGAGGGCAATCTGGCCCCGATCTTCGAGGTGGCCGATCAGTATGACTGTTTTGAGGATTGGCCCTGGCCGCTGTTGTACCGCGAATTGTTCGGCCGCTACGGCACGCAGGCCAAATATGTTCTGACCGTGCGCCGCAGCCCGGAAGCCTGGTTGAAAAGCCTCAAGAAGCATTCGCTGATCACCTCGGTGACCGGGCATTGCCGCAAGCTGGCCTATGGCTATGATTATCCCTTTGGCCATGAAGCCGAGCATCTGGCCTGTTACGACCGCCACAACCGCGAGGTGGCTGCGTTCTTCCGCGAACAGGGGGCCGAGGACAGCCTGATCACCCTGTGCTGGGAAACGGGCGATGGCTGGCCGGAACTGTGCGGCTTTCTCGGCCGGCCGGTGCCCGAGGGGCCGCTGCCCCATGCCAACCCGGCCACGCCGCTAAGCTATTTCAACCGTCTCCAGTTGCAGAACCGCCGCCGGGCCCGGTTCTGGGGATCCCTCTGAAACGCCATCGCCGCCACCATCCGCCCTGACGGGGGACAGTGGCGGCTGACGGTCAGTTCTGACGCACGCCGTTCTTGTGCCAGGCAAAGGTCGGGGCCGCACTGGCCTGGCCGATGGCCATGGCTTCATCCCCGGCAATGGCCTTGTAGGGGCTGGCGAACCCGGCCACGGAACCGTCGGGGGTGTATTCGCGCCACAGGGTCAGGCTTTCCACATCGGCATGAATGCCGCCGCCATCGTCGAACGCGGACAGAAGCCGCAGGAACTGGTACGCGGGCCAGGTCCAGGAATTGTCCGTGTGGCTGAGGATCTGGGTCCCGTTCAGCCAGGCCCGGACCACCCCCGTGGCAGGATGGAAGGTCAGCAGGAAGTCGCTGAACGACCCGATGGGCATCGTGCCCGCCGGGGTGGTGCTGGACCCCGATGATGGCCGCGAATAGCGGATCGCCCCGTTTGGCAGGACCTCCCAGCGGGTGGTGAACGACCCACTGTTATAGGAGAAGAAGGTGTTGGCCGAGGAAACGCTGTTGACCTTCATCACCATGCGGACGGTCAGCGGGGAATTGCCGGGGTTGTCCAGCATGTCACTGATATCGGTGATCCGGACATTGCCGGTGGTGGTGAACTTGGGATCGGCCGGAATGGTCGAGGCCAGGACCTGCGCGGGGGGCATGTTGCGCAGGGGCCAGCCATTGGACAGGCCGGGCACACCAACATCGACCAGCGGATAGTGCTGCCAGCCGCTTTCCTCGACCTGCTCGCCGGTGGGCCCGTGATAATTCAGACCCGTGGTGTTATAGGCAAAGCGCACCTGTGTGTTGCCGGTGAACGGAGTGCCGGTGCCGATGTCGGCTGCTGTCACCCGGATCCGGCCGTTCACGATGGCCGCCGTGACCAGGCTGTTGTCGATCTCGACCCCGACCACCTGGGAGGGATCCACGGCCGAGATCGGCCCGGCTGTGGACCACAACTCCACATAGGCGCCGCTGGGTTCCCAATAGGCCTGGTCAATCTCGGGCAGATCCCAGGCGGTCAGGCCCATGGCGCGGATCGCCGATTGCACCAGCCCGACACTGAAACGGATGGATCCCTCACCGGGTTGCGGATGGGTGCCGTCGGTCCAGCTGTCCGGCCCGTTGCGATAGCCGTTCTGATAGCCCCCCACAGCCGGGGCATAGACCAGCGAAGGCTCGCTGCTATTGGCATAGAGGGTGCGCACCCCGTTCCGGCATTCGGGGATATTGCCGTCCTGAACGAAGCGATGGGGTTCCAGCACGGCGACACGGGTGCCGGTGCTTGCGCTGAAATCATACAGTTCGGTCAGGAAGTGATCCGTCGGATTGACCCCCAGCGCCGTGCTGGTGGTGTCCACCGGCGGTGTACCCAGCGATACGCCGGCCAGGGTCTTGCCATAGATCATCTCGTGGATCGCCGCACCATAGCCGTTTCCATAGCCCCGGGGGCTGGCGAACCAGGAAAAGGCGATGATGCCGGGCTGGACGCCGACCGCATCGTGCAGGGCCTTGTCGTCGATCCAGTAGCGCCCGGACGTGTTGTCGTTGACCAGTTGGTTCATGCCGGTGCCGCTGGCCGTCTGGAAGACGACGGCGAATTTCTCACCGGGGCGGGCGGCCATCAGGCTGTTGGCCATGGCGGCGAAGCGGGTGTTGCTGGTCGTGCCCTGAACCGCCAGATGGTGGCGGACACCGCCTGCCCCGGTATTGCCCGGAGTGCGGTTGTGCCAGTGAAAGGACACCATTTCATCGGCGCTGAGCGGCGCCGGGGCCGCCTGACCGTTATAGAAGGCCAGGGTGATATTTTGTATTTCCGACTGACCCCAGAATGTGATAACGTGACCCGTACCGAATACGGTGGCGGGACTCACTTTGGGGGCCGTGCTGTTCTGAACCCGTACACGTGCGCGCAGCCATTCCGGACGTCGAACCATGCCGGTATAGCTGCCCGACCAATTCCCAAACCCATCGACTGTTGCGATCTGGATTTCCGACCCCAGGACGGTGCCATCTGTGTCCCGGACAATCTCGGCCAGAACCGGTGTTCCCGCCGGCGCGTCCGAGGTGCCGGACAGCGGAATGGTGGCACTGTTGCCGCCCCAGGCGGCATTGGTGTCGTAGATGATCTTGTTGCGGGACGCATCGGCAACGGTGACCGTATGGGCCGGCAGCTGGGCCTCGGGCGCGGGAACCGTGATCGTGTTGGAACTCAGGGTCAGGGTGCCGTCGGGTTTGGTCAGGCGCAAGGACAGGCTGTGGCCGATATCTTCGGGGGTGATGGTATAAGTGGCGCGATCGGCGCCGGCGATGGGGGTTCCGCTGCGCAGCCAGGCAACGGCATAGGTCATGGGGCTGGGTCCCTCCAGCATCACCGGGGAAAGCTGCAGCGTCTTGCCGACCTCCGGAGTACCGGAGATCACCAGGGCCGGGATCGTGCCCAGCCCAAGGGAGATCGAAATCGTCATGAGCATCATCCTGATTGATGAGGCCTTCGAGCGGCCGCCGGACCGATGGGCCGGTACAGGAGAAAATCCTGTAGCTGCGTTAACAAGCCAGTAACCTACCGTACGCAGCCAGAGGCGCCACCAGCGGGGGCAGGGGGGAATCGGTTGGGCCATGGGGTCCTCGGATCGGTGGATCTGGAAGGGGCATTATCCCAGAAAAGGCTTGCCGTGTCCTTGCCCGGCCCGGGGATGTGGCGCGCCGGGCGGAATCAGGGTAGAGGGGGCCCGAAAAGGGTGTCTTAATACCCTTTGCAGATGGCCCTTCGTTTCAATATTTGTAGCGAATTCACGTCAATATCGGCACAAATCAGCCGAATTGTAGTAGTTTAAAAACGTTGATTTACATCAACTCTACTTGTCGTGAAACAGCTCCAAACACTATGCAGGGGCTGCGCCATGGGCACGACGACCACATCTTCAGAGACCCTTACCGTATCGTCATCCGAAGAGATCGCCACGGCCGTAAAATCCCTTATTTCCAAGGGCGGTGGCACGCTTTACCTGACCGCCGGGGGTGGCCCCTACAAGGTCGCTCTGGCGGCCATCGGACGGGCTGATGCGCCGGTCACGATCACCGCCGCAGACCCGGAAAATCCCCCCGTCATCTTCGAGACCAACATTCATACCAGCCGCAACATCACCCTTGACGGCTTGCGCTTTGAAACGCTGCCCGATGGCGACAGCAAGGATATCCGGATCGTTGCCAGTCAGGATATCACCGTTTCCAACAGCGTGATGCAGGGCCGGGCGGATGGTTTCTATACCGGCCCCGGGGGCAGCGCTACCCTTGGCCGTGACCTGTTCTTCATCCGGGACAGTGGGGATGTCAGCGTGTTTGGCAACACCATCGAGGGGTACTTCCATGCCTTCGGGGTGCTGGACAGTGTCGGGCTGGAGATCCGGGACAATGATATTTCGGGGATCCAGGGGGATGGGCTGCGCGGGGGCGGGATCCGGAATTCCGTCATTTCCGGAAATTACATGCATGATTTCTACGGAACCCCGCAATCCGTTAACCATCAGGACATGATCCAGCTCTGGGGCAGTTTCGCGAAATCGGCCAACAGGAACGTCACCATTTCCGGCAATGTC
>JBKDZR010000063.1:0-1791 GCA_047971485.1 Qingshengfaniella sp. | reverse complement strand
AGGCCATATCCCCGGGTTGAGATACTTTGTGCCGCTTGATGGCTATTTGTATATTATTGATCTCTTTGGTCCGTCATATGGTCAATTGTGGGGCGTCAGGCGGATCAGGGCACCGTTATCCGCGTCCGTCAGGATCATGACTGCGCCGTCCTGCGCCACATCCACATCGCGCACACGGGCCTCGCCCTGCAAATAGCGCGCCTCGCCGGTGATGCGCGTTCCGTCCAGTTCCAGCCGGATCAGGGCCCGGCTTGCAAGGCCGCCGATCAGTGCGTTGCCCTGCCAGTCGGGGAACAGGTCGCCCTCATAGAAGGCCATGCCCGAGGGGGCGATCACCGGGTCCCAGTAATAAAGCGGCTGTTCCATCCCATCGGCGGTGGTCAGGCCTCGCCCGATGGGGCCGCCTGAATATTCCATGCCATAGGTTGTAATCGGCCAGCCATAGTTGCGGGCGGCTTCGGGGCGGTTCAGTTCATCCCCGCCGCGCGCGCCATGTTCCACGGTCCAGAGCGCGCCGTCCGGGCCGAGCGCCGCCGATTGGATATTGCGGAACCCCCAGGCCCAGATTTCGGGGCGCGCGCCTTCAATCTGCGGATTGCCTGCCGCCGGGCCGCCCATCGGGTCGATACGAAGCACCTTGCCGATATGGGTCGACAGATCCTGCGCCAGATGTCGCGGCTCGGGCAGGGACCGGTCGCCCGTGGTGACAAACAGCGCGCCGTCAGGGTCAAAAACCAGCCGCGAGCCGAAATGCAGGGTCGAGGCCCAGGCCGGCTGCTGCTGAAAGATCACCTGCACATCGGTCATGGCCGCGCCATCCGCTGACAGGGTTCCGGTGGCGACGGCGGTGGCGTTCGCGTCATTGCCGCGCGGCTCGGCATAGCTCCACCAGACGCGGCGGGTTGTGGTGAAGTCATCCGCCACAAGCACGTCCAGCAGTCCGCCCTGACGGCGCGCATCGACATCAGGCAGGCCGGTGATGGCTGGCGAAATCGTGCCTTCGGGCGATATCCGCCGCATCTGGCCGGGGCGCTCGGTCACCAGCCAGCTGCCATCGGGCAATTGGTCCATGCCCCAGGGGTGTTCCAGTCCGGTAGCGATGACCTGACGGGTCAGGGCCCGGCCAGCATCAATGATCGGCGCGCGGGTCTGGCCGGCAAAGGCCGGGCGCTGATCGGGGGCATTGGGCGGGGCGGCGTTGAACCCCTGCGCGACGCCGATGACCGGGGCCATGGCAAGCGTGAGGGTCAGGATCAGGGGGGTTCGGTTCATCGTCCGCTCCTTATCGCATGTTGTCTTCGGCAGGCATTTGTGCCGGGCAGGATCTTGGTGCTTGATACTGTAGCGGTTTCTGGTCGATTGGGGGATCCGCCATGGGATCTTGCAGCTTCACGTTTCCTTTTGGATGTCGTGAGGGGCGGGGATGTGGAGGGTCACGCGCAGCCCGTTCGGATCGGCGTCGCTCAGGTCTATCCGCGCGCCGATGCGTTTGGCGACGGATGTGACGATGGACAGGCCAAGGCCCGCTCCGCGGGCGAGGCCGCGGGTTGTTCGGTCGGCGCGGGTGGCGCCGCGCCGGAAGCGTTCAAAGATCGCGGCGCGTTCGGCCGGGGGACGCCGGGGCCGTTATCCTCGACGGTGATGCGCAGGCCGCCCGCTTCCGCTGTGGTGGTCAGGCGCACAACTGTCCCGGCGTGGTGAATGGCGTTTTCCACAAGGTTGCCGACCATCATTTCCAGATCCTCGCGCCGGACGGCCAGATGTGCGGGGGTAAGGTTCAGGTCCAGCTCC
>JBKDZR010000062.1:0-20926 GCA_047971485.1 Qingshengfaniella sp. | reverse complement strand
TCATTATTATAATTCGGGTTCTTGGCCAGAACGATGGCGGCCTCGGCATCGTGAGACAGGTAGTTCAGAGTTGAGACCAGAGACCAGCGGTCCATCTGGCCCTGGTTGATCTGCTGGGTGCCATGATAATGGCCGGTCGAATCGCCCAGGCCCACGGTGTTTGCGGTGGCAAACAGCCGGAAGCAGGGGTTCGGGGTGATGACCTCGTACTGATCCAGCAGGGTCAGCTTGCCGTCTGTTTCCAGAACCCGCTGGATGACGATCATCACATCGGCGCTGCCCGCATCGTATTCGTCAAACACGATGGCTCAGGGGTTGCGCAGGGCCCAGGGCAGGATGCCTTCCTGGAACTCGGTGACCTGTACCCCATCCTTCAGCTTGATCGCATCCTTGCCGATCAGGTCGATCCGGCTGATATGGCTGTCCAGGTTGACCCGTACTGTGGGCCAGTTCAGCAGTGCGGCAACCTGTTCGATATGGGTGGATTTGCCGGTGCCGTGATAGCCTTGGATCATCACCCGGCGGTTGTGGGCAAAGCCGGCCAGGATGGCCAGGGTCGTGTCCGGGTCGAACTTGTAGGTGCTGTCGATATCGGGCACCCGGTCGGTGCGCTCGGCAAAGGCCTTGACCTTCATGTCGGTGTCGATGCCGAAGACATCGCGGACCGAGATTTCCTCGGTCGGTTTGGCGCTGCTATCCATATCATCACCTCCACGGTCTTTGGACCCGGTGGTGCAACATATCGCCCCGAAGGGCAAGGGTGTGCGGCCGTTTGGTCCAGCCGCAGGCCCTTGCCAGAGGGCGAAACCGGGGACACAGGCCCTTGTGGCATCCTTTGCGCTGATGGCGGGGCGGGATCAGCCCGGTGCCAATCCGCGCGCGGCGGCGATGGCCTGTCCTGCCGCCCAACCCGAGGACCAGGCCCATTGGAAGTTGAAGCCCCCTAACCAGCCGGTCACGTCCATTGCCTCACCGATGACATAGAGGCCGGGCTGGGTGCGGGCCTCCATCGTCCGTGAAGACAGGGCTGCCGTGTCCACGCCGCCCAGGGTGACCTCGGCCTTGGCATAGCCTTCGCTGCCCGAGGGGCGGATCTGCCAGCGGTTCAGCCGGTCTGCCAGCCGCGCCAGCACCGGATCGGCCTGATCGGCCAGTCGCCCGGGCAGGGCCATTTCGCTGGCGATGGCCCCGGCCAGGCGGTTGGGCAGCAGGGTGGCGAGGACGGTGGCGATCTCCCGCCCGCCGGCCTGGCCTCGGATCGCCCGCAGGGTGGCGAAGGCATCCTGGCCGGGCAGCAGATCCAGTGTCAGATCCTGACCCGGCTGCCAATAGCTGGAGGCCTGCAGGATCGCCGGGCCGGACATCCCGCGATGGGTGAAAAGGGCGGCTTCATCAAAACTCACTCCACCGGCCATTGCCCGCACCGGCAAGGCCAGCCCTGCCAGATCGCGGGCCGGCTGATCCAGCGTCAAGGGGACCAGCCCGGGGCGCGGCGCCACCAGCGGCAGGCCAAACTGCCGCGCCACACGGTGGGACAGATCACTGGCGCCCATCTTGGGGATCGACAGCCCACCGCTGGCCAAGACCAGCGCGTCGGCCGTTATCGCCAGCCTCTGGCCCTCGCGGTCGATCTCGGCGGTGAAGTGCTGGCCGTCATGGCCGATCTGGCCGACCTTCGCCCCCAGCCAGACCAGCGCGCCGGCATTCTGGGCCTCATGCATCAGCAGGGCGACGATCTGTTTCGAGGATCCATCGCAGAACAGCTGCCCCAGTGTTTTCTCGTGCCAGGCGATGCCGTGGCGGGCGATCAGATCGAGGAAATCCCATTGCGTATAGCGGCTGAGCGCAGATTTGGCGAAATGCGGATTGGCCGACAGGAAGTTCTCCGGCCCGGCATACATGTTGGTGAAGTTGCACCGCCCCCCACCCGAGATGCGGATTTTCTCGCCTGGGTTGCGGTTATGTTCCACCACCACCGCGCCGGGCCCGGCATGGGCGGCGCACATCAGCCCGGCGGCCCCGGCGCCAAGGATCAGGACGGGAAGATGGTGGTTCATGCGTGTTGTCTGTCGGACCCTCGTGGCCGGATCAATCGCGGAAGGACCGGCTTTCCTTGATCTGATCCCAGGCCCAGACCACTTCTTGCAGGCGTTCCTCGTCGGATCGGTCGCCACCGTTCATGTCCGGGTGCAGGATCTTGATCAGGCTCTTGTATTGCTTGCGGATCTCGATCTTGGTCCAGTGGTCCTTGGCCTCCAGGATATCCAGTGCCCGGCGTTCCGTGGGCGGCAGGCGGCGGGTGCCGGTGATCGACTTGCCCGGGTTCTGCGTGGCGTTGTCACCCAGAACCTGATGGGGATCATCCACGCCCAGCCGTTCCCAGGCGCGCTGTTCGTCGGATTTGCGGCCAAAGGGCTTGGTTTCCCGGTTCCAGACCCGATCAGATTCGATCTGGGCATCCATTTCCTCTTCGGTGGATCCGTTGAAGAAATTCCACTTCAGGTTGTATTCCCGGATGTGTTCCTTGCAGAACCAGATGTATTCATCCAGCTGATCGGGCGAGCGCGGCGCGCGGTACTGGCCGTGCTCGGTACAGCCCGGGTGTTCGCATTGCCGGGTCGATGTCTCGAACGCCCCGGACATGCCGCGACGTCCCCGTGTCTTGCGCTTCTTCGCTGAAGACACCGACATGTCGAAGCCAAAGGGATCGTTCTTTGACATTTGCCTAAACCTTTCCGACTCGCGCAAAGCGCACTTACATCCGCGGGCACGGCAGTCTAACGTCTCCTGCAGGAAGAAAAAGAGGGAGCCGGAGAAAAATGGGGGTTTCGGATGAGATTCGTGACCGATTGGCCCGGGGCTTTGCGCCGCGTGCCCTGTCGGTGACGGATGAAAGCGAAGGTCATCGGGGTCATGCCGGCTGGCGTGAGGGCGGCGAGACACATTTCCGTGTCGATATCGCGGCCGAGGCTTTCGCGCCCATGACCCGCATTCAGCGCCACCGGGCCGTGCATGAGGCCCTGGGGTCTGATCTGGTCGGCCGGATCCACGCCCTGAGCCTGAATATTTCGGGCTGAGGGGCCAGGCCAGACCCCCATCGGGCCAGTTTGCTCGGTGTGGGGTGCCTAGGTCTCCGGGATGTCAGGGGCGTCGGGCGTCTTTGTACGCCGGAACACCAACATGGTCTGGAACACCCGTTTGCTGCCGGTCAGGCCTTGCCGATCCTCGCGCGGCAGGGTTTCGGCGCGCAGAAATTCCCAGCCGGTTGCGGCTTCGGCGTTCAGCGTGCCGGTCAACATCTCGGCAAAGCGGATCTCGGGGCTGTCCTTGCCCTTGTCGGGACGGGTGGGGGCGGGCAGGACCCGGTATTCGTAAGGCATGGGCGTACTCTGTCTGGCGATGCGTCAAGGCTATCGCGCCTGTCGTGCCGGGAAAAGCCCGGATGAGGCCCCGGTTTGAAATCCTGGTGGATCCCCTTTGGCGCGGCGCAGGGCGAACGGGGCACCGCCCCCTCGACAGCGGCTGCGGGCCGTGGGACAGTCACCGCAACACAACAGGGAGTACAGGCAGATGCGGGCAGTTGCGGTGGGTTTGACGCTGGCTTTGGCGGGGTGTTCGCTGGCCCAGCTAAAGGAGGAACGCGCGCTGGAGGCAACCTTTGAGCCGATCACCACCCAAGAGGCTTTTCTTGCCCAGGGTGTCGGGCGCGTCTGGAAGAATGACGAAATCACAATCGTTTACGAAGCAGATGGCCAAATGCGCGGCGATGCCAACGGTGTTCAGGGCACCGGAAAATGGTGGTGGGATGATGATTTGATGTGCTCAACCGTGCTGATCGGGGATTCAGGGGCCGAAGATTGCGTGAAGCTGGGGATCAAACCCGGTGAGATGATGGTCATCCCGCTGCGCGGCTGGGGTGCGCCCTTCGTCTACACCGCCGGCTGATCTGAGGCTGCGGCCCGTCTTAACGCGGTGTTCAGGGGAACCGGTGCAGGATCATGGCGTTCTTCCTGGTCGGAGTATGCCGATGCGGATTGCCGCGATCCTGCTTTTCCTGCTGGCGGCGTGCGGGCCCCGTGGTCCGCATGTGCCTGAAACCCTGTCTTCCGTTGCGACGATCACGGGGGATTCCGTCGCGTTGGAAAGCCGCCAGCAATTCGAGCAGGCGATCATTGGGCATAATCTGCGCGGCGATGGGGTTGATGTGGTTGTGGCCGAAGGGGGCATGCTGATCGGCCGGCAACAGGGACGACCGTTCACCGGATCCTGGACCTTCGACAAGGGCCGCTTTTGTTATGCGCTGGCCGATCAGGTGACCCGCCGCAATGCCCGCTGTTTCCGGGCCGCCGTATTGGGCCGCGAGGTGCATCTTTCGCCGATCACCGATTAAGGACCGGATTCAGACGCCCAGCGTTGCGGTCACCGCCCGTTTCCAGCGGTCATAGCGCGCCCTGCGGGTGGCGGCTTCCATTTGTGGATCAAAACGCCGGTCCAGCCGCCAGCTTTGGGCAAACTCTGCCTGTGCCGGGTAGAGGCCGGCCTGCATCCCGGCCAGCCAGGCCGCCCCCAGCGCCGTGGTTTCCGTGATTTCGGGCCGGTCCACCGGGGCGCCCAGAATATCGGACAGAAACTGCATCCCCCAATCCGACGCGCTCATGCCGCCATCGACGCGCAGGACCACCGGGTTTTCAGCGTCCCCGGGCCAGTCGGCGCGCATCGCCTCAAGCAAGTCGCGGGTCTGAAAACCGATGCTTTCCAACGCGGCGCGGGCGATCTCGGCGGGGCCGGAATTGCGGGTCAGCCCATAGATCGCGCCTCGGCAATCGGCGTTCCAATAGGGCGCACCCAGGCCGGTGAAGGCCGGCACCAGCACTAGATCCTGCCCAGGATCGGCGGTTTCGGCCAATGTCTGGGTCTGCTCGGCGGCCTCGATGATCCCCAGCCCGTCGCGCAGCCATTGAACCACAGCTCCGGCGATAAATATCGACCCTTCCAGCGCATAGCAGGGCCGCCCCCCGATCTGATAGGCAATGGTGGTCAACAGCCGGTTCTTTGACGCAACCGGCGTCTCCCCGGTGTTCAGCAGGGCAAAACACCCGGTGCCATAGGTCGATTTCAACATGCCGGGCTGAAAACAGGCCTGGCCCAGTGTCGCTGCCTGTTGATCGCCGGCAACCCCGAGGATGGGGATCGCGCCGCCGAACAGATCGGCGCGGGTGGTCCCGAAGGCGCCAGCACTGTCGCGCACCTCGGGCAGCATGGCCAGGGGGATGTCCAGGATCTCGCACATCTGATCCGACCAAGCGCCCCGGTGAATGTCATAAAGCATGGTGCGTGCGGCATTGGTGGCATCGGTGGCGTGAACCGTGCCGCCGGTCATCTGCCAGATCAGATAGGTATCCACCGTGCCGAACAGCAACTCACCGGCCTCGGCCCGTGCCCGCGCGCCCTCAACCGTGTCGAGAATCCACTTCAGCTTGGTCGCCGAAAAATAGGGATCCAGCAGCAGGCCGGTGATCTCGCGGACCATCGGTTCATGGCCCTGGTCGCGCAAGGCTGCGCACATCCGGGCGGTGCGCCGATCCTGCCAGACGATGGCCCGGTGAACTGGCGCGCCCGTAGCCTTGTCCCAAACCACGGTGGTCTCGCGCTGGTTGGTGATGCCAATGCCGGCAATGTCCGTGCCGGACAGGCCGGCCCCGGCCAGAACCTGACGGCAGGTCTCGGCAGTGGTGTCCCACAGATCGGCGGCCTCATGTTCCACCCAGCCCGATTGCGGGTAATGCTGGGGGAACTCCTTCTGCGCCGTGCCGACCAACTTCATGGCGCCGTCGAACAGAATCGCCCGGCTTGAGGTGGTGCCCTGATCAATTGCCAGGATATGGGTCATGGGCCGGCCTCCTCCGCTTGCCTGACCCCAGGAAAGCACCCGGGATCGCCGCTGTCAAAGCTGGCAGGGCGGGACATGGCTGCCACGCGCAACCGCCGCGCGGACTCGCGCGGCCCGGCCCAACGGGAGGAGACGCCGAAGGCGTCGAACGACGGGCGGGAGGGCCCCTTTCCCTGCTTCAGAGGCCCAGCTTCGCCGCCACCAGTTCGTTCACCGCCTTGGGGTTGGCCTTGCCGCCGGTAGCCTTCATCACCTGCCCGACGAACCAACCCGCCAGCTTGGGATTGGCCTTGGCCTTCTCGACCTGCGCCGGATTGGCGGCGATCACCTCATCCACCGCGGCCTCGATCGCCCCGGTATCGGTCACCTGCTTCATGCCGCGTGCCGCGACGATCTCGGCCGGATCGCCACCCTCACCATAGACGATATCGAACAGGTCCTTGGCGATCTTGCCCGAGATATCCCCACTGGCGATCAGATCCAGAATCCCGCCCAGTTGCGCCGCCGAGATCGGGCTTTCGGTGATCTCCACACCGTCCTTCTTCAGCCGGCCGAACAGATCGTTGATCACCCAGTTCGCCGCCAGCTTGCCATCGCGCCCGCGCGCCACCTCTTCGAAGAACCCGGCGGCTTCAACCTCGGCAGTCAGCACGCCGGCATCATATTCCGTCATCCCGAATTCACGGACAAACCGCGCCTTCTTGGCATCCGGCAGTTCCGGCAGCGAGGCCGCGATCTCATCGACCCAGGCCTGCTCAATCTCCAGCGGCAACAGATCGGGGTCCGGGAAATAGCGGTAATCATGCGCCTCTTCCTTGGAGCGCATCGACCGCGTTTCCCCCTTGTCAGGGTCATAGAGGCGGGTTTCCTGCACCACTTCGCCGCCATCCTCAAGGATCGCGATCTGGCGCCGGGCCTCGTACTCGATCGCGGCCTGGATAAAGCGCATCGAGTTCATGTTCTTGATTTCGCAGCGCGTGCCCAGATGGCTGAAATCCTGGGTTTCCTGATATTTCTCGTAATCCCCGGGCCGACAAACCGAGACGTTCACATCCGCGCGCAGATTGCCGTTCTGCATGTTGCCGTCGCAGGTACCCAGATAGCGCATGATCTGGCGCAGCTTGCCGACATAGGCCGCCGCTTCTTCGGGGCCGCGAATGTCGGGGCGGCTGACGATTTCCATCAAGGCCACACCGGTGCGGTTCAGGTCAACGAAGGACATGTTGGGATCCATGTCATGGATGGATTTCCCGGCATCCTGTTCCATGTGGATCCGCTCGATCCGCACCCGCCGCGCCACGCCGGGGCCCATGTCCACCAGCACCTCGCCCTCGCCGACGATGGGATGATACAGCTGGCTGATCTGATAGCCCTGGGGCAGGTCGGGGTAGAAATAGTTCTTGCGGTCAAAGGCCGAGACCAGGTTGATCTCTGCCTTCAGTCCCAGCCCGGTGCGCACCGCCTGGGCCACGCAGAATTCATTGATCACTGGCAGCATGCCCGGCATGGCGGCGTCAACAAAAGCGACATTGGCATTGGGTTCCGCGCCAAAGGTGGTCGAGGCGCCGGAAAACAGCTTGGCCTTTGATGCGACCTGAGCGTGAACTTCCAGCCCGATGACCAGTTCCCAGTCATGCTTGGCCCCGGAAATGACCTTCGGTTTCGGTGTCTCATACGTGAGATCGAGCATCTCGGCGCCCCCTGACTGTCTGTCGGGCCTTTTAGGCCAGCCATGCCCTACCGGCAAGGGCATGGCCGGTGTCGGGTATTGTGCGAATGTGCAGGGACGATCCGGGATCTTTGCATTCTGTTCAGCCTTCGGGGATAGGTTGGCCGAAATCCGCTCAAACCGGGGCCGGGTGCGGGCAGGTCCGGCCGGAACGCTTGCCTGACAGCCGGGCCCGCGCCTATCTGGGCTGCAGCGCAACCATGCGAGGGCCGCCTCTTGTTTGGACGATTGATTGCCGTTCTGGTCATGGCCATTGCCATTTCGGCCTGTGCCCCCTCTGAGGCGCTGAACCGGGACAGTGCCATTCCCTCCGCGCGCAAGCCTGTGCCCGCGCTTCGCTGGGCCAGCCGCCCCGAGGGTGACGCCTGGACCCGCGCTGCCCTGACCGCCATCGACACCCATGGCCAGGCGCTGCTGGATGTCGAACCGCGCGATATTGCCACCTATTGCCCGGCCTATCCCGAGGCCAGCACCGCTGATCGCCGGGCTTTCTGGGCGGGGCTGATTTCATCGCTGGCCAAACACGAAAGCACTTGGCGCCCCGAGGCCGTGGGCGGCGATGGCCGCTGGTTCGGGCTGGTCCAGATCGCCCCGGCCACGGCGCGTGGGTATGGCTGCGGGGCGAAAAGCGGCGAGGCGTTGAAAAACGGATCTGCCAATGTGCGCTGCGCGGTGCGGATCATGGCCCATACAGTGCCACGCGACGGGGTGATCTCGGCTGGTGGACGGGGGGTTGCTGCGGATTGGGGACCGTTCCATTCCACCCGCAAGCGTACCGATATCGCCGCCTGGACCAAAACCCAGCCCTTCTGCCAGCCGGGCTGAGACCGGTCCGTTTCCCCGGGTCAGCGCACCCAGCTGGGTCTGCGCGTGCTTTGCACCAGCGACACCGAGGGCGCATAGCGCCCGCCCAGGGCCAGCGTGGCGCGGCGCAGCATCTCGATCCCGTCTTCGGATTTCGCCGGCAGGGCAGCGGCGGAAATCGGTTCGCCCACGGTGATCCGATAGGGCTGACGATCCTTGTTCAGGGTCTCGTGGAACAGGGTGATGTCGCGCAATGTCGGGTGGATCAGGTCGAACAGATAGAACAGTGCCGAGTTGCGCGCCTGGATATTCACCGGGATCACGTCAAGGTTGAACTTGCGCGCGATCATTGCGGCCGAGGCCATCCACGGCCGTTCATACAGGCGCAGCTTGCGGCGTTTGGCCAGCCGGCCGGCCGGAAAAATCACGCCAAGGCGCCCTTCTTCAACGGCCTTGCGGGTGTAGGCCATGGTCTCGCGCGTCTTGGCGTGGCTGCGTTTTTCCAGCCGCCATTCCACCGGCGCGATCAGCCGGTCCATCTGGGGCAGAACCCGCAGGATATCGCTGTTGGCGTAGAAATAGGAATCGCCCCGCACCCGGGTCAGCACGCTGTTCAGGATGATCCCGTCGGCGATGCCCGTGGGGTGGTTGGCCACGATCAGGGCAGCGCCGTGGCGGGGAATGTTGCCCAGGCCGGTGACCTCGACATCGCGGGCCAGCATCGTGCCCATGCGGGCCATGATGTCCTGCATCGGCAGATCGCGCAGTTCGGACCCCAGTGCCACGGTGCGGTCATAGCCGAGCATGCGGTTCAGGATGCGCCGCGATGGATCAGACCAAGCGTGACCAGCGAAAAGCCACGGCGCGCGCTCGGCGATCAGGGGATCCAGCCTGTCCCTCATTTGCGTCCACCCCTCGCATGACGGACGTTATCCTTATGCGCTGAGCGTATCCCAGCGCAGGGGGTGGTGCAACAGGACAGGCCCGGGATCCACTCAGGCGGCTGTATGTCGCGGATGGGTTATGCCGCCGGCCCTAAGGAATGAGCGTTTGCGATAGTCGGCTTTGCGGGCAAGGCGGCCGTTAAACTTTCCGGGCGCGGGACAAGCCCGAAGGGCGCCGCGCCAGCGCCAGACCGGCCCACCGGTCTGGCGCTATGGCTGAAGACAGCACGAAGCTTGAGGGTCGTGCTACCATGGCCACCATAAATCGCATCGCACGAATGTTGGATGCGCCAGCCCCCGGTCCGGCGCTGGCGCGGCTTGCTCTGCTGGATCAACAGTCAAAAAGGCTTCAGACTAGGCTTTCGTGGCAGAAACACAGGTCATTCTCCGGTGCCGCTGGCCTCACCCCGTGCGACGCCGCGAGAAAAGGCCCAGAAGTGCCAGCCCTCCCGCCAGCATTGGCAGGGCCGCAGGGACAGGGATGGCTGGTGGCAGGGTGCCCAGCACGATCCGTGTCGCGTTCACGGGGCCTTCGATATAGTCATACCCGCTAAAGGGATCGCTGGGATCGGTGAAATAGCGCGTGGGCAAGGGGCCATCGAAGAAGATGGTGATGGGCATGGTCTTGACGATCGCGTCGAAGATATCGGCGCTGTCAATGACCTCGGTTTGGAAAAAGTTGAACGGGGTGTTGAAGCTGACGGTGGATTGGCCGGCGGCCGGCACATCAAAGGCCTCGGTAAAGGGGGGGCTCGAAGGTCAGGGAATAGCTGAGCGTATCGGGGCCGATCACCGGGGGAATGGCCCCTGTGATCAGCGTATAGACGCTGACCCCGTCGATCGTCAGGGTCGCATCACTGCCCGGGGCGCCATATGTTCCTCCGGTAAAGACAAAGTTCTTGCCGATCGGCGCATTGGCCGAACCATCCGTGATGGTGCCGCGGGCGGTGGTTTCCAGACGGCCGCTGGGCATGAGGAGCGGCCCGAAATCATTCAGCAGTGAGACATCCAGATCCGCGTCGATGACCAGATAGGGCAGCGTGGCGGCCTGGGGCGATGCGGCAAGGCCGAGAATGACCGGAACGGAGAAGAGCAGGGTGCGTATGGGTGACCTCTTGCTTGCGGTGGCAAGAAAAGGTTAACGGCGAAGCCGGATGCCGCAAAGTCTTATTTTCCTGATGTCCTATACCCGACCTGTCACAACGATCACCGCCCCGAACACCATTAGTGCGGCGATGAACAGATGCTTCAGGCCGACCGTTTCATGGGTGAAGAACAGCTTGCCGAACAGCACTGCCCATAGTGGCGTGGTCGAGGCCAGGGGCGCCACGACGGTCACCGCGCCGTTCTGCAAGCCATAGGCCAGCGCCAGGATCCCGGCGCAGTTGATCAGCCCGCTCAGCGCGAACCAGCCGTGGCCGGGGTTCAGCCGGGCGCCGATGGCTTGGCGGCGGGGCAGAAAGGCGATGGCCCCCAGCACAGCGGCGGAAACGGTGAACATGACCAATGTGGCGAAGAACGGGCTGGGGATGTCCTCCAGCCCGATCTTGATCAGGGGCTGCACGATGCCCCGCGCTGTGGCCGCGCCCAGGGGGATGCACAGCACCCAGAGGGGCCAGCGCTTGCCACTGCGCGGTGTGGGGAAGTTGCTGGCCAGAAGGGCCGTGACCATCAGGATCACGCCAATGGCCGATTGCAGGGTCAGCGGCTCATGCAGCACAATGACGGACAGGGCGATGGCGATGACCGGTGTGAAGGATCCGATGGCGGCTGTCAGCGAGGGGCCGACATGTTTCACCGAGGTGATCTGAAAGAACTGCCCCAGCGCCGGAAAGATCGTGCCGCACAGGGCGAACATCCACATGCCTGGGGCCAGCCACCAGGCCCAGTCGATGGTGAATGGCGCCATGGCCCACAGCAGGATCGTCGTGGCAATGACCGAGGTCGCCGCTCCGATCACGCCGGGCACCTGGGCCAGGGCCTTGGCCTGAACGTGGATGCTCAGCCCGAACAGGGCGCTGGCCGTCAGGGCGGCGATGATTGCAAGGGTCACGCCTTAGTCGCCCAGGATCCGGGTGACCATCTCGGCGCTGTCCCGTGAAAGGCCGGGGGTTGCTGCGATGCGCATCAGCGCCGCCCGCATCAGCGCCTGCCGGTCGGCATCATAGCGCCGCCAGCTGTCGAAAACGGTGGTCATCCGGGCCGTGGTTTGCGGGTTGACCGGGTCCAGCCGGATCAGCCAGTCGGCGATCAGATCATAGCCCGCCCCGCCCGGGGCATGAAACCCGGCGGCATTGCCCGCCAGCCCGCCAATCAGGGCGCGAAAGCGGTTGGGATTTTTCCAGGTGAAGTCGGGATGCTCGGTCAGGCTGCGGGTGACATCGGCGGCCCGGTCGGGTGCAGCCAGTCCGGCCTGCAGGGCGAACCACTTGTCCATCACCAGCGGATCATTCCGCCACTGATCGTGAAAGGTGCTCAGTTCCTCTGTGCCCTTGCCCTGTCGGACCAGCGCGCCCAGGGCGGCCAGTTGCTGGGTCATGTTGTCGGCGGCGGCATATTGCGCCCGGGCCAGTGCGCCATCGTCCTGCCGGCTCAGCAGGTCAAGTGCGGCATTGGCCAGCGCGCGTTGTCCCGCATCCGTGGCATCGGGTTGGAAGGGGCCAGGCACCTGCATCGTCCCGTACAACCCGGCCAGCCGGTCGCCATGATGCGTGGCCAGCCGGTCCAGCAGCGCCTCGCGCGCCGTGTGGATGGCCGTCGGGTCCGGCACATGGCCGCCATCATGCAGGGTCTGGGCCAGATCGTCCTCGGATGGCAGGCCAAGGACCAGCGCGCGAAAGGCCGGATCCAGGGCGGCATCGTCCAGCACCGGCCCGAGGGCGTCCAGCCAGGCCTGTTCCTGTCCGCTCCGGCCGCTCAGCATGGCGATCAGCGCGTCCTTGGCCAGGCTGCGGCCAGCCTCCCACTTGTTGAAGGGATCGGTATCATGGGCCAGCAGCAGGGCTCGATCCGCAGGCGGCACATCGCGGATCAGGATCACCGGGGCGGAAAAGCCGCGCAGGATCGAGGCCACGGGCCGCTCGGGCAAGTCATGGAACTGAAAGCTCTGGCTGGCCTCGGTCAGTTCCAGCATCCGGGTCGGCAGCAGTTCCCGTCCGTCTCGGGACAAGAGGCCCAGGGCGATGGGGATCACCTGGGGGGCCTTGTTGTCCTGCCCCGGGGTTGGTGGCGTGCTTTGGCTGAACGTCAGGGTCAGGGTGCCGTTCTGCCAATCCTCGGTCACGCTCAGGCGTGGGGTGCCAGCCTGGCTATACCAGCGACTGAACTGGGTCAGATCACGGCCCGTGGCATCCTCGAACACCTTCAGCCAGTCCTCGATGGTGCAGGCCTGCCCGTCATGGCGGTCGAAATAGAGGGTCAGGGCCTTGTCATAGCCCGCTTCGCCGACCAACCGGCGCAGCATGCGGATGACCTCGGCGCCTTTTTCATAAACGGTTGCGGTGTAGAAGTTGTTGATCTCGACAAAGCTTTCGGGGCGCACCGGATGGGCCAGGGGGCCGTTGTCTTCGCGGAACTGACGGGCGCGCAACGCCAGCACGTCGTTGATCCGCTGAACCGGTTCGGATCGTTCGTCGCCGGAAAACTGCTGATCGCGGAACACGGTCAGCCCCTCTTTCAAGCACAGCTGGAACCAGTCGCGGCAGGTGATGCGGTTGCCCGTCCAGTTGTGGAAATATTCGTGGGCGAGGACGCTTTCGATGCGTTCGTAATTGCCATCGGTCGCGGTTTCCGGGCTGGCCAGCACCAGGGCCGAGTTAAAGACGTTCAGCCCCTTGTTTTCCATCGCGCCCATGTTGAAGTCACTGACCGCGACGATGTTGAACAGGTCCAGGTCGTATTCCCGGCCATAGCGGCGTTCGTCCCAGTCCATGGACCGTTTCAGCGCATCCATGGCGAAGGCGCATTTGTCGATATCGGGCGGGCGGACCCAGATAGCCAGATCGACATCGCGCCCCGAACGGGTGGTGAAGCTGTCGCGATGGGCGCGCAGATCCCCGGCGACCAGGGCAAACAGATAGGCCGGTTTGGGCCAGGGATCGTGCCATTCGGCCCAGCCGGGGCCTTCGCCCGTGGGGTTGCCGTTGGACAGCAGGACCGGGGCCGCGCCTTCGATGCGCACGGTGAAGGGGGCCATCACATCGGGGCGGTCGGGGTAATAGGTGATCTTGCGGAACCCCTCGGCCTCGCATTGGGTACAGTACATGCCGTTGGACATGTAAAGTCCCTCCAGCGAGGTGTTGGCCTCGGGGGTGATCTCGACCTCGGCCTCCCAGGTAAAGGGCCCATCGGGGACCTGACAGGTCAGACCCTGAGCGGTGATTTCGGGGGTGATCGGGGTGCCGTCGATGGCCGCGTGGATCAGGCGCAGCTGGCGGCCGTGCAGCTCGAACGGGCCCGGCGCGTCGGGATTCGGGCGAAAGCGGATCCGGGCCAGGACCCGCGTGGCCTGGGGTGCCAGGCGAAAGGTCAGGTGCACATCCTCGACCCAATAGGCGGGGGCGCGATAATCGCGCAGATAAACGGTGTCGTGCCCGGCACTGGGGGTCGCATCGCGCATGGGAATCCTCCGCTGGATCGGGCTGGCTGGGTTGCAGCGTAAACCCATGGGGCGGGGGCTTCAACGGTGGGCGCACAGGGGATGTGCAGAACCGTGGGCGCCCTCGACCTGCGGACGGAAACGGGCTAATCAGGACGGGTTCCGAAATGAGGCTCTCATGGCGCGTCCCATCATTGGTATCATTGGCAACAGTTACCTTCTGCACGATCACTATCCCGTCCATGCCGGCGGCACGATGAATTCCCAGGCGATTGCCGAGGTCTCGGATGGGATCCCGTTTCTCGTGCCCGCAGATCCCCGCTACCTGTCGGTGGCGGAATTGCTGGAGACTTGCGACGGGTTCCTGCTGACCGGGGGGCGACCCAATGTTCATCCCGAGGAATATGGCGAGGATCCGACCGAGGCCCATGGCGCCTTTGATCGCGCCCGGGACACGATTACCCTGCCTCTGGTGCGCGAATGCGTGACGCGCGGGCAGCCTTTTTTTGGTATTTGCCGGGGCTTTCAGGAGGTGAATGTGGCCATGGGCGGCTCGCTCTATCCCGAGATCCGCGATCTGCCGGGGCGGATGAACCACCGGATGCCACCAGGGGGGACGCTGGAGGAATGCTTTGCCCTGCGCCATCGGGTGACATTGACCCCGGGTGGGGTGTTCAGCCAGTTGCTCGGGGCTGAGAACGTGATGACCAACACCTTGCACGGGCAGGGGATCAAGGCACCGGGGCCACGGATCGTCATAGATGGCTTGGCCCCTGACGGCACGCCCGAGGCGATCTATGTCCGCGATGCGCCGGGCTTTACCCTGTCGGTGCAATGGCATCCGGAATGGAACGCGGCCAATGATCCGGTGTCCCGTCCGCTGTTCCAGGCCTTCGGTCGCGCCGCTGCGGCATGGGCGGCGGGCAAACGACCGGGGCAGGATGCGCTGAAATCGGCTTGACGTTTGCCCGAACGTCGCCTGTTTGCATCCCGCGTGTTCCCGCAGCCCCCCCAAAGGGCGCCAGCGCATGGATCTTGCGGTTTGGCTGGACTTTGTGTGCAACTAATACCAACGGCCCTAAGGATTGACCGCTTGCGACAGGCAGCTTTGCGGGACGAAGCTGTCATTGCCACCAGCAGAGCCAGCCGCGCCAGCGCCGGACCGGTGGGCCGGTCCCGCGCCGGGAAGGGGTCAGGGACAGAATGGCCTCAAAGCAGTCATTTTCCACGGCCATTGATATAAGGACTTATTGTGCCTGCTTTTCCGTCAGGGCCCCGCTTTTTTCGGCCAGCCGCACCAGTGTCCACAACGTGGTATTCGCCGGCACGTTCAGCCCCAAAGCCTCGGCACGGCGGACGATTTCCCCGTTCAGATAGTCAATTTCCGACGCCCGTCCCCGCGCCAGATCCTGCGCGGTCGAGGAATATTGCCCCGCCATCTTGCCCGGGATCGCCGCGATGGCCTGCCACAGATCGTCTGGCAGGGTGATGCCGCTGCCTGCCGCCACCGCCTGGCATTCGGCCAGCACGGCGCGGGCCATTGTCTCAACCCCGGGTTCCCCCCAGATCTGGCCGTAGGGCAGTTGCGACACGGCCGAAAGCGCGTTGAACACGCAGTTGATCGTCAGCTTTTCCCACAGCGCGGTTTCCGCATCCGGTGAGATATCCACCTCGATCCCCGCAGCCCGGAAGCGCTTGGCCGCGCGTTCGCTGTCAGGGGTTTCGCCGAAGACCAACCGGCCCTGCCCGTTATGGCGCACATGTCCCGGGCCGGCCATGCCGGTGGCAACATAGACCACCACCGGGATTACCGGGTGGCCTGTGGCCTCGGCCAGCCGTTCGGCGTTGCCGACCCCGTTCTGAAAACTCAGCAAGATGGCGTCGGGGGCCAGGTGTGGGGCGATGGCCTGGCCGGCGGCCGGGATATCGCCGGATTTGACCGAAACGATGACCAGATCTGCACCGGCCACGCCTTCGGCGGTGGTGGCGGCGTTCAGGGCGATGGTTTGGGTCTGACCGGCCTTGTCCAGAAGCAGGCCGCGCTCGGCTACGGCCTCGGCCAGGGCGGGGCGGCCGATCAGGGTGACGGTCTCACCGGCCTGGGCCAGTTCAGCGCCATAATAACAGCCGACGGCGCCGGCCCCCATCACCGCGATTTTGCCTGTGCTCATGGCGTGTCTCCTTGCTGCGCTCTACAATCCGGGGCGGTGTAAAGGGTGATGCCCGTGCCGGGGTCCGCCCCCAGATCCCGGCAGATGTCTTCTGCGCACAGGGTCCAGCCCCCCCCGGTCATGCCCGATGCTGCCAGGAGAACCCGGTCCTGCGGCGGCACCTTGGGCTCATAGCGCCAGCCCTCGGGGGTGCGCAGGGCATTGGCGGGCGGTTCCATCCCCGCACCGCTGCCGGTGATCAGGGCCTCGACCGGGCGCAGCCCACCGGGGCCGATCTCCCAGCGTTCCCACCAGCGGGTCTTTTCGACCGAGTGCGTCCAGGACAGGGTAAAACCAGAGACGGCCAGGGCCAGAACCGGGCCGCCAGCGGCGATGCACAGCATCATGCCGGATCCGGCGCCCCTTTGCGGGCCCGCAGCCAGTGCAGGACCAGGAACAGAACAGCCAGGCCCAAACCGATCTCATCTGTCAGCGGTAGCGCGACGATCAGCGCAATGCCCGAGGCCAGTGCGATCGCGCGTTCCCAGATCGGTGCGGGGCGGAACAGAAAGCCGATCACCGCGATCCCCCACATGCCGACCGCGATCACGGTTTTGACGAAGATATAGAGAACCGCCAGCGGCATGCCCCAGGCCTCGGCCAGCGGCCCGCCGGATTGCAGCATCAGGGCCGGGGTGAAGACGGCCATGAACGGCACGACAAACCCGGCCGCCGCCAGACGCACAGCTTGAAGCGAGATCTTCAGCCCTGACGATTTCGCAATCGGCGCCGCGGCGAAACAAGCCAGCGCTACCGGTGGTGTCAGATCCGCCATGATCCCGAAATAGAAAACGAACATGTGGCTGACCAGCAGCGGCACCCCCAGTTCCAGCAGCGCCGGTCCCGCCAGGGACGAGGTGATGATGTAGTTCGGAATCGTTGGAATGCCCATGCCCAGGATCAGGCAGGTGATCATGGTCAGCACCAGCGACAGGAACAGGTTGTTCTCACCAATGGCAATGATCGCGCCGATGAATGTGGATGCGATGCCGGTCAGGGTCAGCGTTCCGATGACGATGCCGACAATGGCGCAGGCAATGCCGACGGGCAGGGCGTTGCGCGCGCCCTGGGCCAGGGCGTCGCGGACAATGCCCAGGGTCGGACGGGCGCCCTTGAACACGGCGCAGAGCCCGATCAGCCCGGCCAGCAGCAGGGCCAGAAGGTTCACGCCATATTCCAGAAACGCCGCGCAGCCCAGCCCCAGGATCACCCAGAAGATCACCCTCAGGGCCATGGGGCCGATCATCGCGGCCAGGGGCGTGCCCAGGATCAGCACGGTGACCAGCGCCAACCCCATGGTGCCAGCGAAGATCGGCGTATAGCCGGCGAACAGCAGATAGACCAGCGCCGCCAGCGGCAGGATCAGCGGCCAGCGGTCGCGCACGGCCTTCCACGGGTTGGGCAGCTCGGATTTCGGCAGGCCACGCAGGTTGTCCCGTCCGGCCTGTAGCCAGACCATCCAGAACACCACCCCGAAATAAAGGATCGCGGGCAGGATCGCGGCGGTAACGACGGCCGTGTAGGGCACGTTAAGGGTTTCGGCCATGATGAAGGCTACAGCCCCCATCACAGGCGGCATGATCTGGCCACCCATCGAGGCGGTGGCCTCAACCCCGCCGGCAAAGGCCGGGCGAAAGCCGAAGCGCTTCATCAGCGGGATGGTGAACTGTCCCGAGGCCACCACATTGGCCACGCCGGATCCGGAAATCGTGCCCATCAGCGCCGAGGACAGGATCGCCACCTGGGCTGGCCCACCGCGCACGCCACCGACCAGGCCAAGGGCGAAATCGGTGAACAGGGCCAGCATGCCGGCGCGTTCCAGAAAGGCGGCGAAGACGACGAACAGGAAGATATAGGCCGAAGATACATAGACCGGGGTGCCATAGATGCCTTCGGTCCCGAAGGAGAAATGTTCCACGATCTGGGCGAAATCATAGCCCCGGGTGATCAGCGGTGGCGGCAGGTGCTGACCGAAGAAGCAATAGGCCAGGAAGATCCCTGCAATGATCGTCAGGGGCCAGCCCATCAGCTTGCGCGCGGCGATAAAGACCAGCACGATCAACGCGGTACCGGCCGCCAGATCGCCTGTGGTCAGATAGCCGGTGCGGCGCAGGATCGGCGCGTAATTGATCCACTGGTAAAGCCCGGTGGCAAAGCCGGCCAGCCCCAATCCCCACCACAGGGCCTGCCCTGCGCGGCTTTTGCTGACCAGATTGCCGACCAGTGCACAGCCCAGCAGCAGCAGAAAGCTGACATGCATGGCCCGCACAACCTGACTGGGCAGGGTGCCATAGGCGGCAGTCCATAGCTGGAACAGCGAAAACACCACCGCGATCCAGAAGGCCACGCTGCCAGGCAGGCCGTTACCGAACCCCGAGGGCAGGCCTTCCAGGGCCTCTTCGGGGGAGGATTTGTCATGCTCGGGGGGGGCGGTGGTCATATGGTGGCTCCGGGGGAAGGGTGCGGGACGGACAGGACCGGGCAGGGGTCTGCCCGGTCCTGGAACTATGTGGCGGTGCCTTACTGAAGGACGCCGATTTCCTTGTAGTAGCGCTCGGCGCCCGGATGCAGCGGGATGGCCAGACCGATGGTGGCGCGGGCCGGGTCGATCGCGCCAGCAGCGGCATGGGCGGCCTTCAGCCGGTCGAGGTTTTCGAACAGCAGTTTGGTCATCTGATAGGCGGTTTCCTCATCCACCGCCGCACTGGTCACCAGCACGTTGCCCACGGCCGCTGTCGGCACATCCGTATCCTGCCCGGAATAGGTGCCGGCGGGGATCACGGCCGGCACATAGGGGGCACCGATCGATTCGACGATATCGGCGGGGACAGTGACCAGATTGATGTCATGGGTCGCCGAAAGGTCCTTGATAAAGGCCACGCCCAGCCCCGAGGATTGCAGCGTTGCCTGCAACTGCCGGTTCTTGATCAGTTCGGCGGATTCCGAATAGGGCAGGTATTCGACCTTGGACAGATCGTCATAGCTGATCCCGGCCGCCCCCAGGATGGCGCGGGCGTTCAGTTCCGTGCCCGAGGCCGGCGCGCCCACCGACAGGGTCTTGCCGACCAGATCGGTGACGCTTTCGATCCCGGCATCGCCCGAAGCGACGATCTGGATGTAGTTGGGATAGATCCCGGCAATGGCGCGCAGGTTGTCCAGCGGGCGGGGGAAACCGGCCTCCTGGTTGCCTTCCCAGGCCATTTTCACGGAATCGCCCAGGGCAAAGGCCAGTTCCGCCTTGCCCTGACTGACAAGGTTCAGGTTCTCGACCGAGGCCTTGGTGGATTGCACCTGGGTCCGCGATCCCTCAATTCCGTCGGCATAGATTTCCGACAGGCCGACACCCAGCGGATAATAGACGCCGGATGTGCCGCCGGTGACGATATTGATGAACTGTTGTGCCTGGGCGACCGGGGCGGCCAGCGTCAGGCTGAGAACGGCGGCTGAGACGAGCCGCCCGGCAAAGGGATGAGAAACAGGGATCATGGAGGGGATCCTTCCAAGTGATTGCAATGTAGGCCAGAGAGTTGCAGGACGCGCCGCCCGATCCAAGCGTTTTCGTGCGCCGACGTAAAGAATGGGCGGTTTACGCAGGGTCATGCGGGCCATCCTGCCCTGTTACAGCGCTGGCAAGACAGGTTGCGTATCGTTCTGTGTGGGCTGCGTGACACGGAGGGGTGTCATCATCTGCCCACCCCCATATACGAAAAAGCGGCCCGCCGAGACGGGCCGCATAGGGTGATGATCAGGCCTCTGCGTGCCCTGTTTATTCAGCGGCGACGGCCCCAATGGTCTTGACCACCCGACAAGCCGAGAACTTGAACTCGGGGATCTTGCCGAAGGGATCCAGTTGCGGGTTGGTCAGCACATTGGCCGAAGCCTCGACATAGGCGAAGGGGATGAAAACCATGTCCTCGGCCAGCGCGCGGTCGGCCCGGGCCATGATCTCGATATTGCCCCGCCGGGTCTGGACGGAGATCATCTCGCCCGGGGTGATCCCCATCAGCTTCAGCGTGCGCGGGTTGAGCGAGGCACTGGCCTCGGGCTCGATCGCGTCCAGCGCCTTGGTTCGCCGGGTCATGGATCCGGTGTGCCAGTGTTCCAGCTGCCGGCCCGTGGTTAGGATCATCGGATAGTCGTCATCCGGGGTCTCGGCTGGGGGCAGGACCTTGGCCGGCGTGAACCGGGCCCGGCCTTCACCGCGCGGGAAACCATCGCTGAAGATGATCGGCTGGCCGGGATCCTCGGGCGAAAGCGAGGGATAGGTGACGGCGCCTTGTGCCTCCAGCCGGTCCCAGGTGATGTTGTCCAGCGATTCCATCGCCAGCTTCATCTCGGCAAAGACATCGCGGGGATGGGTATAGGTCCAGTCCAGCCCCAGCCGTTTGGCCAGATCGACGGTGATGGCCCAGTCCTCGCGCGCGTCACCGGGTGGCGCTACGGCGGGCCGGCCCATCTGGACCTGACGGTTGGTGTTGGTCACAGTCCCCGTCTTCTCCGCCCAGGCCGAGGCCGGCAGGATCACGTCGGCGAAATTGGCTGTTTCGGTCAGGAACACATCCTGAACCACCAGATGATCCAGCTTGCTCAGGGCGTGACGGGCATGTTCGACATCGGGATCCGACATGGCCGGGTTCTCGCCCAGGATGTACATCGCCCGCAAAATGCCGTCGTCGATCGCATCCAGCATCTCGACCGTGGTCAGGCCCTTTTCGCGTGAGAACCCGGATTTTTCCCAGATCTCATCAAAGG
>JBKDZR010000061.1:0-18187 GCA_047971485.1 Qingshengfaniella sp. | reverse complement strand
ATCGCCCCCACCGTGACCTGGGGCACCTCGCCCGAGGATGCGCTGCCGATCACCGCCACGGTGCCCGCGCCTGAGGACTTCACCGGTGGCAAGGTCGATGCCGCGCGCCGCTCGCTGGACTATATGGGGCTGACCCCGGGCATGGCGCTGCAGGATATCCAGATCGACACGGTGTTCATCGGGTCGTGCACCAATGGCCGGATCGAGGACCTGCGCGCCGCCGCCGCCGTGCTGAAGGGCCGCAAGATCAAGGAAGGCATTCGGGCCATGATCGTGCCCGGCTCAGGCTTGGTGCGCAAACAGGCCGAGGAAGAGGGCCTGGCCGATATCTTCAAGGCTGCCGGTTTTGAATGGCGCCTGGCCGGGTGTTCCATGTGTCTGGCGATGAACCCGGACCAACTGGCCCCCGGCGAACGCTGTGCCGCCACCTCGAACCGCAATTTCGAGGGGCGTCAGGGCCGCGGTGGCCGGACCCATCTGGTCAGCCCGGCGATGGCCGCCGCAGCTGCGGTAACGGGCCATCTTACGGATGTGCGGACCATGACCTAGATAAGGGACAGGCCCTCAGATCAATGAAGGAGTTCGGTGATGAAAACCTGGGTCAAATGGCTGTGTCTCGGTCTGCTGTCGGTGCTGTTCGGGGTGTTCGCGCTGGCGAATACCGCCCTTGCCTCGGTGGCGGTCACGATTTTTACCGGAGTCCTGTTTCTGCTGACCGGCGGTATCCAGATCGCGGCCGGGCTGGGCGAAACCAGCGGTGGGCGCAAGCTGCTGTCGGTGGTTCTGGGCGGGCTGATGGCGCTGATCGGGATCTCCTTTATCAGCAATCCGCTGGAGGGGGTGCTATCCCTGTCGCTGCTGGTCACGATCCTGATCGCCGGTGGCGGGATCGTCCGGCTGATCCTGGCCTGGAACATGCGGCAGACCCAGTATTTCTGGGCGATGTTGCTGTCCGGGGCGCTGTCGGTGCTGCTGGCAGGGTTCATCCTGGCCAACTTTGCCTCTGTGTCCGTTCAGTTGCTGGGAACGCTGCTGGGGATCGAGCTGCTGTTCAACGGGGCGGGGCTGATGGCGATGGCCTTTTTCATCCGCACCCATCCGCCGCACGGCAAGTGATTTCAGCGGTCCCGTTCACGGGGCCGCAGGATCAGGGACAGCGCATTGGCCGCGATCAGCGTGATACCGGACAATTCAAGGATCCAGTTCACCCGGACGGTCTGGATCCGCAGGTTCAGGATTGCGTCGATATGGTGAAAGCTGACCGCGCGGACGGTGACGAAGGTTGCCACGATCAGCATCCCCAGCAAGGCCAGCCAGGTCCGGCGCAGGATGCGGTGGAAGATCCAGATCAGGCAGGGGGCGCTCAGCGCTGCGCAGGCCAGCAGGATCAGGACGAAATTCTTCTGGACCGCGCGGCGCTGATCGTACCAGCCCTGGGCCTGGGACAGGCAGCGTCCGACAGCGGTCAGCGCCGATTGCAGGTCAAGCTGCTTGTTGATCGCCAGCCCGGCCATCAGCAGGGCGCAGAAGGCCCAGAACAGGGGCTCGCGCCATCTGTGGGCACGCGGGACACAGGCCAGCGACAGCACGGCGGCGGCCCCGTAGGCCGTGACCGTGACCCAGCCCATGACACTTGGGTCGCCGATCCCCGGCGTCCATCTTCGCGAAACGCAGCCCGTCAGGGCTGTCAGGGTAATCACATCGGACATGGTACATTCGCCCCTGCGGTAGCGGCTTTGACAAGCCCGGATCATGTCACATCTATCGGAGCATACTGATGCAGAAATTCACCAAGCTCAGCGGCGTGGCCGCGCCCATGCCCCAGATCAACGTCGATACAGACATGATCATCCCCAAGCAATTCCTGAAAACCATCAAGCGTGAGGGGCTGGGCAAGAACCTGTTCGACGAATTGCGCTTTGATGCCGAGGGGCAGGAAATCCCCGATTTCGTGCTGAACCAGCCGGCCTATCGCAAGGCCGAGATCCTGGTGGCCGGCGACAATTTCGGCTGCGGATCCTCGCGCGAACATGCGCCATGGGCGTTGCTGGATTTCGGGATCCGCTGTGTGATCGCGCCCAGTTTTGCCGATATTTTCTACAATAACTGCTTCAAGAACGGCATCCTGCCGATCGCGCTGCCCCAGGAAGATGTCGACAAGCTGATGGACGATGCCCGGCGCGGGGCGAATGCGGTGATCACGGTGGATTTGGAAAACCAGGTGATCACCGGGCCGGATGGCGGATCGGTCCGCTTTGATCTGGACCCATTTCGCAAGCATTGCCTGCTGAACGGGCTGGACGATATCGGGCTGACGCTGGAAAAGGCCGCCTCGATCGACAGTTTCGAAACAGATCTGGCTGACGCCCGCCCCTGGGTCTGAGATCTGCCCGGGGGAGGGGTAATTTCACCCCATCCCCGGGTCGTTAACCGGTTAATCTATTGAACAATCAGGAGTAGGTTGTGCTGCCCGCGCGTGGCATGCTCCCCCATGAAATGGAAACAATCCGTATGTTTTTTCGGATTGCCTGAAGTGAGGGGGTCGTTTCATGTGTGCCAGGTTGCTCTCTGCTGCTGTGTTTGCTGTTGTTCTGGGCGGGGGCGCGGCACAGGCCGCTACGTTGCGGCTTGAAAGCTTCACAGTGCCGGCGCAGGTGAATACGACCATCCTGGCAACCCCGGCGGGATCGACAGGGCGCACCTTTGCCACCGGGTTCAACATGACTGACGGGGTTTACAGCTTTGTCGCCTGGTGCCTTGATCTGGCCCACAGCATTTCGAAGGGGGGCCCGTATCAGTACGAGGACACATCGACCCCCTTTTCCAACAGCTTTCTGGCAAGTGGCGCTGCGGCGCGGGTGCAATCGGTGTTCGATGCGAACTATGGCACGCTGAACGTTCACAATACGGTTGATGCGGCGGCGTTCCAATTGTCGCTGTGGGAAGTCGCCTATGATGACAACTTTTCGCTTGGCTCGGGGACCTTCCGGGGCGCGGGCTATGGCGCGACGGCGGCTGCGATCACCAACATGGCCAGCACGTTCCTGGGCCGGGCGCAGGCCTATGCTGGCGGACAGCGCTATGATGTGAGCTTTCTGGAAAGTCAGGACAGTACGCAGCGCCAGAACCTGGTGACAGCGGTGCCCGCGCCGGTTCCGCTGCCAGCGGGCTTGCCGTTATTGGCCGCCGGGATCGCTGCGGTGATCGGCCTGCGCTTTCGGCACGGAACGGCCTGAGCGTGTGATCACAGGCTGCGGGGGCTTTCCTTTCGGTGTGCAAGGAAGGCCGGATCCGGTTTTACCCGCGATCCGGCCGTTCTGATCCGTCAGATTCCCCGATCAGCCGTAAACGGAAACCGGGGTGCCGGCGATCGCGGCCATGTTCAGCAATCCGCGCGGTGTGATCGAGGGGGTGACAACATGGGCCTGGTTGCCCATGCCCATCAGGATCGGTCCCACTTCCAGCCCGTTGGCCTTGGCTTTCAGGACGTTGCGGATCCCCGATGCTGCATCTGTGGAGGCAAAGACCAAGCCGTTGGCCGCCCCTTCAAAGCGCGAATGGGAAAAGATGCGGGCCCGGGCCACCGGGTTCATGGCCGAATCGACATGCATCTCACCCTCATAGAGGAAATTCTGGGGCGTACTGTCGAGGATTTCCAGCGCGGCGCGCATGGTCCGGCCAGATCGGGTGTCGAGGTTGCCGAACTCGCTGCCCGAACAGATCGCGATTTTCGGCTCCAGCCCAAAGCGTCGCATGTGCCGGGCACAGCCGATCACCGTCTCGGCCACCTGTTCGGGGCTGGGTTCGGCGTTGATATGGGTGTCGGCGATAAACAGCGGCCCATCTTCCAGGATCATCAGGGAGAGCGCGCCGACCGGCTGCATTTCCGCGTTGCCCAGGATCTGGGTGATGTAGTTCAGATGCCACAGATACTGGCCGAATGTGCCGCAGATCAGGCTGTCGGCCTCATCTCGGTGGACCATGACGGCGCCGATGGCGGTGGTGTTGGTCCGCAGGATCGCGCGGGCCAGATCGGGGGTAACGCCTTTGCGTTCCATCAGCCCCAGATAGGTTTCCCAATAGTCGCGATAGCGCGGGTCGTTTTCGGGGTTCACCACCTGGATGTTGGATCCCGGCTGCAGGGACAGCCCGGCGCGTTCACAGCGCGTGGCGATCACCTCGGGGCGGCCGATCAGGATCGGCTGCTCGGTGGTTTCCTCCAGGATGGCCTGGGCGGCGCGCAGGACGCGTTCGTCTTCGCCCTCGGCAAAGACGATGCGGCGGCTGGTTGTCGCGGCGGCATCAAACACCGGACGCATGATCAGCGAGGATTTGAACACCGAGGCATCCAGTCGCGCCTTGTAGGCTGTCAGGTCCGCGATTGGCTGGGTGGCCACGCCACTTTCCATCGCCGCCTTGGCCACGGCGCAGGCGACCACCCCCATCAGGCGCGGGTCGAAGGCCTTGGGGATCAGGTAGTCGGGCCCGAAGGTCATGGATTCGCCCTGATAGGCGGCGGCGGCCTCGGCGCTGCTGGTCTGGCGGGCCAGTGCGGCGATGGCCTCGACACAGGCCAGCTTCATCGCGTCGTTGATCTCGGTTGCGCCGCAATCCAGCGCGCCGCGGAAGATGAACGGAAAGCACAACACGTTGTTGACCTGGTTGGGCAGGTCCGAGCGGCCTGTGGCGATGATCGCGTCGGGGGCGGCTTCGCGGGCCAGGGTTGGCTCGATTTCCGCGTTGGGGTTGGCCAGGGCCAGAATGATCGGCTGGGCGGTCATCTTCTTGACCATGGCCGGGGTCAGCACACCGGGCCCTGACAGGCCGAGGAACAGATCGGCGCCGGCGATCACATCGTCCAATGTACGCAGGTCGGTTTTCTGGGCGTATTCGGCCTTTTTCGGGTTCATTTCCTCGGTGCGGCCCTCATAGACCAGACCGGCGATATCGCACAGCCAGACGTTTTCGCGCCTGACGCCCAGTTTCAGCAGCATGTCCAGGCACGCGATGCCCGCCGCACCGCCCCCTGTGGAGACGACCTTGATATCGGCAAAGGCCTTGCCGGCCACCTGCAGGGCGTTGGTGGCCGCTGCGCCGACGACGATGGCGGTACCGTGCTGATCGTCGTGGAAGACGGGGATGTTCATCCGTTCCCGGCAGATCCGTTCCACGGTGAAACAGTCGGGGGCCTTGATGTCCTCAAGGTTGATGGCGCCGAAGGTCGGTTCCAGCGCGCAGACGATATCGGCCAGGCGCTCGGGGTCGCTGGCGTCCAGTTCGATGTCGAAACAGTCGATATTGGCGAATTTCTTGAACAGGACAGCCTTGCCTTCCATCACCGGTTTGGAGGCAAGCGCACCGATATTGCCCAGGCCCAGCACGGCCGTGCCGTTGCTGACCACCGCCACCATATTGCTGCGGCTGGTATAGAGGCTGGCGGTTTTCGGATCGGCCTTGATTTCCAGACAGGCCTCGGCCACGCCGGGGGAATAGGCCCGGGCCAGGTCGCGCCCGTTGGCCAGGGGCTTGGTCGCGCGGACCTCCAGCTTGCCGGGCCGCGGGTAGTGGTGATAATCAAGAGCCTCTTGGCGCAGTCTGTCCTGTGCGTCTTCGCTCATGTTTTCTCCCCCGATAAATAGCGGTGTTTCTGATTTGGTATAATGTCGGCGCGGGGAACGCCAGCGCCAGAATGGGCCCCGGCGGGGCAGGCGGGCCGGAAGATCGGGTGCGCCCATGGCTGCCCTTGGCCTGCCGGGGGTGCGGGGCTATGCTGGGGCATGGATGATCTGGCTGCCAGCGAAGCGATGATCGCCCGGATCGTGGGGTGTCTGGTGCCGTTGGGGGTCAACCGGGTGACCCTGACCCTGAAAAATATCGACCCTTCCGGTGGGCAGGGCTTTTCCGAGCGGCTGTTCGCCGATGCCATGTACTGGCTGGCCGAAGAGGGGATCATCCGTTTTGAACAAGAGCGGCAGACCACGCAGTTGCGCATGCGCGGCTGCGTTCTGACGGCGCGCGGCTATGCGCTGCTTGGTCAACCTCTGCGGATCGAGGGCAAGACCGGCACTGTTGGTGAACGGGTGCGAGAGGTGCAGGCCGGGGATGCTCAATATGCCAGGGCGGGAAATTTTTTCGGCGGGCTGCTGGGGGCGTTTACCAAATCTATTTCTGGCTGAGCCAGGCTGGCTGCGCGGCTTGCAAACCCGCCTGCAGATGCTATCGCCGGGATTCATATGCGCCCGTGCCTACAGACCAAGGACCGCCCCATGACCCGTGCCTTCCTGATCGTGCTTGACGGTGCCGGCTGTGGTGGGGCCCCTGACGCGGCGGATTTCGGCGATGCCGGGGCCAATACGCTGGGCCATATCGCAAAGCTGTGTCACCAGGGCGATGCCGAAAACGGCCGCCATGGGCCGCTGGCCGTGCCTCTGCTGGCGCGAATGGGGCTTGGCCGGGCGATGGAAACTGCTGTTGGCGGCCCCCTGCCCGGGATCGGATCCTGGCCAGATCCCGGGCTGCCCGGGGCGTTTTGGGGGGCGGCCAGCGAGGTCTCGAAAGGCAAGGACACCCCGTCGGGGCATTGGGAACTGGCCGGGCGTCCGGTGCCGTGGGACTGGTTCGTCTTTCCCCGGACCGATCCGCCTTTTTCCGACGATCTGGTGGCCGAGGTTGCCCGGGCCGCCGGCACCGCTGGTATTCTGGGCAATTGCCATGCCGCGGGCACCGCGATCGTCGATCGGCTTGGCGCCGCGCATCTGAGTAGCGGCTGGCCGATCTGTTATACCTCGGTGGACAGCGTCTTTCAGATCGCCGCGCATGAACAGGCCTTTGGTCTGGACCGCCTGATGGCGCTGTGTGCGACGCTGGCGCCCCGGTTCCACGCGATGAAGTTGGGCCGGGTGATCGCACGGCCCTTTCTGGGCAGCGCCAAGACCGGGTTTCAGCGCACCGCCAACCGCCGTGACTTTGCCATCGCGCCACCGGCCTCCACGTTGTGTGACTGGGTGATGGCCGCGGGGCGCGAGGTGTGGGGCATTGGCAAGATCGGGGATATCTTTTCGATGCGGGGAATTACGCGGTCGGTCAAGGGGCCCGATGCGCGCCTGCTGGACCACCTGGATGAGGCCCTGCGTCGCGCCCCGCCGGGCAGTCTGACCTTTGTCAATCTGGTGGAATTCGACTCGGTCTACGGGCATCGCCGCGATGTGGATGGCTTCGCCGGGGCGCTGGAACGCTTTGACCGCCGGCTGACTGCGATGATGTCGCATTTGCGTGAAGGGGATCTTTTGATCGTGACCGCCGATCATGGCAACGATCCGACTTGGCGCGGCACTGACCACACCCGTGAACGGGTGCCGGTGATTGGCTGTGTGCAAGGGGCAGCGACGGCCGGGGATCTGGGCCTGCGCGCCTTCGCCGATGTCGCCGCCAGTGTGGCCGCCCATCTGGGGGTTCGGGCTGAGGGACCGGGGCGCAGCTTTCTGTAAGGTGTCTGCCGGCCGGCACAGGGGCGCGTGCCTTTCGGCTGGGCCATGGGGGCCTTTCGCGCTATCACCCGGGGGCCACCCCTGAGGGGCCCGTGATGACCGACCGACCAACCGGAGCGCGCTTGATGCCCGAGACAGATTTCCCGACCCTGACCATCGTTCGCCATCCCCTGGTGCAGCACAAACTGTCGGTCATGCGTGACAAGACCACCTCGACCGCCGGTTTTCGTCAGCTTTTGCGCGAGATCAGCCAATTGCTGGCCTATGAAATCACCCGCGAACTGCCCATGACCCTGACCGAGGTCGAAACACCGCTGGCCCGGATGCAGGCCCCGGTTCTGGACGGCAAGAAGCTGGCACTGATCTCGATCTTGCGGGCGGGCAACGGGCTGTTGGATGGGGTGCTGGAACTGATCCCATCGGCGCGGATCGGCTTTGTCGGGCTGTATCGCGATGAGGAAACGCTGCAGCCGGTACAGTACTATTTCAAGGTGCCGGACGTGCTGGACAGCCGGCTGGTGATTGCGCTGGACCCGATGCTGGCCACGGGTAATTCCTCGGTTGCGGCGATCGACCTGCTGAAAAAGGCCGGCGCCCGCAATATCCGCTTCATGTGCCTTCTGGCCGCCCCCGAGGGTGTGCGCCGCATGGCCGAGGCCCATCCCGATGTGCCGGTGGTCACCGCCGCGCTGGATGAACGGCTGACCGACAAGGGTTATATCTATCCCGGTCTCGGCGATGCCGGCGACCGGATGTTTGGTACGAAATGATCAGGATTTTCGACAAGGCGGTGCTTGGGGCATTGCTGGCATGGGCGGGGTCGGTCGGGGCGGCGGGGCCGGTATTGGCGGATCCGGCCGAGATGCCGCCACCTGATTTCGCCGGCGCGCAGTATGTGGACAGTGCCGGGTGCCTGTTCACCCGTGCCGATCTGGGCGGACGGATTCTGTGGGCCGGGGTGGCCGGTCCGGGGGGGGCACCGCTGTGTGGGCAGGTGCCGACCGAGATCCCGGGGCGGTTTTCCGGGGCATTGCCGGCAATCCCGCCCAATCGCAGTGGTACACCGCCCGCCTTTCCGGGGCCGGGTCGCTATATCCAGATCGGAGCCTTCGTTCAGCCGGCCAAGGCCGATGACACGGCGCGGCAACTGTTGGATGAGGGGCTGGGCCTGTTCCGTCAGGACCTTCGCCACCGCGGCGGGACCATGCGGGTTCTCTTTGCCGGACCGCTGGCGGCAGGCCCGGAACTGGCTGCGGTGCTCCGCCAGATCCGGGGCTTGGGTTTTGCCGATGCCTTTGTCTGGACGGTGGACTGAACCGGGCTGAGGCGGACCCAGAGGGGTATTATCCCTTTTTGGGGGCCGCCTTCTTCGCCTTTGTCCCGGTTTTCGTTGCCTTCTTGCGGGGCGTCTTCTTGCCCGATTTCGCTGCCCGCTCGGCCAGAAGGGCGATGGCCTGATCCATCGTCACGTCCTCGGGTTCCAGATCGCGGGGCAGGGTGGCGTTGATCTTTTCCCATTTCACATAGGGCCCATAGCGCCCCTTCATCACCGCAACCGGGCCGCCATCGGGGTGATCGCCCAGCTCTTTCAGCGGTGTCGCGGCGGCCGGCTTGCCGCGCTTGGGTTTCGAGGCCAAAACCTCGACCGCGCGGTTCATGCCGATGGTGAAAACGTCCTCGATTTCTTCCAGGTTGGCGTTGGTGCCGCCCTTGTGGGAAATGCTTTCGGCGTGTTTCAGATAGGGACCGTAGCGGCCGATATTGGACCAGATCATCACCCCGTCTTCGGGATGGGGGCCAATTTCGCGCGGCAGGGCCAGCAGCTTCAGGGCCTGGGGCAGATCCACCTCTTCGGGCAGCCAGGGCTTGGGAACGGACTGGCGGGGCGGCTTCTTGTTGTCCTCGGTGACGGGGCCGCGCTGAACATAGGGGCCGAAGCGGCCCTTGAAAACACGGATCTCATCGCCCGCATCTTCGCCCAGCAGCTTGCCTTCGGGCGGGATGCCTGCGCCATCGGCATCTTCCATGCCGGGCGGGCCGAAGGGCCGGGTATAACGGCATTCGGGGTAGTTCGAGCAGCCGATGAACGCGCCCCCGGAACGGGCCGTGCGCATGGACAGCCGCCCGGCGCCGCAATTCGGACACAGGCGGGGATCGCTGCCATCTTCTTTCGCGGGGAAGAGGTGGGGTTCCAGCACCTCGTTGATCTTTTCCAACACCTCGGTGATCCGCAACTCGGCGGTTTCGGCGATCGCGGCTGAGAAATCCTTCCAGAACTGGTGCAGGACATCCTTGTACTGGCGTTCTCCGGCAGACACGTCATCCAGCTGGGCTTCCAGATCGGCGGTGAAATCATAGCCGACATATTTGCGGAAATAGTTGCTCAGGAAGGCGGTGACCAGCCGGCCTTTATCCTCTGGGATCAGACGGTTGCGATCCTTGATCACATAGCCCCGGTCCTGAATGGTGGTCACGATCGAGGCATAGGTGGACGGCCGGCCAATGCCCAGTTCCTCCATCCGTTTCACCAGTGTCGCCTCGGTGTAGCGCGGCGGCGGCTGGGTGAAATGCTGCTCGGGCGTGACCTCAAGTTTCTTGACGGCATCGCCCTCGGCCATTTGCGGCAGGCGCTTGTCATCGTCGTCCAGAACGCTGTCGTCACGGCCTTCCTCATAGACCTTGATGAACCCGTCAAACAGCACCACCTGGCCGGTGGCCCGCAGTACCACCTGGCCGTCCTGGCTGGCCAGATCGACGGTGGTCCGTTCCATCCGCGCCGCTGCCATCTGGCTGGCCAGCGTGCGCTTCCAGATCAGATCGTAGAGGCGGCGCTGATCATTGTCGGTGACCCGCAGCTTGCCGGCATCGACGGACATTTCCGTGGGCCGGATGCATTCATGGGCTTCCTGCGCGTTCTTGGCCTTGTTCTTGTACATGCGCGGTGAGGGCGGCAGGTAATCGGCGCCATAGCGGGATTTGATTTCATCGCGGGCGGCCATCACCGCCTCGGGGGCCATGTCGATGCCATCGGTCCGCATGTAGGTGATGTAGCCGGCTTCATAGAGCCTTTGGGCAAGGCTCATGGTTTGGCGGGCGCCGAAGCCGAACTTGCGGCTGGCCTCTTGCTGCAGGGTCGATGTCATGAACGGCGCGGATGGATTGCGGTTGGCCGGCTTGGCCTCCACCGAGCGGACGGCCAGATCGCGCGAGCTGATCGCACCGACAGCCAGTTCTGCCGATTCGGCGGTGCCCAGATCGAAGCGGTCCAGCTTGTCGCCGGCCAGAACCGTCAGCCGGGCCTCAAAGCTTTGGCCGCGTGGCGTTTCCAGCAGGGCCTTGACCGTCCAGTATTCCTGGGGCCGGAAGACCTCGATCTCCATTTCGCGTTCGACGATCAGCCGCAGACAGACCGATTGCACCCGGCCAGCGGATTTCGCCCCGGGCAGCTTGCGCCACAGCACGGGCGACAGGTTGAAGCCCACCAGATAGTCCAGCGCGCGGCGGGCCAGATAAGCCTCGACCAGCGGTGCATCGACCTGCCGGGGATGTTTCATCGCCTCGGTCACGGCGGATTTTGTGATCGCGTTGAACACCACGCGGCTGACAGCGGTGCTGGCCTTGATCGCCTTGCGCTTGGTCAGGGTTTCCTGAAGGTGCCAGGAAATCGCCTCGCCCTCGCGGTCGGGGTCGGTGGCAAGGATCAGCTGATTGTCGTCCTTCAGCGCGTCGGCGATGGCCTTGACGTGCTTGCGGCTGTCTGCTGCAACTTCCCATTGCATCTCGAAGTCTTGCTCGGGATCGACGGATCCGTCCTTTGGCGGCAGATCCCGGACATGGCCGTAGGAGGCCAGAACGGTATAGTCATCGCCCAGGTATTTGTTGATTGTCTTGGCCTTGGCTGGCGACTCGACGACGACGACTGGCATGTAGTTCTCCGGGGGCACGCATTTTGCAGTGACCGCTAGATGTGGGTCGCACCCACGACTTGTCAATGCGGTGTGGTTCAGCTTGGGGGCGCAAGGGACACCAGCCCCCCTGGATGGCGGATAGCCAGACCGTCCAGTTCCAGGTCGATCAGCGCCGGGCCGACCACTGCGGCACTGAGGCCCAGATCGCGGATCAACTGATCTTCGTTCAACGGGGCTGCGGACAGGCGGGACAGGATTTCGGCGGGCAATTCGCGGGCGTCCTGACGGTGTTTGGCCGGGGACGGCGGGGTTGGAACCGGCGTGGCCGGGGGGGCTGCGGGTTTGCGGGACAGCAGGCTGCGGCGGGGGCGTGCGGGCTGGGCCGGGCGTAGCGGGGCCTGTTCTGGGTCATGACCCAAGACCTCCAGCACATCCGGGGTGCTGCGAATCAGGGTGGCACCATCGCGCAGCAGCATGTTGCAGCCGCTGGCGCGGGCGTCGAACGGATGGCCGGGGACGGCCATCACCTCGCGTCCCTGATCGCCGGCATTGCGGGCGGTGATCAGGCTGCCGGATTTGGCCGCCGCTTCAACCACGATTAATCCCATGCACAGGCCGGAAATGATGCGGTTGCGCTGGGGAAAGTGGCGGGCTTGGGGGGGCAGCCCCATGGGTTGTTCGGAAATCACCAGGCCCCGGTTGCGAATGTTATGGTAAAGGGACGTGTTTTCAGGGGGGTAGATGATATCTGCGCCACCGCCCAGTACGGCGATGGTGCCATAGGGCAGGGCGGCATCATGGGCGGCGGCGTCGATGCCGCGCGCCATGCCGGAAACAACGGTCAGCCCTGCTTCGCCCAGGCCGCCGGCCAGATGCCGGGCCATGCGTTCGCCCAGGCTGGAACAGCGCCGTGTGCCGACCATGCCGATCAGTGGCCGCGACAGAAGGGTTGTGTCCCCAACGGCCCAGAACAGCGGCGGCGCGTCGGAAATATCGGCCAGCAGCGTGGGGTATTCGGGATCGCCCATGCAGATCAGCCGGGCGCGGTGTTTGAGGCCGGAACGCCACTCGGCTTCGGCCTGTTGTCGGGTGGTGGTCTGGTAATCGCGCACACCGGCGGCTTCGGCGATGCCGGGCAGGGCGGCCAGCGCCGCTTCGGCGCTGCCATGTTCACCCATCAGGCGGCGAAAGGTTGCCGCGCCGACACGGCGGGATCGATATAGGCGGAGCCACGACAACCTGTCCTCTTCCGACGTTGGTGGGGTGAGGGGTGTGGTGTGGAAAGAGAACAGTTGTTGCGTCATCGTGGCTCCACCCAAGGGTGTGGTACCGTCTTCGGTGATTCAGGTTAACTCTATATGAATCCTGGTCGCGATAGGCGCATTGTCCGCGAATTTATAGTAAACTGAGCCGTGGGCACTTGGCGTGAAAAGGGAGGGAACGATGAGAACACACCTGTTCGTGACATTTGTGGGCATCTGTCTTGCAGGTCCGGCCGCGGCGGCGACCCTGCTGAATGAAACCTTCGACGATGAGGCGGCGAATTTTGGCACGCAGCTTGATTTTGATGACTATTCTTCGTTTTTCCAGAACATCGGGACCACGGATCTGATCAGCAGCGGCAGCCAGGGCATCACCTGTGTGGGCGGTTCAGGGGGGTGTGTCGATCTGGATGGATCGACCGCTGGGACACCCGCATCGCTGTTGGAGTACTTTTTCCCTGGTGAGGCCGGGCACTATTCGATCAGCTTCGATCTGAGCGGAAACCAGCGTGCCGCAACACAGGAACCGTGACCGTATCTTATTTCGTCGGTGACGCGCAGAATATCGGACAGGATTTCATTCTTGCATCAGGGGCGGCCTTTTCGACCTATACCTTGATGTTCGATGTGACCGTGGCCGGGCCGGGTCATTTGCAGATCGGTCAGTCAGGCCCTGCGGATTTCAGGGGGGCAATTCTGGATAATGTGGTGATCGACTATCAACCGGCCGTGGTGCCGTTGCCGGCCACGGCGGTATTGTTGGTGGGTGGTGTCGCGGCGCTGGGGGTGTGGCGGCGCAGGGTCTAGAGCGTGGCGCGTTCATTCGTATTCACGCGACACGCCCTCAGTCTTTGACACCGCATGTTCGAGGAGCACAAAACCGGTACCCACTTTTGTGCAACATGCTCTAGCTGCCTGCCCCGCCCACTGTCAGCCCGCCGATCAGCAGGCTTGGCTGGCCGACGCCCACCGGGACCCATTGCCCGGCCTTGCCGCAATTGCCGATGCCGGGGTCCAGGGCCATGTCGTTGCCGATGGCGCGGATCTGGCGCATCGCCTTGGGGCCGTTGCCGATCAGCGTGGCGCCGCGCACCGGGGCACCGACCTGGCCGTTCTTTACCCGGTAGGCCTCGGTGCAGGAGAAAACGAACTTGCCGCTGGTGATGTCGACCTGCCCGCCGCCAAAGCCCACGGCATAGATCCCATCCTTCAGATCGGCCAGAATCGCCGCCGGGTCGCTGTCGCCACCCATCATGTAGGTGTTGGTCATGCGTGGCATGGGGGGGTGGGCATAGCTTTCGCGGCGGCCGTTGCCGGTGGCGGGCACGTTCATCAGCCGGGCGTTTTGGCGATCCTGCATATAGCCCACCAGAATGCCGTCCTCGATCAGCACCGTGCGCCCTGAGGGCGTGCCCTCATCGTCGATGGTGATGGATCCACGCCGGTTGGGAATTGTGCCATCGTCCAGAACGGTCACTCCGGGCGCGGCGACCCGCTGGCCCATCAGCCCGGAAAAGGCCGAGGATCCCTTCCGGTTGAAGTCCCCTTCCAGCCCGTGGCCGACCGCTTCGTGCAGCAGCACACCAGGCCAGCCGGGGCCAAGCACCACATCCATCACCCCTGCCGGGGCTGGTTCGGCATCCAGATTGACGGCAGCGATTCGGGTTGCCTCATCGACCAGGGCTTTCCAGTTGGCCGGATCGACCAGGCCGGTCAGGTCGCGCCGGCCGCCGCCTCCGGCCCCGCCTGATTCGCGGCGCCCGTTCCGTTCGAGGATGACACTGACATTCAGCCGGGCCATGGGCCGGATATCGGTAGCCGCCCATCCGTCAGGGCGCAGAATCGTGATGTCCTGATGCGACGCGGCGATCGAGGCAGAGACCTGCACCACGCGCGGATCGCGGCCCCGGGCATAGGCGTCGATCTCTTTTAATACGTCGACTTTTACCGAAAAGGCGGCATCGGCCATGGGGTCCTGATCGCCATAAAGGCGCCGGTTGGTCCTGGCGGGGGCCGTGGCCAGGGGTGCCCCTCCGGCCCCGACGGCCAGGCGCGCGGTTGCCGCGGCACGGGCGAGGGCCGGGGCGTCGATCTGGCTGGAATGGGCGTATCCGACGGTTTCGCCCCGCACTGCGCGCAGGCCAAAGCCTTCGGAGGCATCAAAACTGGCTGTGCGCAGTTTGCCGTCGTCGAAACTGAGCACCTCGGATCGGCGGCGTTCGAAGAATATCTCGCCATCATCGCCGCCCTCGGTGGCCTGACGCAGGTGCCGCAGGGCAACTTCCTGGTCGACATGGGTTTCGAACGGGGCGAAACTGTCCAAAGTCATGGTGTGTCTCCTGTGTGCCGCTGGGCAGGGCGATCCGATTATCGCATTGCCTATACCTTGTCTGGTTCTGGCAGATATGGTTTTTAGGCGCATCACAGCAATGCCTCACTGCGGCAGGGGAGGTCGTGGCATTCTGTCCACACCGCCCCCGCAGGACACGAACGGGAAACGATTATGCAGATGAGACTGCCATTTACCGGGCTCTTCACCGCGGCAACGGCCATGATGGCGGGGCTTTCGGCCCAGGCCCAGGCCACTTTGCCGGATCTTGAGATCGTCGGCGCGCCGCAAGCCGGCGGCACGGGGTTTCAGCCGGCCGCGACCGAACTGGCGCGCGAATTGCAGTGGCTGGACCATTTCATCCTGATGATCATCACGGGGATCGTGATCTTCGTGGTGATTCTGCTGGCGATCGTGATCGTACGCTTCAACAAGAAGGCCAACCCGACACCGGCAACCTTTACCCACAACTCGCCTCTGGAAATCGCCTGGACGATCGTACCGATTCTGATCCTGGTCTTCATCGGCGCGTTTTCCCTGCCGATTCTGTTCAAGCAGCAGGAAATCCCGCAGGGCGATATCGTGATCAAGGTGACGGGCAACCAGTGGTACTGGAGCTATGAATATGTCGATGACGAGATTGCCTTTGATTCGTTCATGCTGCAGCGCGATCAGCTGGCCGAGCATGGCTATTCCGACGATGAATACCTGCTGGCGACCGATACCGCCGTGGTCGTGCCGGTCGGCAAGGTTGTCGTTATGCAGGTCACCGGGTCGGATGTGATCCATTCCTGGGCCATGCCCGCCTTCGGCGTCAAGCAGGACGCGGTTCCCGGCCGTCTGGCCGAGCTGTGGTTCGCCGCCGAGAAGGAAGGGATCTATTTCGGCCAGTGTTCGGAACTGTGTGGCAAGGACCACAGCTATATGCCGATCACCGTCAAGGTTGTCAGCGAGGCGGATTATGCCATCTGGCTGGAAGGCGCGAAGGAACTGTACGCCACAGTCGAACCCCAGGACCGGCCCTACCGGCTGGCTGCGGCCAACTGAGCAAACAACGTCTGTTCCGGCGGCGCATGGCCGCCGGACCCCAGGAAGGCCCCAGGACGATGAGCGACGCAACCACAGTCACGCAGCCTGATACCGGCGAGGCCGGTTTCGGCGATTATGTCGCCCTGCTGAAACCGCGGGTGATGTCGCTTGTCGTGTTCACGGCCTTTGCGGGGCTGCTGGTTGCGCCGCAGCCGATGCACCCGATGCTGGGCTTTGCTTCGCTTTTGTTCATCGCGTTGGGGGCCGGGGCCTCGGGGGCGCTGAACATGTGGTGGGATGCCGATATCGACGCGGTGATGCGCCGTACACAGGGCCGGCCGGTGCCGTCGGGCCGGGTGCGCGCCGAGGAGGCGCTGGCCCTGGGGTTGGGGCTGTCCGGGATCGCAGTGATGATGCTGGCGCTGGCGGCCAACCTGTTCGCTGCCGCCTTTCTGGCCTTTACCATCTTTTTCTATGCCGTCGTCTATACGATGTGGCTGAAGCGGCTGACCCCGCAGAACATCGTCATCGGGGGCGCGGCCGGGGCCTTTCCGCCGATGATCGGCTGGGCGGCGGCTACCGGCGGCGTGACAATCGAAAGCGTGCTGATGTTCGCGCTGATCTTCCTGTGGACCCCGCCGCATTTCTGGGCGCTGGCGCTGTTCATGCGCTCGGACTATGACGATGCCGGTGTGCCGATGCTGACCGTAACCCATGGCCGCCCGGCCACGCGGCGGCACATTCTGATTTACACTGTGATCCTGGTGCCGGCGGCTCTGGCGATCACGCTTACCTCGATTGGCGGGCCGGTGTATCTGGTCACCGCTCTGGTGATGAACGCGCGTTTCCTGGCCGGGGCCTGGCGGATTGCGCGACGCGACGAGACCCGGGCCGAAGCCGATTCTTATGCGGTGGAGCGTGCCTTCTTCCGCCTGTCGCTGTGGTATCTCTTCGCGCATTTCGGGGCGTTGATCGTGGATGCCGGGTTGGTGCGTCTGGGCTGGGGGATCTGGTAATGGCCATCGCCAAAGAACATGAGATCCATCAGCGCCGCGCCGGGCGCAATATCGGTGTCGGGCTGGTGCTGCTCGCCTTTGTGGCGGTGGTGTTCGGCATGACCGTGGCCAAGATCGGCGGCGGCGCCAGCATGCAGGCCAGTGATCATGTCCTGCGCCCGGAACTTTTGCCGCAGGAGGGTGGCCGATGAAACCTGTCAACGGTCCCAAACGCACGGTTCTGTCGCTGATTGGTGTGATCGTGGTCATGGGCAGCCTGGCCTGGGCCTCGGTGCCGCTGTACGATCTGTTCTGCCGTGTGACCGGTTTTGGCGGGACGACCGGGACGGCAGATGCCGGGTCCGACGTGGTGCTGGAGCGGACCGTCACCGTCCGGTTCGATGCCTCGAAGGACCGTGGCATGCCGTGGGAGTTCAAGCCGCTGCAGCGCAAGATGGAGGTCAAGCTTGGGGAAACCGGTCTGGCCTTCTTTGAGGCCAACAATCCCACGGATCATCCCGTTGCCGGTATGGCCAGCTATAATGTCACGCCCTATGCGGCGGGTGGCTATTTCACCAAGATCGAGTGTTTTTGCTTTACCGAACAGGTGCTGCAACCCGGCGAACGGGTGGAAATGCCGGTAACCTTCTATGTCGATCCCGAAATGCTCGACGATTCGGAGGGCAAGTTCGTGCACACGATCACGCTTTCCTACACGTTCCACGAAATTGACCTGCCGCCGGCCGAGCAGGCGGCGTTGGACACCGACCGAACTTTCTCAGTTAACTGACGTCAGGACGAGACCCGGACATGGCTCACGCAAAGAACCACGACTACCATATCCTTCACCCATCGCTTTGGCCGCTGCTTGCGGCGGTCGGGGCCTTTGTCATGCTGTTCGGCGCGGTCCTGGCCATGCACGATCACGGGATCTGGATCTTCCTGATCGGCATTGCCCTGGTGGCCTATGTGATGTTTGGCTGGTGGGGGGATACCATCAAGGAAAACCAGGATGGGGATCACACCCCCGTGGTGCGGATCGGCCTGCGCTATGGGTTCATCCTGTTCATCATGTCCGAGGTGATGTTCTTCGCCGCCTGGTTCTGGTCGTTCTTCAAACACGCCATGTATCCGGGTGGCCCGGAACTGCCGGCCGATTTCCAGACCTGGCCGCCGG
>JBKDZR010000060.1:0-8092 GCA_047971485.1 Qingshengfaniella sp. | reverse complement strand
AGGCGCCGCCAAAGAACTGCAAATTCTCGCGCACGGTCAGATTGCCATACAGCGCGAATTTCTGGGCCACATAGCCGATCCGCCCGCGCGCCCGCGCCCGGGCATGACGCAGGTCGCGCCCGGCCACCTTCAACTCGCCGCTGGTCGCGGGCAACAGGCCGCAGAGCATGCGGAATGTCGTAGTCTTGCCCGCACCGTTGGGGCCCAGTAGGCCGAAAATCTCGCCCCGGGCCACATCGAACGAGGTGCTGGCCACGGCGGTGAAATCGCCGAATTTGCGCACCAGATCGCGGACCACGATGGCCGGGCCGACCTCGGCAGGCGCCGGCTTCAGATTGGGCTCGGGCACGGCAGAGGGGGCGCCGCCTTCATGCTGGTGCAGCAGCAGCATGAAGGCGTCTTCGAGTTCCTCGGGGCGCGGCGTGATGGGGATATCGCCCATCAGATCATCCAGCTTTGCACCCGGTTGGCGAATGAACCGCACATTGCCGCCCTGCGGCACCGCATCGACGATCAGATCAGCGCGGTCGATCAGCCGGGCCTGAAGTGCGCGGGCTGGCATCTTCGCCGGCGTTGTGGCGGTAAAGGTCAGCCCCCGCGCACGCGCCCGCAGTGCATCGGGCGTGCCTTCGGCCAGGAGGCGCCCCTTGTTCATCACACAGACCTGGGCGCAGCGTTCGGCTTCATCCATATACGAGGTGCTGACGATCACGCTGAGGCCCTCATCGCGGACCAGTTGTTCAACGATTTGCCACAGATCACGCCGTGACAGCGGATCAACCCCGACACTGGGTTCATCCAGCAAGAGCAGATCGGGCAAGCGCACCAGCGTGCAGGCCAGCCCCAGCTTCTGCTTCATCCCCCCCGACAGCTTGCCGGCGGGCCGCGCCGTGAACCGCGCCATATCGGTCATCTCAAGCATGCGGGTGAAACGGACCCTGCGCTCATCCATCGGCACGCCATGCAGGTCGGCGTAAAGATCAAGGTTCTCTTGAACGCTCAGATCTTCATACAGACCAAAGCGTTGCGGCATATAGCTGATCCGGTCCTGCACCGCCTGCGGATCGCGTGCCACGTCGATGCCCAGCACATGCAGGCTGCCACTGTCAGGTTTCAGCAGGCCGGCCAGCATCCGCATCAGTGTGGTCTTGCCTGCCCCGTCCGGCCCGACCAGCGCCGTGAAAGTCCCCTGCCGGATCGACAAGGACAGCCCATCAACCGCTGTGAGCGTGGCTCCGAAGGTTTTGGTGATCCCCTCGGCCGTGATTGTCATGACGCAGGCCAAAGCGGGATGCGCACGGTCACTGGCTGCCCAAGCCGCAGCTGATCGCCCGTGTCTGCGACCGTCACATGAACCTCATAGACAAGGCTGGTGCGCAGCTCCTCGGTTTGGACTACCTTGGGCGTGAATTCGGCCACCGATGAGATATAGCCGATCTGGCCCGCGATCGGCTGGTCCGGGAAGCTGTCGGACAGAACCTGTGCCTGCATGCCTGGCCGGATCCGCCCCAGATTGGCCTCGCGGACATAGACCCGCACCCATTTCGGCTGCCGCAGCGCCAGCGCATAGACCGGCAATTGTGCCGTGACCATATCCCCGGGTTCACGCAGACGGGAACGGACCACGGCGTCACTGGGCGCGTGCAGCACACCCTGGTCAATCTGGAAGCGCAGCAGTTCCAGTTGCGCCTCGCCCGCCCGCAGCCGGGCCTCGGTGGCGGCAAGTTCTTCTTCGCGGGCTCCGGCCAAAAGCAGGTTCAAGGCCGCATCGTATTGATCAACCAGTGCGTTTGCCGCGCCTGCCTCGGCCTCGGCGCGATCCATCTCGACCTGGCTGGCGGCGCTGCTGCCCGAGGCCATCAGGCGCGCAACGCGATCGCGCTGAATATCCGCCAGTGTCGCGCTGGCCTTTGCCGAAGACACGCGGGCCTTGGCCTGTTCAACCTCTTCAACACGTGCGCCCTTGCGCAGTTCCAGAAGGCCCTGCCGCTGTGCTTCGACCGTGGCGGCCTGTGCCTTGGCCTGAAATTCCAGCGCGCGGGTGTCGAGGCGTCCGATCACCTGACCGGCCGAGACCACATCGCCCTCTTCAACGCCGAGGTCCAGGATCCTGCCGGCGCCATCGAAGGCCAGCGCGATTTGCCGGACGTCGATATTGCCGTAAAGCGTCAGACCGTCTTGCCCGGGCGTTGTTCGCTGGGTCCACCAGACCCATCCACCGGCGGCCAGAACGAGCACCAGAACAACAGGCAGGATTTTTTTCATGGTGGAATCCCCAGTCTAAAACTAAATTGAATTTAATCTATGAGGGTGTTAAAGTCGACAGGTAATCGCACAGCTCGGAAAAGGCGGGATGAAACAGGTGGAAACCGGACGCGAGACCCGCTCGGACGGGGCGATTACCCGCCGCCGGATTCTCGACGTGGCCGGAGAACGATTTGCGGCGGCCGGTTTCGCGGAGACGAGCAGCAAGGAAATCGCGGCGGCGGCCGAGGTGGATCTGGCGTCGATCAACTATCATTTCGGCACGCGCTCGGGCCTGTATCAGGCGGTTCTGGCCGAGGCCCACCGCCAGTTGGCCGATCGGGAAGACCTTGAACGGATCTTCAACGGCGACGGCCCCGCCCAGGACAAGTTGCGCGCACTGATCGGGTTTCTCTTGGGCGGTGGCGGGCAATCGCACTGGCCGATGATCGTTCTGGGGCGGGAATTGCTGTCGCCCTCGTCGCATTTTCAGGCCCTGCAGGAGGATGAGATCCTCCCGAAAATCCAGATCGCGCTGCCGGTTCTCAGTGATCTGTCCGGTATTCCGCAAGACGATCCGCATCTGCTGCCCGGGCTGATCAGCGTGATGATCCCCTGTGTTGCGATTTCACTGGCCGCACGAGGCAGCACCCCGATTGCCCTTCGGCTTCAGGAATCTTCAATGGATGAAATCGCAGATCACCTGTTTCACTTCGCCCTCGGCGGGTTGGAGGCACTTGGAAAGCGATCCGCAGGCTGAGTGTGGGCCCCTCCGGCACTGGCGTGGCTGGCGTGATCGGGGCAACGGTCGTGTCGTTCGCGGAGGGCCTTTGGTAAACGACCAATCCTTTATGGGTGTCAGAGCGTGTCGCGTTCAGTCGTCGTCACACGACACGCTCTAGGATACGTCCCGGGGAAAGGCCTTGGCCATGAAATCAGCCAGATCGGGGTCACGGTCCAGGGGGGTGGGCAGGTTGAGGCGCTTGGCCTTCCAGCCGGTTGATGTGGCGTGGCAATGCAGCAGCCCGACCTCATCCTGATCGGTGAACAGGTTCTGCAGGATGCCACCGATCTGATGCACGGCCCAGCCGAACCGGTCCATCACGCCGCCCGGGCGCAGGCACCATTTGCGGTTGCATTTGCGGTCCGGCACCCGGCGCCAGATGTGGTCGGCGTGATCGGCCGCGCCGTCGGTGCCCGGGGCGGGGTAGACCCAACTGCCCTGGATCGTGGCCATGCCCAGCCGGTGCTGCACGGCCAGATCGAAGATTCTGGCGCCGGTGTGGCTGCGGGCGATTTCATCGATATCGACATTCAGCACTGCCCGGGCCCGGGCCAGCGGATCGCGGCGGGCAATGTTCAACATGCTGGTCTGGAAGAAGCGGGGGCTGATTTCCAGCTTGTTGGAACGATCAGTTGGTCCATAGGGATAAGGCGCGGAAAACACCACCGCGCGGTCGATCCCCGGCACTTCGGTCAAGGTGTCGGCCAAGTCCTGGACGGTGTAATCGGTGGATCCGTTGTCGAAAAGCACCGCCGCATTGGCGCCGTGGGCGCGGGCGTAATAGCTGGCCCAATCCCGGATCCAGGGCAGGGCATTGTTCTTGTTCATGCTGACCAGCGCATTGGTTCCGGCAAAGCCGGGGGCCAGGCCCTGGCGTGCGGCGATGACATGGCGGGTGCCGCCGATCTCGACGCTCACTTCGCCTTCCGGGGCAAAGACCTCTATCTGTTCGCAGCGCAGCCATTTGCGTCGCCGTATCCGCTTGGGCCGGGTGCCGCCGATGCGCAGCCCGTCGCGAAACGGGTCCCAGAGGTTGAGGAACCGGGGCGCGGTGAACAGGTAGCTGCCGCGTTCGGACAGGTGGACGCAATCGTAGAACAGGGTCGTCCTGTCATAGCGTTCCAGATAATGGGGGGTGTGGCGATGGGGCTTGCGCACATGATCGCGCAGCAGCGGCCCGTCCGGGTCCAGCACCAGTCCGGCCAGCGGGATTACCTGAACATTTGTCGTCATGGCTGGGTGGCCTCCGGCAGGATCTGGGCAAGCTCGGGCGTGTGCCGCAGGTTTTCGGGCAAGGCATAGCGGCGGTCTTCGGATTTCCAGCCGGTGGACACGCCCCGGCAGTGGAAAAAGCGAAATGTTTCGGCAGGCGGCAACATCTTGAAGGCCTGGCCACCGATCCGGTGCACATTCCAGCCATGGATCGCATCCAGCAGCCCGCCGGGCCGGGCACACCATTTGTAGTTGCACTTGATCCGTTGCTCAGGCGTGTAAAGGTGATCGGCGTGCCGGCAGGGCATGGGGGCATCGGGTGCAGGATAGATCCAGCGGCCGGGGATGCGCAGAACGCCAAGCCGGGTGGCCAGGGTGGCGTCGAACACGGTTTGCGGACCTGCGGGGATGATCTCGTCGATGTCGATGTTCAGCACGGCGCGGGCACCGGCCAGGAAATCGGCGCGAGCCAGGTTCATCATTGCCGGTTGCAGGAATTTCGGGCGGATCTGGGCACCCTCGCCAGAACTGACCGTGCCATAGGGGAAATCGACCACAACGATGCGGATGGTACGCAGGCCCGGCACGCCGGCCAGGATGTCGGCCAGTGCCTGGGGCGTATAGGCCGTGGATCCGTTATCATAGATCAGCACGCCTTCCAGCCCGTGCCGGCTGGCATAGTGCTGTGCCCAGTCGCGGATCCAATGCAGATCGTTGTCGCGGTTCATGGTCACAACACAGCGCTGCCCGGCGAAGGCTGCGCGCTCGGCGGGGCGGATCGGCAAGGTCAGGTTCAGGCTGTCGGTCTGAAAGGTCAGGGTGTCGCCGGGCGCGCGGGTGCTGATGAATTCGAACTTGCCGAAGACGCGCCGGCGCAGGCGCGGGCGCAGGCCGTCGATCCGGATGCCGTCGCGCAGGGCGGGCCACAGGTTCAGTAGCCGTGGAGCTGTCATCAGCACCCGGCCGTTGGCCAGACGGACCGCATCATAGAGCAGCGTCGTGCGGTCATAGCGCTGGCGGTAATCCTCATCGCGCTCGGCTTCATCGCGGACATGCTGGCGCAGCAGGGGGCCGTCGGCCGGCAGGCGCAGGCCGGGCAGGGTCAGGACGCGGGTGTCGGGACAGGTCATTCGTCGGGGGCCACCGCCTTATGGGCGGCTTCCTTGAAGTGGCGCAGGACAAACAGGCGGATCGCGGTGGCCAGGCCCGTATCGAGGGCGCGCTCAGCATCAATTCTGGCGGCTAACTCATTGATCGGAAGGCCTTGGGCTACGGCGATATCACGAAAAGCGTTCCAGAAATCATCCTCCAGCGAAACGCTGGTCTGATGGCCGCGCAGGTTGAGCGAGCGTTTGCGCGGGCGGGTATCGCTCATGCCGGATCCTCATCGCGGCGGTGGGCGTCGAGATGATCGGCCTGGCGCGTGGCCTCGGCGGTATCGCGGGCCTTCTCGGCCTTGCTGCGTCCGAAACGCACGGCATTGGCCTCGGCCTGTTTGCGCCGCGCATCCCGCGCCCGTTCCTTGCGGGCGCGGTTGAGGTTGATGGGCGCCTCGGCCAAGTGTCAGCCTTTCGGGCCGATCATATCTTCGGGGCGGACAACCTTGTCGAAGGTTGCCTCATCGACAAAGCCCAGGGCGATCGCCTCTTCCTTGAGGGTGGTGCCGTTCTTGTGGGCGGTCTTGGCCACCTTGGTGGCGTTGTCATAGCCGATGGTCGGGGCCAGCGCCGTGACCAGCATCAGCGATTCCTTCATCAGCTTGTCGATGCGGGCCTCATTGGCCTGAATGCCGGCGACCATGTTGTCGGTGAAGGCCGAGGCCGAATCGCCCAGAAGCTGCATGGATTGCAGGACGTTGTAGCTCATCATCGGGTTGTAGACGTTCAGCTCGAAATGGCCCTGGCTGCCGGCGAATCCCACGGCGGCATCATTGCCCATGACATGGGCGCAAACCATTGTCAGCGCCTCGGCCTGGGTCGGGTTGACCTTGCCGGGCATGATCGAGGACCCGGGTTCATTTTCCGGCAGGATCAGTTCACCCAGACCGGATCGCGGGCCGGACCCCAGCAGCCGGATGTCATTTGCGATCTTGAACAGGCTGGCGGCCACCGTTTTCAGCGCGCCCGAGAACATGACCATGGCGTCATGGGCGGCCAGGGCCTCGAACTTGTTGGGGGCGGTGACGAAGGGCAGGCCGGCGATTTCGGCCATGTTGGCGGCGACTTTCTCGGCCCAGCCCTTTTTCGTGTTCAGCCCGGTGCCGACGGCGGTGCCGCCCTGGGCCAGTTCGTAGATGTCGCCCAAGGCGGCCTCGACCCGTTCGATCCCTTTCTGAACCTGATGGGCGTAGCCCGAGAATTCCTGCCCAAGGGTTAGGGGTGTGGCATCCTGGGTGTGGGTGCGGCCGATCTTGATGATGTCCTTGAATTCAGCGGACTTGGCGGCCAGTGCGGCGTGCAGCTTGCGCAGGCCGGGCAGCAGGACATCGCGGGCCTGCATGGCGATGGCCACATGCATGGCGGTGGGGAAGGTGTCGTTCGAGGATTGCCCCATGTTGCAATGATCGTTGGGGTGAACGGGTTTTTTCGATCCCTTTTCGCCGCCCAACATCTCGATGGCGCGGTTCGAGATCACCTCATTGGCGTTCATGTTCGATTGGGTGCCGGATCCGGTTTGCCAGACAACCAGCGGGAAATTGTCGTCGAATTTGCCGGCGATCACCTCATCGGCGGCGGCGATGATCGCGTCGGCCAGTTTGCCGTCCAGCGTGCCAAGATCCTTGTTGGCCTGGGCGCAGGCCTTTTTCACCACGCCCAGGGCGCGGATGATCGGCACGGGTTGTTTTTCCCAGCCGATGGGAAAGTTCAGGATCGACCGCTGGGTCTGGGCGCCCCAGTATTTGTCGGCGGGAACCTCAAGCGGGCCGAAGCTGTCGGTCTCGGTGCGGGTGGCGGTCATCTGCGTCTCCTCGAAGCGTGTTGCGAGGGTTTTACGCAGGCGCGCGGGGAAGGGCAATCATCCCCGCATGACAGGCCTGAGGGCGGACGTTCAGCCGCCATGATGCCGCGTGTCTGGCGTGTTCCGGCAGGCCTATTTTCTGAAACTGTCCAGACTGACGATTTCAGCGTCCTTATGCGGCGGGGCATCGGCATCGCTGTCGACATCTTCGGCCATCGGGGCAGGATCCTGCGCGTCCTCTTCCTCGTCTTCGCCTTCGGCATGCTGGCTTTCGAATCGCAGGCCAAATTCCACGGACGGATCGACAAAGGTGCGGATTGCATCATAGGGCACGAACAGCGGTTCGGGCTGGTTGCCGAAATTCAGGGTGATGAAGAAGCCGTCATCGGTCACCTCCAGATTGTCGAACCAATGCTGGATGACGATGGTCATTTCCTCGGGATAGCGATCCGACAGCCAATCGGCGATTTCCACATCCGGATGCATCGTGTCGAAGGTGATGAAGAAATGATGCGCCCCGGGCAAACCGGTTGCCGCCACTTGTTGCAGGACCCGCTGAATCAGGTGCCGCATGGCGTCATGCATCAGATTTCCGTAGTCGATGCCCTTCGACATAAAGTATCACCCTTGTTTTGACTGTATTCGGTCTATCGGAAGCGTTGGGCCCATGCCAAGGGCCTTCTGCGCGCTGGCGGAAATCTCTCGCCTGTGGGCCGGACGGTGCGATCCGTGAACGGATCAGGGGCTGGGGAAAGTGCAGGTTTCTGTTGCCAGGTACCTGCGAACCCCGCCAGACGCTGCTAGGCGACTGGGCTTAAGATTTCGGTTTGGTTACCGCATTAAGCGGCAACGGCCACCGGAGCACGATTGTCGTTGGCAACTATGCTTTTCGGA
>JBKDZR010000059.1:0-57087 GCA_047971485.1 Qingshengfaniella sp. | reverse complement strand
GCATCTCCGTTTTCAGCGGTGAGCCCGGAAAATTGTTCTCGACCACCAACCATGGCACGGGCGACCAGCCCGGGCCGCGCACGACCCTCCCCTCGGGAGGGCGCATTGCAACGGCACAAATTGCACAAAAGTTGGAGGGGCTTGGCAAGCATAAGGCACACCCGCCCCAGCCTGCCAAAGCGCCCACCCAGGGTCGGGCGCGGCCCTCAGCGCTTGGCAGCAAGGTGGCAGAGAACAATTTACCCCCTCGGTCTTGCCAAATTCCTTTTTTCAGCAGCCTGTTAGGGTACAGCGCCTTCGATGCCTTATGAACGTGTAGGCGGCCTGAGGCCGGTCCGGATCCTCTGCCCACCGGGGACGTGTTCTGCGGCTGATCCGTGATGGCACGGGGGGGAAGACCCGTCGTTTTCCCCTGATCCCCGCGCAAAAGCACCGACAGGATCCATTTCCACTGCGCCGTTCCCTTGCGTGGGGCGGCCTGGAAAGGATAGGACCGCCTTGACCCAGAACGAAAGGCTGCCTGATGCGGATGCGCGATACTTTCCTCAAACCGATGCATCCCGAGGGCCGTCGGTTTGTTGCCATCTTTGCGATAATCGCCGTGGTACTGTTCCTGCTATCCGATATCCTGGGCTGGATCGGGGTGGGGCTGACCATCTGGTGCTATTATTTCTTCCGCGATCCGCCGCGCGCCACGCCCCACCGGCCCGGTCTGATCCTCAGCCCTGCCGATGGTGTTGTGTCGCTGATCGAACAGGCCGTGCCGCCGGCAGAACTGGGCCTGCCCGACACCCCCCTGACCCGGGTCAGTGTGTTCATGTCGGTGTTCAACTGTCACGTGAACCGGGCCCCGGTGCCAGGGCGGGTGTCGGCCGTTGCGTATCGTCCAGGCAAGTTCTTCAATGCATCGCTCGACAAGGCCAGCGCGGATAACGAACGCAATTCACTGGCTATCGAGATGGAGGACGGCCGGCATCTGGCGGTGGTCCAGATCGCCGGGCTGGTGGCGCGGCGGATCCTGTGTTTCGTCAAACCGGGCGAGATGCTGGAGGCCGGTGAGCGCTTTGGCCTGATCCGGTTCGGGTCGCGGCTGGATGTCTATCTGCCGGCGGGCACCCCGCCGCTGGTGGCGCTGGGGCAGACGATGGTTGCCGGCGAAACGGTGATTGCCGATCTGACATCGGATGAACCGCGCCGCGGCGCACGGACGGCCTGAGCGATGACCCAGCCGCCCGTAAAGAAAAGCCGCAAGCTGCCCCTGATCAACCTGTTGCCGAACCTTGTGACCCTGGCGGCGGTCTGTGCCGGGCTGACGGCGATCCGCATGGGCTTTCAGGGGCAGTTCCAGCAGGGCGTCGCGCTGATCCTGTTGGCCGGCATCCTGGATGGGCTGGACGGGCGCCTGGCGCGACTGATCCGCAGCCAGTCGCCGATCGGTGCGGAACTGGATTCCCTGGCCGATTTCCTGAATTTCGGCGTGGCGCCGGGCCTGTTGTTGTATCTCTGGAGCTTGCAGGGGATCGGTGGTCTGGGCTGGATCGCGGTCCTGTGCTTTGCGTTATGCTGCCTGATGCGGCTGGCGCGCTTCAATGTCGATGGCCGCAGTGGTGATCCGGCGGCGACGGCCAAGGATTACTTCGTTGGCATCCCATCGCCGGCCGGTGCGGTGCTGGTTCTGCAGCCGATGATCCTGTCCTTCCTGTTCGCCGATCCGGGGCTTTTCCCGGCCGGGGGGATCGCGCTGTACACGGTTTTCGTGGGTTTCCTGATGATCAGCCGGTTGCCGACCTATTCGTTCAAGACGGTTGCTGTCTCGCGTGAAAATGCCCGATTCGTCTTGCTGGGGACCGTGCTGTTATCGGCGTCGCTGCTGACCTATCCTTGGGCGACGCTGGCCCTGTGCACGCTGGTTTATGGCGTGGTCACGATCTTCATGGCGCTGCGTAAGAAGCGCCCGGTCGGGTCCAAGGGCTGAGACGATGGAAATCGACGCGGTGGCGAAATCCTATGCCCGCTGGGCGCCGATTTATGACAAGACGTTCGGGGTTGTGACCCAGTGCTGCCGGCGGGCGGCCACCGGCTATATCAACGCATTGCAGGGACCCGAGGTTTTGGAACTGGGGGTCGGCACCGGGCTGGCGCTGCCCCTTTATGCGGCGGATCGACAGGTCACTGGTGTCGATTTTTCCGAGGATATGCTGGCCAAGGCCAAGAACCGGGTCGACCGGATGGGCCTGTCCCATGTCAAGCGCCTGCGCCGTATGGATGTCCGGGCGCTGGATTTCCCCGATGCCTGCTTTGACGCGGTGGCGGCGATGCATGTCATTTCCGTGGTGCCCGATCCCGACAAGGTGTTGGCCGAGGCGGCGCGGGTGCTCAGGCCCGGGGGTCAACTGGTGATGAGCAACCACTTTGCCCGGGAACGGGGCCTCCTGGCCCGGGCCGAGCGTTGGTCGGCGCCATTTTCCAACCTGCTGGGCTGGCATTCGGATTTCCCGATCTCGGCCGTCACCGGGGCGGCGGGATTGCGTGTCATGATCCAGCGGCCGTTGCCGCCTCTTGGGTTGATGACCTTTCTGGTCATGGAAAAACCGCACGTGGCCTGATCGGATCAGATCTGCGGATAGCTGATGATCGACAGGTATTTGATGGGCAGCTGGTTCAGCACCTCGGGGCCGTGGGGGGCATCGGCATCGAAGAACAGCGTGTCGCCCGGGGTCAGGTCGAACAGCTGGTCGCCGTGGCGGTAGGTGACGCTGCCCTCCAGCATGTAGATCATCTCGATCCCGTCATGCTGAAAGGTTGGGAAGATGTCGCTTTCGCCGGTCAGGGCGATCAGATAGGGCTCGACCACGACGCCGCTGGCATTGGACCCCAGATGGCCGAGCAGGTTGTACTGATGGCCGGCGCGCGTGCCGCGGCGTTCGACATTCACGCCCTCGCCGGCCTTGGTGTGTACGGCGCCGCGGGTTTCCTCGAACCGGCGGAAAAAGGCGGTCAGCGGCACCCCGAGCGCCCCGGACAGCGATTGCAGCGTGTTCAGCGAGGGCGAGGTATTGCCGTTCTCGATCTTGGACAGCATGCCCACGGACAGGCCGGTCATATGGGCCAGATCGGCGACCGTCAGTTCCTGTTGCTTGCGAAAGGCGCGGACCTCGCGGCCGATGGCGACCTCCAGCACCTTTTCGCGCTCGCCATGGACGCGGTGGGGATCCTGGGTCAGGTTGCGCGATTTGGGCGGGGATGTGCTGTCGTCGCGGGTCATGGTGGTGTCCTCCCGGTGCGTCCGGGGCCGGACCGGGCCCGGGCTAGAACCGTGCGGTCCCCGATTTCATGTTTGGATTATTCCTGATAGTATATGAAATATGAATAAGGATGAAATGACAAGCCTCGGCTTTTTGCTGTTCCCCGGCTTTCCGATGGCGTGTCTGACCTCGGCGATTGAACCTTTGCGCGCGGCCAATGAAATTGCCGGGGCGCGGGTGTTTTCCTGGCGGTTGATGTCCGAAACCGGGGCGCGGGTGATGTCCAGCGCCGAGGTGGGATTCGAGGTCAATGGCGCGCTGGGGGTTGAGGACCGGCCGGATTATCTGATCCTGCTCAGCGGGCCCTTGGCGCGGTTTGCGCAGCCCCGGGCCTCGGATGGGGTGCTGCGGCAACTGGCCCGGCACGGGGTGATCCTGGGCGGTGTCAGCGGGGGGGTTTTCCCGCTGGCCCGGTCAGGCGTGATGGCTGGGCATCGCTGTTCGGTTCACTGGTGTTATGAGGCGGCGTTCCGGGCCGAGTTTCCCGAGATCCCGGCGGAGGATGATGTGATCATCATGGACCGGCGGCGTTATACCGCGTCTGGCGCGGCGGCGATGTTCGATCTGATGCTGCACCTGATCGAGCGACGCCTGGGCAGCGATGTCGCCACCGAGGTTGCCTGCTGGTTCCAGCATCCGCTGGTCCGCGGGGAAGGGGTCAGCCAGAAGATCCCTGCCCAAAGTGCCGCCACCGATGACATGCTGCCCCCGGCCCTGGCGCGTGCCGTGGCGATTTTCGCCGATCATATCGAGGATCCGGTCAGCATGAGCGCGGTTGCCGAGGCGGTGAACATGTCGCCCCGCCATTTGGAACGCAGCTTCAAGCGCGCCACGGGGCAAAGCCCGACGCGCTATTACCGGATGATGCGGATGAAAGCGGCGCGGCAGCTGGCCATGTATTCGAAGATGTCGATGCAGGAGATCGCGCTGGCAGTGGGCTATGCTTCGGCGGCGCCGATGGTCCAGCACTACCGCGATGCGTTCGGCATCACCCCGCGCGAAGATCGGGAACGGATCAACCTGTTTCGGGTCCGGGAAAACGGGCCGATCCCGTCGGTGCGTGCTGGCTAGACGGACCATCGGTCTGGGTGGGTGGGTCGTCGTTTTGATGTCAAATCGTGGCTGATCACGGCACGTGATGTCTTGTTTCCGGCGATGCTTGCGATAAGCTGGAACATAGTGTTCGAATATGAACCATGACAAAGTGACAGAGAGGCCCGCCATGTCCACGATCACCCGTCGCCACCTGATGCAGGGCACCCTCGCCGGTGCTGCCGTTCTTGCTTTGCCCCGGGGCGCCCGTGCCGAGACCGGGTTCAGCTTCATCACGCCGTTCTCGTTCTCGCTGGCCTTTGGACCCGTACTTTATGCCGATGGTGCGGGGTATTACGCCGATGAAGGACTGGACATGGCGTTGCAGTCGGGCAAGGGCGCGGCCCTGGCGGCCCAGATGGTCATTGCCGGGCAGATGGATTCGGCACGGACCGGGGGCACCAACTATATCGTGTCGCGGGTCAACAATGGTGCGCCGCTGATTTCGATTGCCACCATCGCCCAGCAATCGCCGTTCTTCGTGATCTCGTCCACGGGTTCGCCGGTGAATGGCACGGCGGATCTGGCCGGGCGGACGGTGGGCATGGCCTCGCTCGGGGGGTCGATGGAGGGAACGCTGGATCTGATGCTGGCTGATGCCGGCGTTGATCCCGACAGCGTCGAGCGGGTCAAGGTGGCCGATTCCGCCGCCTCATTCGCGCTGATTGAGGCCGGCCGCGCCGGTGCCTTCATCGGCAACACATCCTCCATGGTCATGGCCAGTGAGGCCCGTGATGACGTGCACGCTATCCCCATGGATGACGGCATGCCGGGGCAGGTTTATGTTGCGTCCCCCGATGCCGTGGCTGCCGCGCCGGAGAAATTCGTCGCCTTCCTGCGCGCCACCCACCGTGCCGCGCTGGAGATCGTCACCGCCACCGATCTGGACCCGATCCTGGATGCCATCGGCGCCAAGCATGAGGTCAACGGCCTGTCCAACCGGGAAACCGCGCGCAAGGATCTGGCTGCGAATGCCGCCAACTGGGCGGTGCGGGGCCAGGAGAACCTGCTGCGCAACGTGCCCGAGGTTTGGGAAAACGCGGTCAGCCTGCTGTCCGGGGCGGGGATGATTGATCAGGTGGTGCCGGCGGCTGATCTGTATACCAACGACCTGCTCGACCAGGCCCTGGCCTGATGTCCGAGGATCTCGCGGGTCCCGAGATCCGCCTGACGGGGGTTGGCAAGACCTTTGGCGCGGATGAAACGGCGGTCCGGGCGATTGGCGATGCCACGCTTGACATGCCGCGCGGCGAATTTGTTGCGTTGCTGGGGCCTTCGGGCTGTGGCAAGACCACACTTCTGCGTATCCTCGCCGGGTTGGAACAGCCCAGCGAGGGGACGCTGGAGGTGCGTGGCAAGGCGATCTGGCAGGGCAAGCGCCGTTCGGCCGCGGCGACCCAGCCGATCTCGATGATGTTCCAGGAGGCCCGGCTGTTTCCGTGGTTCACCGTCGCCGAGAACGTCGCCCTGCCGTTGCGGGTCCAAGGCGTGGCCAAGGCCGAGCGCATGGCCGAGGCCCGGCGTCTGTGTGAAACTGTTGGGCTGAAGGGGTTCGAAGATGCCCGCCCCACGGCCTTGTCCGGGGGCATGCGCCAGCGTGCCGCCCTGGCCCGGGCGCTGATCACCAAGCCGCAGGTTCTGCTGCTGGATGAACCCTTCGGCGCGCTGGACGCCATGACCCGCGACACGCTGAACCTGGAGCTGATGGCGGTGTGTGCGGCGGCCCAGGTAACGACGATCCTGGTGACCCATTCCATCGCCGAGGCCGCCTTTCTGTCCGATCGCGTGGTGATGCTGGCCCCGCGTCCGGCGCGGATCACCGAGGTGATCACCGTACCCTTCGCCCGTCCGCGAGATCTGGATCTGCAGCGCCGGCCCGAGTTTCAGGATCTGGTGGCCGACCTGCGCGTTAAACTGACCGGAGGGTCCGCCCCATGAACCGCAAGTTTCTGCGCATTGCCCTGCCGGTGGTGACCGTCGGGGCCTTTCTAATGATTTGGACGCTTTATGTGCGGGGGGCCGAGGTGTCGGCCTTTATCCTGCCGACCCCGGCGCAGATCCTGACGGCCTTTATCGACCTGATCCAGGATCCCAAGGTCTGGCACCATGCCCGGGTCACCCTGACCGAGGCGGTATCCGGCTTTCTGATCGCCGTGACCTTGGGCATGTCCCTGGGGTTGATGATGGCCCGGGTCGAGATGCTGGAATGGGCGTTCAAGCCGTTCATCGTTTGCCTGCAACTGATCCCCAAGATCGCCCTGGCGCCGCTGTTCATCCTGTGGTTTGGCTTCGGTTTGGAATCGAAGATTGTCATCGCTGCGGCGCTGGCCTTTTTCCCGGTCTTTTCCAACGCGCTGGTGGCCTTTCGGTCCGTGGACAAGGGGGATCGCGACGTGTTCACCATGTTGCAGGCCGGGCCGGTCCAGCGCTTCGTGATGCTGGAATTCCCTAACGCCCTGCCGGTGGTTCTGGCCGGTGCCGAGGTGGCAGTGGTCATGTCGATGATCGGCGCCATCGTGGGCGAGTTCATCGGCGGCAATGAAGGGCTGGGCTATCTTGCCGTGGCCAAGCTGCAGGAGTTGCAGGTGCCGGATCTGTTCGCGGTGATCGTGCTGCTGGCGATGATCGGCCTGCTTCTTTACACGGTGATCGCCCGTCTGCGCGGTTGGCTGGCGCCGTGGCATGCCTCCAGCGGTGGCGCGGTCTGACCTGATCCCCGCCAATGGCACCGACATGGCCATTGGCGGGCAGGCGGCGTGATCGGATCAGTTGACAAAGGCCTTTTCGACCACGAATTCCGCCGGTTTTCTGTTTACGCCTTCCGTCAGGCCGGCATCGGCACACAGAGACATGATGTCCTTGTTCAGCGCCATGTTGCCACAGACCATCACCCGATCCTCGGCCGCTGACCAGCGCGGCAGGCCGAGGGCGGAAAAGACCGCGCCCGAGCGGATATGATCGCTGATCCGGCCCTCATGGGGAGAGGCCTCACGCGTGGTTGTCGGATAGTACTGCAGTTTGCCGGCCACCATTTCGCCAATCAGCGGATCCTCGGGCAGGGCCTGTACGATCCCGGCGCCATAGGCCAACTCGGCGCCCGTCCACCTGGCCACCAGCCCCTTCCTGAAATGGCAAAAGCGCACCCGCTGATCCGTGGCGCCCAATCCCAAGGGAGAGTCCCATGCTTGATGTCCTGAAATATTCCCGCAAGCCGGCCCAGCGTGTGTCAGCGGGCAAGGGCGCCATCGGCATCGCGTCGTTCTCGATCACCTTCGGGCGCGGGTCGACGGCCCATCATGCGGTGGCGCCCACCAGCCTGACGATCGCCCCGGGTGAGTTCGTCTGCATCCTGGGGCCTTCGGGCTGTGGCAAGTCCACCCTGTTGAACGCCATTGCCGGTTATGTGCGTCCGACCGAGGGCCATGTGACCGTGGATGGGATCGAGATCGAAGAAACCCGGCCCCGATCGCGGCATGGTGTTTCAGCAATATTCCCTGCTGCCCTAGAAGACGGTTTATGAAAACATTGCCTTCGGGCCCAGGATGGCCGGTTACAGCCGGACCGAGGCCGGATCCATCGCCAACACGTTTCTCGGCATGGTCGGGCTGAAGAAATTCGGTAACCGCTATCCGGCGGAACTTTCGGGCGGTATGCAGCAGCGCGTTGGCATCGCCCGGGCACTGGCCAACTATCCGTCGGTTTTTCTGATGGACGAACCGTTTGGCGCGCTGGATGCCCAGACCCGGCTGATGATGCAGGAAAGCCTGATGGAGATCTGGGCGAAATTTGGCATCACCGTGGTCTTTGTCACCCATGATGTGGATGAAGCCGTGTTCCTGGCTGATCGTGTGCTGATCATGTCGGCCGCGCCGGGACGGATCATTGAAGATGTGCGTATTCCCCTGCCGCGTCCGCGCGACACAGACATGGCTAGCCGGCCCGATTACGTGCGCGCCCGGCAGTTCTGTCTTGATACGATCCGTGCCGAAAGCCGCCGGGCCTTCGAAAACCAGAACGCCTGAGGGGATGCCGGGACAGGGGGCAAGGCGCCCAAATTTGCGGCGCACGGGTGCTGCGGCTGTCCGGGGTGGGCAGGGTAACAGTGGGCACCGCTTGTACAGGGTCGGGATTTGGGCCGGGTTGGCCAGGGCCTGCGGGCGATGGACGGTGGCATGAACGACGATCAGGACAGAAGTGCAATCTATCTGTCGGAATACCTGCGCGACATCAATCAGGGCGCGGGGTTTCTGGGCGGGCTGACCCCCGAGGATCTCAAGGCTGTGCGCCGCAGCGGGACCAGGGCCAGCGTGGCGAAGGGCGATGGGCTGTTTTTCCAGGGCGATGCCCATACCGGGGTTTGGGTGATCGAGGCCGGTCGTATCCGCACGTTCTATACCGGGCCATCGGGACGTGAGATCACCCTTGCCTACTGGAGCCCGGGTCATTTTGTCGGGGGCCCGGAGGTCTTCGGGCGGGGGCGCCATGTCTGGTCTGCGGACGCGCTGGAGGATTGCGCGCTCTTGTTCCTGTCGGGGATGAGCCTGCGGACCCTTGTCTGCCAGCGGCCCAATATCGCGCTGGGGGTTGTCTTGTGGTTGGTGGCGCGCGGGCTGGTATAGATGAAGGCCGATCAATCGACCGGCGGGGCTATATCCTGTCGACCATGGCCGAAGGCCGCACGCTTTTGGACACGGTTCTGTCCAGCGTACGCAAGGTCACCGAGGAAACCCTGTCACCGCTGTCGCCTTCGGCACGGCGGACCCTCTTAAGGCGACTCAAGAAGATCTGCTGACACCATTTGCCTGACGGCCCAACAGCAGCTTTGCGGATTTTGCCGCCGTTGATGCAGCATACCAAACCGCGCAGTGCCGGGCTTGATTCCGCGTATAGGGGGAAGGGGCAGCTTTCTTTACCCTGGGTCAGTGTGTTGCCAGGACAACCAATTTTCCTGGCAACACACATTTGGGATCGGGTGTTTGCCCCTATTGGCAGGTAAAACTGTCGGCGCTGGATGGATCTGATCCGGTATACCGTGCCACGGCGGGATAAAGACACAGCTTGCGTGTCACATCACCAAGCGCCGCTTGCCCCTCGCGGTTGCCTTCGGTAACGCCGGCCACCACCACCTCGGGGGCAATTCCATTCTCGACCCAATCCACCAACGGTGAGAAGAAGTCGAAATCGTCCGGCGATGGCCCGCCTGCTCCGTGCGGCATGCCCGGCACGGCAAAGAGCCGCACAAAGGCCTCGGCGTCATCGCCATTGTTGGCATCCAGCTTGCGATACCAGCCGATCGTATCCCCCAGCGAAAAGATCGGATCGGCCGCGCCATGAATGAGAATGATCTTCATGCCCGCGTCCCGGGCCTCCTGCATCACGGGGTTATCTGCGCCCGGCGGTGTCACCATCGTGATCGCGCTTTCCGGGAAGGCATCATTGGTCGCCCAGATCAGAGCCGAGTCCCGGTCAACGTCAAAATCGAGCAGAAACTGCAGTTGCCCCTCGGGTGTGCCATCCGACAGGATCGGCGGCGTCGCGAACATCTGCGGCAGCACCGCCGCACCACGCGTGACAAAGGTGGGATAGAGCTTGCCACGCTCATCCCCGCTTTCGACCCGGAAAACGCGCCAGTTCCGGCTGTTCATCCCCGGATCCCAAAAACCCGGCGGATAGATCACCTGGCCCGCTGATGTGGTTGTTCCCGCCTGGGAAACCGCCAGCGCCGTCACCTGCGCGGGGCTGAGGCATCCTGCGTTCTGCCCCGCAGTACATTGAAGCGCGGTGATGTCGAAGGTCGTTTGACAGGCCTCGGTATCCTGCACCAGCCCGTCTGCCAGCCCATCCAGCGCATCACAGGCGTCCAGAATACCCTGGCTCAGGACATTCATGTCGTCCTGTGAAAAGGACTTGCGAATATCCCCATTCACGGCGGCAAAGGCCTTGGCGTCGGTCGCCCGCTGGATCGCGCTCTGGGGCAGGCTGAAGGCGGGATAGCCGATCAGCAGCCCGTCAAAGGCCTCGGGCATCCGGGCAGCGGCAACCATCGCATGCCGCCCACCATTGGAACCCCCGACACCGTAGACACGCCCCGGCGCCTTGCCATAGGCGCGTTCCACCATGGCCAGCGCCACCGGATGCAGCTTGGCCACCGCCCCATAGCCGTAATCCCGGCGCGCCACCGGATCAAAGCCAAAGCGCGATGCCCCCGCAAAGCCCGCATCCCTGACGGCCCCGCCGTCATGCCCCGCATCTGATGAGACCACGGCATAGCCCCGCCCAAGCGCCGTTTGCGTACGATCGCCGGACAGAAGCGGCCCGGTCGCCGGCACATTGACCCCGTCAATCCCACCGTTGAACTGATGCACGAAATCACCGTTCCAGGTGTCGGGAAGCGACAGGTTGAAGGTGATGGCATAATCCATCCCGTCGATGCCCGTGTGGTGCCCGATCCTGCCCACGACCGAGCAGTAATCGGCCGGCGCCACGCCTGCCCGCCCCCCCAGGTCGGCCCCCTTGGAGATCCGCTCGCTCCTGACGACCTCGAGCCCGTCAATCTCGAAGAATGCCGCATCCCAGCCCGCACAATCGGGTGTGACCGCACGGGCCGCCCCGGCAGTCAGAACCAACCCGGCAACAAGCGCCCCTGACAGATGTATGTTCATGTTTTTCCTCCCTGAATATGGTGACCCACAAGCGGTGTTCCCGGGTCATCCTCGAACTCTTTCCATGCGCATCCTCGGCCCGTCTGGGCAGACAGGTGCTCTGTTCCCGGACATACGGTCCGGGCTGTGGGCTGACGAGACGACCCACATGTGGGCAGTACGGATCAGGCCAGGCGCGTGGTGCCCGGGCTGCGGTCCATCTGGGCGATCAGATGCTGGGCCAGATCCTGGGTCAGGGCCAGCCGGCGCTCGGCATGGGCGGGATCGTCCCACAGGTTCTGGCCCTGCAAGGGCGTGGCGTGGCGATCGTAAAGCTCACCCCAATCCTCACCGCCATAAAGCGACAGCTGCCAATCCGCCGTCATCACGCTGCGCACCCGCGACGGGCCATCAAAGCCCATCTGCGCCATGGCCCCGTTATACTCGATCAGCAGGCTGTCACGCACCGTGCCCGCGCCATCCAGGCAGGGCAGCAGGCTGCGCCCCTGCATCCCGTTATAGGGTTTGACACCAGCCCGCTCCAGGATCGTTGCCGACAGGTCCACCGTTGATCCCAGCGCCTGGCTGACCATGCCCTGTGCCGCCCCCGGATCCGACCAGATCATCGGCACCCGGTTGATCGCCTCGGCCGCCCATGGCCCCTTGAGCAACAGGTTGTAATCGCCCAGGTAATCGCCGTGATCCGCGTTATAGACGATCACCGTGTTCTCCAGCTGCCCGGTTTCCCGCAAGCAGTCGATCAGCGCGCCCACCGCATCGTCGATCATGGTGATCATGCCGGCCGTCAGGGCCATCGCCTCCTGCACCTGCCGATCCGAGATCATCACACCGGATGTGGGCGCCCCATGGGGGGCCCGGGCCTCATAGGCGGCCCGTAGCGCCCTCAGCGGTGGGGGCGGGTTGCGGTGGGCCGCATAGGGGCGGGGGATGTCGAAATCCTCGGGGTCGTACATGTCCCAATAGCGCCCCGGCGGGTTGAACGGGTGATGGGGATCGGGAAAGGAGACATAGGTGAACAGCGGCGCCTCGCCCCCGGCATTGGCGCGCAGGTAATCAATCGCGCGATCCCGAACATAGGCCGTGGGATAGCTGTCCTCGGGGATCGGCGTGCGATAGGCCTGCGGGCAGCTGTAATTGTGCGGCAGTTCATTGGCCGGATCGGTCAGCGCCTGCCAGTCGGGATGGGTGGCGCGGAACCACTGCTGATAGTGCCCGCCGGCCCGATCCCCATGGCCGGTCACCATATCCACATGCTGAAACCCGTAATAAGGCACCGGAAAATCATAGGGGGTGGTGGGTTGATAGCGGGAGGGCTCTTCAAGGGTGTAGTCGCCGCCATCAGCCTTCCATGCCTCGGCGATCGGGCCGGTCTCGGGGGCGGGGATCTTCGGGGGCACATCCGTCAGCGGTTGCAAATGGCTCTTGCCGATCGAGGCCGTCCGATAGCCCGCAGCCGCCAGCACATCAACGAAGGTGTTGGCCCTCAGCGGCAGCGAGCAGCCATTGTAGCGCGCCCCGTTGACCGACGGATACCGCCCGGTCATGAAGCTGGCCCGGTTCGGCATGCAGACCGGGCTGGCGGCGAAGAAGTTCTCGAACCGGGTGCCGCGTGCCGCCAAAGCATCAATATGCGGCGTCTTCACCACCGGATGCCCGGCACAGCCCAGCCAGTCGGCCCGCTGCTGATCCGTCATGATGAACAGGAAATTCGGACGCTTTGTCATCGGGCCACCTCAACTTCTTCGCCTTTTCCATCCAGCCGATGCAGCACCAGCAGCCCCAGTCCCAACGCCACCGCTGGGCCATGCACCATCAGATCCGGGGATATCGCCAGCACCGCCGCAGCCAGTCGCAACAGGGCCTCCCATCCGGGCAAACGCCGCAGATCGAACCGGCCCGCCGCCGTGGCCAGCAACCAGACGATCAGCGCCGTGCGCAACAGGGCCGAGACGAAAGAAACCAGCGAAAACACCCGGCCGCTTTCCTCGACAAAGGCGCTTTGCACCACCAGAAGATCCGGGTTCAGGGCAAAGATGAACGGCACCGCAAAGATCACCGCCCCGATGCGCACCGCCGCCACGCCGGTCGCCATGGGCCGCGCCCCGGCTATGGCCGCCGCCGCGAAGGCAGCCACCGCCACCGGTGGCGTGATCGCCGAGGCCACCCCGAAATAGAACACGAACATATGCGTGGTCATCGGCGACAGGCCCAGCAGGTTCAGCGCCGGTCCAAGGATGATCACCACCGTCAGATAGGCCGGCAGCGTCGGCATCCCCATGCCCAGCAGCAGCGACACCAGCGCCGCGATGATCAGCGTCAGCACCAGCGCGATCGAGGCCAGATCGGCGATTTCGCGCCCGATCTTCGAGGGCAGGTCCGTCGTGCTCATGACACCTACGATGATGCCAACCACGCCCACCACCATCAGCAGCCGGCCGAAGGTACTTCCGCCCTCGGCGATGGCCTCCAGCAGGACCGAGGGTTTTCTGCGCACCAGCGGGCTGAGCGGCGACAGCGCGATCACCACCAGGATCGCCACGACCGCCGACCCGGCCGGTGAGGCCCCCTGGATCAGCCGCTCAATCACGACCATCAGCGGCAGGAAAACCAGCATGATGACGTTGATCCAGTCCTGGCGGGTCACCTCTTCCAGTTGATCGCCGCTTTGTGGCTGCATCCCCAGGCGTCGGGATTCCACGATCACATTGACGAACAGCGACAGGTAATAGGCCAGCGCCGGAATGATCGCCGCGATCATGACACTCAGATAGCCCGCCCCGGTCAGGTCAGCCATGACCAGCGCAGCCGCCCCCATGATCGGCGGCATGATCTGGCCGCCGGTCGAGGCCGTTGCCTCAACCCCGCCGGCGAAGGCGGCCGAGAAACCGCGCTTCTTGATCATCGGAATGGTGATCACCCCGGTGCCCACCACGTTGGACACCGCCGAGCCCGAGACCGAGCCAAACAGCCCCGAGGCCATGACCGCCGCATGGGCCGGGCCACCCCGCGTGTGGCGCATCATCGAAAAGGAAATGCGGATCAGTGATCCGGCGGCGCCGGTGGCCGACAGCAGGGCCCCGAAGATGATGAACGGAAGCACGTTGTTCAGCAGGATGCCCAGCTGTGAGCCCAGCACCGCCTTCGAGTTGTTGTACCACAGGTTTTCGGCCAGCGAGGTATAGCCGCCATATTCCGCCCGGAAGATCCCCGGCATGTAGGAACAGAAGAAGAAATAGGCCATTGCCGCCAGACCGCACAGGGCCAGTGCCGCGCCGTAAAGCCGGTAGCAGAGATAGAGGACGGTCAGGCAGCCGATCAGCGCCACATGGGCCTGAAAGGTGGTAAAGGTCATCTGCTCGACCCCGACATAGGCGTAATGCGCGCAGGTAAAGCCGACCGCCGCCAGCGCTACCCAGTCCAGCGTACCCAGCAGACGGCTGAGGCCAGAGGCCTCATGCGCGGCGGGGCGCTCGGTATGCAGGACCAGCGTGGCGACCAGCGTCGAAAGAAAGAACATGGCCGCATAATAGACCTCGGCCGGGCCGGCCGGTCCGATGCGGAAACTGGTGCGGAACACGCGCCAGTCGTCGGCGAACAGGCTGCGCAGATTGTAGTCGCCGATGCCGATCCAGCGAAAGGGGATGCCGGGCAGTACCGCCAGCATGCCGATCAGTCCGATGGCCAGCCCCGTGGCCAGCACCCAGCGTGCTGTCAGACCGCGGGTGGGGGCGCGGCGCAGGCCGGCGATGATGACGATGGACAGGACCAGCAGGCCCAGGGGCACGACCCGGATCACGAAGGCGCCCATGGGAACCGAGGCCGGATCCTCAGCGGCTGGCACCCCGGACATCAGCGCGGCAAGGTTCACCCCGGGCATTGCATCCGCAAGGGCGACCGCCAGCCCCAGGATTGCGCCGGTCAGCGGCAGGCGGTGGCCACCGGTCCGGCCCGCCAGCCGCACCAGTGCCACCACCAGACCGACCAGACCGATCAGCGTCAGGGCGCGGGCCCAGGTGATCTCGGCAAAGCCCAGGGGGACCGGCGGATATTGCAGCAGGTTGAAGCGCAGGCCGATGATCGTTTCGATGGTTGCGGCGGCCAGCACCCAGGCTGCCCAACCAAAGGCGGCGCCTGTGGTGTCAGGCCGGGTATCCGGATCGGCTGCGGGCGTGGCGTCGGGGCTTGGATCAAGGGTCATGGAGGCAAGTCCTTGTGGCAAGCGAAAAGGATGGGCCGGCAGGTCCGGGGCCGGAACCGGTCCGCGCGGCAGGGGCCTTGTCGGTGACGGGGGCTGTTCCGGGCCGATGGGTGAGGGGCATGATACCCCCGACTTGTCCCTGGGGCGCAGATCAGCCTGCCGCGCGATGGGGGGTGGCAGACGGTGCCACCCATGCCGGCGGATCAGCGCAGGTCGTCGGGGATCGCGACGCCCGTTTCCTCGTAATAGCGGATCGCCCCGGGATGCAGCGGCAGGTTCAGCCCGGACAGCGGCATCTCGGCATTGACGGCACGCAGCACGCGGATGTCATTTGCGGCCGCCGGCAGGTTTTCCCAGAAGGCCTTGGTCAGTGCATAGGCCGTATCCTCGTCCATCGTCGTATTGACGGTGGCCATCTGGAAGAATTCGCCCGCTTTCACCGCCTCGGTGTTCGCGGCATTGGAATAGGTGCCTGCCGGGATCGTGCCCAGCCCGGTGCCGCCGATGGCCAGCCAGTCCTGCCAGCCCTCGGAATCCAGCGCGTTGTCCGGGATCGACAGCAGGGTGATGGCGCCCAGTTGCTCCAGTGCGGCATTGCCCACCGCTGTCGGGCTGAAGAACGCGTCGAACTGGCTGTCCTGGAACCCCTGCAAGGCGGCGCTCCAGTCCATCTGGACGGCCTCGTAATCCTCGCCGGCGATCAGGCCCGAGGCTGCCCGGATGATCGTCTGAACCTGGTTATTGGCCGCGCCCGCTGGCGGGCCGGTGAAGACGCGGCGGCCATACAGGTCATCCCAGCTTTCGATCCCGCCCTCTGTGTGGACGATCCCATGGATCAGGCCGCCGGTAAAACCGAACAGGGCGCGCAGCGATTGCGCCGAGGTCATGGCTCCCTCGGCATCGCTGGCATAGGGGCCAACGCCCCGCTGCATCATGCTGATCACCGGGGGCGGACAGATCGCCATGGCGATCTCTTCGCGGCCCAGCTTCAGGCAGGACCGGGTCAGTGTTTGCCCTGAATTGATCTGCAGATCGACCCCGCCATAGGTGGCGATGACCTGCATTGCCAAGGTGGTCATCCCGCTGGCGGTGGCGGTTTCCACCGTCAATGTCTGCGCCTGCGCCGTACCGAAAGACAGCGCGGTAATGGCCAGCGCTGCCCCAAGCCGAAAATGACGTGCCATGATGTTCCTCCCAAAACAGTCACAGCCCAAGCTTGCCCGGCGCCTATCCAGGTGTAAAATGCCAATATCGGTAGAAAGCATTGAAATAATCTATACCTGATGGACACGCGATATCTGGCACAACTGGCGGTAATTGTGGAACTGGGCTCGATCAGCCGCGCGGCCGAGCACCTGAACCTGACCCAGCCGACCCTGTCGCGGACCGTAAAGGTGATCGAGGATCGGGTCGGTTCAGCGGTGCTGCGCCGGGGACGCTATGGTGTGACCCCGACGGTGATCGGCGCGCAACTGGCTGAGGAAGGACAGGAAATTCTGGCACGCAGTCGCCGGGCGCAGCGCAAGGTCGAACATTGGAAACGGGGGCTGAGCGGCGAGTTGCGGATCGGTATGGGACCGCTGATCGGGCCCGCCTTGCTGGCCGATTTCATGGCCGAGCCGTTGCGCAACGCTTGGCCCTATGCCGTCTCGGTTTATTGCGAACCGGTGGGCCGGTTGTTCACCGATCTGGCCGAGCAGCGCCTGGACGTGGTGCTGGGGCCGACGCATCTGGCCTTGCCACAGGGCCGGCTGGTACAGATTCCGCTCTTCAGTGATCGCAACGGGGTGTTCGGCAGTGCCGAGGATCCGTTGACGCAAAGCCCCGATCCCGTGCCCTCCGAGGCTCTGGGCGAGCGACCGTGGATCGAAATCGGGTCGCTCTCGGGGTTGCGCATTTCGACCCGGGTCCTGCTTGCCTCGATGGGGTTGCCCGATATCGTGCCCCGGCAAAGCATGAATGGCGATGTTCATCTGACAGCGCGGGTGGTGCGGCTGGTCCGGGGGTTGTGCTTCCTGTCGCTGAAAAGCGCGCCGTATTACTGTGCGCAGTTCGGGTTGGCACAGGTGCCGCTGACGGTGGAGATGCCGCTGAACAGCGTGTCCATGTGGGTTGGCCAGGATCGGCACGAGACACCGATGATCACCCATTTCCACAGTCACCTGTCCCGTTTCCTGGCCCGCAACGGCATTTCCGACCCGCCGGCATAGTGGGCCGGGTCGAGGGGCGATGCCAGATGGCGCGGCTGTCGCCGGCCAAGGTTGTTGCAAAGTAAACAAGCTTCAATATAAACACCCGGCAACAAGGGGGAGATCAGCAAGGATCGGGAACCGTGGCGGGGCCGTCGGGCCATCCTGTGCCGGGTGTCAAAGATCCAGCCGACCCCACGCCGAAGGACATATCCCGGGGGAGAAACCGATGAAAAAGCTGATCAACGAGGTCAAGGATATCATACCCCAGGCTCTGGCCGGGCTGGTTGCGGCCAGCAATGGTTTGCGGCTGATCGAGGGCACCACCATTGTCGTGCGGGATGATCTGGAAACGGTGACTGGGACCGGGAAGGTGGCGCTGATCTCGGGGGGCGGATCCGGGCATGAACCGGCCCATGCGGGGTATGTCGGGCCGGGGTTGCTGACGGCGGCAGTGGCGGGCGATGTCTTTGCCTCGCCATCGACCGATGCCGTGCTTGAGGCGATCCGCTCGGTTGCCGGCCCGGGCGGGGTGTTGCTGATCGTCAAGAACTATACCGGCGACCGGCTGAATTTCGGTCTGGCGGCACAGATTGCCCGGGGCGAGGGGATCGCCGCCGAGATGGTCATTGTCGATGACGATTCCGCCCTCGGCTCGGCCGAGGAAACCGCCGGGCGACGGGGCATTGCCGGCACGGTTCTGGTCCATAAGGTGGCCGGCGCCGCGGCTGAGGCCGGGTTGTCCCTGGCCGAGGTCAAGGCTGCCGCCGAGGCGGCGATTGCGGCCACCGGGTCCATGGGGGTCGCGCTGACACCCTGTATTGTTCCGGCGGCGGGGACTCCCAATTTCGACCTTGGCCCCGAGGAGATCGAGCTGGGTCTTGGCATCCATGGCGAGGCTGGTTTGCGTCGCGAAGCCCTGCGGCCCTCGGCCGCGCTGGCCGCCGAGATGATCGACACCGTCATTGCCGACCGTGGCCTGACGCGCGGGGATCGGGTGGCCCTGCTGGTCAACAACCTGGGTGCGACCCCGGCGATGGAACTGTCCATCGTTGCCGGTGACGCGCTGGCGGCTTGCGATGGGGCCGGGCTGAAGGTGGATCGCGTCTGGGCGGGAACGTTCCTGACCGCGATCGACATGGCCGGGGTCTCGTTGTCGCTGATGAAACTGACCGATGACCGCCGCGAGGCGCTGGACGCGCCGGCTGGCGCGCCGGCCTGGGTGGTGCCGGGCCGCCGTGAGGCGGGTATGACGGTGCCGCGTGCGCCGCTGCCGTCGCTGCCGCCGGCCTCTGGTGCAGGGGAGCCGATGGTCCTGGCCGCGCTGCGGGCCGGGTGTCAGGCGCTGATCGCGGCCGAGCCGGAACTGACCCGGATGGATCAGATCGTCGGCGATGGCGACATCGGCCGTTCGCTGGCTGGCGGGGCCGAGGCGCTGCTGGCCGAGCAGGATCATCTGGCGGCGTTGTCCGGTCCGGCCTTCTGGCGCCATGTCGGTGCGGTGGTGCGCCGGGCGACGGGGGGCACCTCGGGGCCGCTTTATGCCATTCTGGCGGTGGGGGCGGCCAATGCGCTGGAGGGCGCAGGGGGCGATGCCGGTGAACAACTGGCCACCGCCTTTGCCGGCGGGGTTGAGGCGCTCTGTGCCCTGGGTGGGGCCGAGCCGGGCGATCGCACCATGGTTGACGCCCTCGCTCCGGCACTTGCCGCGATGGCCGGTTCCGGCGGCCCGTCCGCGCGTCTGGCCGCCGCCGCCAAGGCCGCCGAGGACGGCGCCGAGGCGACCCGCCAGATGGCCCCGCGGCGGGGCCGGTCCAGCTATGTCGGCGCGCGGGTGATCGGCCACCCCGATCCGGGCGCCGTGGCCGTGGCGATGTGGCTGGGTGCTGCCGCCAGGGTGACCGCTGGCTAAGGACCGCTTGTGTGAAACCGAAATGCGTTGGAATACTAACGTTCAGCCATGAGGAGATCCCCCATGCCGGCAGGTGACGTCAGCGACCGTCCCGTTCTGGATATCGACCCGTTCAGCCGCGAGGCGATGGACAATCCGATCGCCCTTGATGAGGCGATCCGCAATGCGGGCCCCGTGGTCTGGGTGCCCCAGCACAAGTTCTGGATCACGGGCCGCTATGGCCTGGTGAAAGAGGTGTTCGAGGACTGGAAGCGGTTTTCCTCGGCCATGGGCACGGGGATGACCAATGTCGTGCGCGAGGAACCCTGGCGCAAACCCTCGGTCATCCTTGAGGCCGACCCCCCCACCCATACGCCCAACCGCAAGGTTCTGTCGCGGGTCCTGTCGGCCCGGGCGCTGCGCAAGCTGGCCGAGGATTTCACGGCCGAGGCCGACCGGATGGTCGATGCCCTGCTGGAACGCGGCGAGGTGGATATCGTCTCGGATCTGACCTTCGCCTTCCCGTTCAAGGTTCTGCCCGATGCGGTGGGGCTGCACCCGGATTTCCGGCACCATCTGATGCCCTATTCGGAACTGAACTTTAACGCCATGGGCCCGCGTAATGATCTCTATCATGCGGCGCACAAGATCGTCGAAGAGAACGGCACCTTCGAATATGTCACCTTCCAGATGGCCGAGGAAAACCTGATCCCCGGCGGCTTCGGGACCGAGATTTACGCCGCCGCCCATGCCGGTGACATCACCCATGAAGAGGCCGGCATGCTGGTGCGGGCCTTCGTGTCGGCTGGGATCGACACCACGGTGTTTGGGATCAGCTTTGCCGTTGAGGCGCTGGTGAACAACCCCGATCAGTGGGATCAGTTGCGGGCCGACCCGGGCAAGGCCCGTGCCGCCTTTGAAGAGGCGCTGCGCTGGATGGCGCCCAGCCCGGTGATCGGGCGCACCACCACGGGCCCGACGGAACTGGGCGGTGTGCAGCTGGGGGCCGAAGAAAAGGTGATGATGTGGCTGGCCGCCGCCAACCGCGATCCGGATCAGTGGGACCACCCCAACGCCTATGACATCAACCGCCGCACCGTCGGACATCTGGCCTTCGGGACGGGTATCCACGGCTGTGTTGGCCAGATGGTCGCCCGGCTTGAGGCGGAATCGGTGCTGGGGGCACTGGCCCGCAAGGTGGCCCGGATCGAACCCCTCGGGCCGCCGGAACGCGCCTATATCAACTGGTTGCGCGGGTATCTCAGCTATCCGGTGCGCCTTATCCCCGCATGATCCGTTTCCACTACGACCCTGTCACCTGGGAGGACAACTGAAATGAGCAAGGCACTGATATTTGCGGCACCGTTGCTGGTAGCCGCCTCCGGCGCATTGGCCCTGGATCCGATTTACGGGTCCTGGCCGCCGGCCTCGGATTACCTGAACACCGATACCCTGCCCGAAGCGTTCGCGATGATGAGCGAAGCCACGGATGGCGCCATGGACTGGGAACTGATCGCGGGCGGGCAACTGGCCGATGGCCGGGGCACCCTGGCCGCTGTGTCCGACGGGCTGATGCAGGCGGGCCTGCAGATCCCGGTGTACACGCCTGAGGCGATGCCCTCTTTCACCCTGCTGTATTCGGTGGTGGTCCCCGGTGACAACGCGATGGCGGTCGCTGCGGCTGCGCTGGAAACCGTGTTCCAGGATTGCCCGTCCTGCCTGGACGAAGCACGTGAAAACAACGTGCTGCCCTTGGGCGGCTTTGCCTCGGCTTCGTACCGGCTGATGTGCACCAGCCCGATTGCCAGCCTGGCCGATATGCAGGGCCGGCGTATCCGGGCCACCGGCGGGTTCGGCGAAATGGCGGCTCTGGGTGGGGCAACCCCGATGTCGGTCACCCTGACCGAAGCGGTTGGCCTGCTGCAGCGTGGGGGCCTAGATTGCCTGATGGCAACGCGGGAATGGCTGCAAACCTATGGCTACGGCGAATATGCGCGCCATGTCACCGATTTGCCGCTGGGCAATTCGGCACCGGCGCTGGGGTTCACGCTGAACCGGGATTATTTCCTTGATCTGAGCCCCGAGGAGCAGGAAGTCATCCTGCGCGCCTCGGCCTTCGTTACCGCCAAGCACACGATCGGCAACTACGTTCTGCGGGATCAGGCCAGCTTTGAGAACCAGCAGCAGGTCAATGATGTGCAGCTGGTCGCGCCGGCCGACGATCTGCGCCAGATGGTCGAGGGCTTTGCCGACACCGACCGTGACCGGCTGATCGCGGCGGGGACGCAGCTGGGTGTGGAAGATCCGGGCGCCCTGCTGGATGCCTATTTCGGCAATGTCGAGAAATGGACGGGGATCATGGCCGATCTGGGCAACGATATCGAGGCTGTCAGCCAGGCCCTGTGGGATGAGGTTTTCGCCAAGGTCGATCCCAGCGCCCTTTGACCCCCGAGACATGGATGGGGAAGACGCCTTCGGGCGTCTTCTTCGCTTTACCGGCGCTGTGGCCGATGAGGGACCCCGATGAGAGCTTTCCATAAAATTGTCGATAGCATCGCCTCGCTGTTGCTGGGGGTGACGATGATCGCCGGCACCTTGATGATGCTGCATGTCACCACCGATGTTCTGGCGCGCTGGGTGTTCAACAACCCGCTGCCGGGCACCGGGGAAATCACCGCCAGCTACTACATGATCGCTGTCGCCTTTCTGCCCCTGGCCTGGGTGACGTTGCGCGATGAACATGTGACCGCAGATATCTTTGTCAGCGCCCTGCCGGGGCCGATGAAACGGGTGATCGCGGTTCTGGTCGATCTGCTGGTCATCCTCTATGTCAGCGCTTTCGTCTGGCAAAGCTGGATCTCTGCTGTCGCCAAGACCCGGCGCAATGAGGTTTGGGAAATCTTCGGGGGCTATCTGCCGATCTGGCCGACCCGCTGGCTGTTGCCGGTTGCCGGGGCGGTGATGGTGCTGGCCATGGTCTTTCGTTTGCTGGCCCGGCTGACCGGCCGGTCGCTGGACACCGGGGAGCGCGTGTAATGGATCCTCTCAGCTTCGGTTTGATCACCCTGGCCGCCATGTTGGGGCTGATCGCCCTGAGGGTGCCCATCGGGGTGGCCCTTGGCGTCGTATCCGTTCTGGGCCTGGCCTATGTGCGGAATTTTCCCATCGCCTGGTCGATCCTGCGCGAAACGCCCTTTGCCTTTGCCGCCAACTGGGATCTGACGGCGATCCCGATGTTCCTGCTGATGGGGGCGATTGCCAATCATTCGGGGATTTCCTCGGCCCTGTTCCGTGCGGCCCGGCTGTGGTTTTCGGCTTTGCCCGGGGGCTTGGCAGTCGCCGCAAACATGGCCAGTGTCGGCTTTGCCGCGGCTTGCGGGTCCTCGCTGGCCTCGGCGGCGGCCATGGGGCGGCTGGCCATCCCGGAAATGATACGCGTCGGCTATGACCGGGCGCTGGCCACGGGTGTCGTTGCCTCGGCGGGCACGTTGGCGGCGCTGATCCCGCCCTCGATCCTGCTGGTGCTGTATGGGGTCTTTGCCGAGGTCTCGATCTCGCGGTTGCTGATCGCCGGGGTCATTCCGGGGCTGCTGACGGCGGTGGCCTATGTCGCGCTGATCCTGATCCGCTGCAAGCTGAACCCGGCCCTGGCCCCCAGTCTGGATGCCGAGGAACTGGCGACGTTGCGGGCGGATCGGATCACCGTCTTGCGTGAGGTGTGGCCCGTGGTCGCCCTGATCCTGGGGATCATCGGGGGGTTGTACGGGGGCATTGTCACGCCGACCGAGGCCGGGGCTACGGGGGCTGCGCTGGCCCTGCTGATCGCGGTGGTGCAACGGCGGATCGACCTGGCCGCCTTTATCGCGGCCTTGCGTGAATCCATGTCCGGCACGGCGCAGATCTTTTTCGTTGGTATGGGCGCGGTGATGTATACCCGCCTTCTGTCCCTGACCGGCGTGTCGGGGCTACTGGCCGATATGGTCAGCGGCTATGCGGGCAGCCCGATGCTGGTGCTGCTGGCGATCTCGGCAATCTATCTGATCCTTGGGATGTTCCTGGATCCGTTGGGGATCATGCTGATCACCATGCCGGTCTTCCTGCCGATGATTTCCGCCATGGGGCTGGATCTGATCTGGTTCGGGATCATCGTGGTGAAATATGTCGAGATCGGGATGATCACCCCACCCTTGGGGATGAATGTCTTCGTGGTGAAATCGGTGGTCGGCAACCAGATCTCGATCTGGACGATCTATCGCGGGGTTGCCTGGTTCCTGCTGGCCGAGGTCGTGGTCATGGCGCTGTTGCTCAGCTTCCCGCAGATCTCGCTGTTCCTGCCGGAACTGATGCGCTGACGGGACCATCCCGCATGCCGGCCAGGGAGACGGGCCGGCATGCGGGCGGGGGGATCAGATGACGGCGCGCAGCTTTTCCTGGGCGCTTTTCGAGTAGGGCGCGGCACAGACACGGGCGCGGATCTGGGTCTGTTCGTGATGCTCCACATGGGGTTTGCGTGAGCCGCCATTAACCTCGCCCCAGGTCAGGACAACCTCGGTGCCGGGCTTGGCGTGGGTCTCGTCGATGCCACACAGCGACAACATCGTCCGCTCATTAAGGTTCAACCCGCAATATTGTGACATGCCCACCCGGGTGCCGTCCTGTGCCAGAACCTCATCGGCCTGGGGCCAGCCAAAGAAGGCTGTGGGCAGGTCAATAGCCTTGTAGAGCGGCCCGCCGGTGAATTGTGACGCCATGACCTTGATCACATCGTCACGGTTCCATTCCAGAACCCGCTTGACGCGCTTGGGACCTTTCAGACCGGCCTTGATCGCCTTGGCGCCGATGAAATCATGGTCGAACTTGACCAGCTTTTCATAGCCGAGCGCCGAGGGCGTCCAGTAGTAATCCTCGATATTGTCGGTATAGAGACTGCCGCCCAGCTGCATGTTCGCCTCCCAGCTGTCAGCGCCCAGCCATTCGCGATAGGCTTGGTTTTCATCGCCGGTATAGATGCCGGGCAGCGGGTAGGGGATCCAGGCGTTTTCCAGCGGCGTGCTGTAATAGGTGCGCGTGCCGGCCTGATAGAGGCCATGTTTCTCGCCGGCCTTGAGGATGGCATCGCGCACTGTGTCCATCTCATCGAAGGGGCCGGAGATTTCGGCACCCGCATGCCCGGCCATGCCATGGCGCAGCACATGCACGCGACACCCGGCGATTGTCACATAGTCGGTGTGGAAGAACTTGATCTCCGGGAAGCCCCCTTCACAGACCTCATCGAGAATGGCGCGGGCATTGGGGCCCTCAATCTCGAAGCGATATTTGCTGCGCTTGTGATCCTTGGCATAGGGGGTGGTCGGGTCGAAGGTGAACTGAACATCGTAATTGCCGGTCTCACCGTGATAGCGCACCCAGTTCAGCACCGGCATGCCGCTGATCAGTTCAAACCCCTCTTTTTCGCCGTAATAGTGCAGCACGCAGTCGCCCACGTGATGGCCGCGCTCGGTGCAGGCGAAATACTGTTTGCCGCGATTGGTGGCCAGGTTCGTGAAGGTGCAGGGCGTCAGACTGGCCAGCAGGCGCGTCGCATCCTTGCCCTTCACATACAGCACCGGCATGTGGTGGGACTGATCGAACAGCACTGCCGTCTGGCGCCAGGCGCGCTGTTCATCCCGCCAGTTGGAATATTCCGGCGCGATCAGCGTGGAGAACAGGCTGGTCCGCGACTTGTGGTACTGCGATATCGTGTCGTTGTAGAAGTAATCCACCAGGTTTGGCTTGGCATTGATCAGATCCTGTAGGGTCTTCATGGGGTTTTTCCTCCGTAGTGTTGAAAAGGGGGGTGGGGCCGGTCAGCGGAACTGATCCGGCAGGAAGGTGACGATCTGGGGCACCAGCACGATCACCAGCATGCCCAGAACGGTCAGGCCGACGAACAGCCAGGACGCCTGGAAAACCTCGTGCATGGAGATGTCCGGCGCGGCGGCCTTCAGCGCGAACATGACGTAGCCAAAGGGGGGCGTGATCGCGCCGAGGGTGATGTTGATCAGGAACAGAACCCAGAACCAGACCGGATCGAAGCCGAAGACCTTGATGATCGGCACATAGATCGGGATCAGGATCAGCATCAGCCCGATCTGGTCGATGAACATGCACAGCACGAAGGGCAACAGCAGCATCAGGAACAGCATCAGCCAGGCGTTGATCTCCAGCGAGGTGACCAGCGCGGTCAGCCCGCCAATGGCGCCGGTAAAGGCCAGAAGCTGGGTAAACATCACCGCGCTGACCATGATCAGCAGGATCACGGCGGCCAGCTTTGAGGCCTCGGAGAGGGACTCATAGAGCATGCGGAAGCTGAGGCGGCGATAGTAAGCGGCGGTGATCAGCCCGCCAACCACACCGGTGGCCGCCGATTCCGAGGGCGTCGCGATACCCAGCATGATCAGGCCGATCACCATGAAGATGATCAGGCTGAAGGGCAGCAGGCCCAGAATGGCGCGCAGCTTTTCGCGGGTAGATACGGGGACAGTGTCCTCTTCGCGGGGGGCAAGGGCGGGGTTCAGGGTGATCCGGACCATGCAGGCCAGGATAAACAGCGCCGCCAGGAACAGCCCCGGTCCGACACCCCCCAGCAGCAGCGACGAGATCGAGACATCCGACAACGTGCCGATGATGATTGCCAGCAGGCTGGGCGGGATGATCGGGGCCAGACAGGCGCCACCCAGGATCGTGCCGATGGACAGCTTCGTGTCATAGCCCTTGCCGCGCATGATCGGCAGCAGCGCCCGGCCCATCATCGCGCCCACGGCCATGGCCGATCCCGACAGCGCGCCCAGTACCGTCGACAGGCTGATCGACAGGATATATTGGCGACCACGCACCCGGCCGACCAGCTTGTCGATGGAATCCATCAGCACCTGCACACAGCCGGACCGGAACAGGATCTCGCCCAGCAGGATGAACAGCGGGATTGTCCCCAGCGAGGCGGTGGTTGCCGTATCCAGCATGGAACTGACGACCATGCCGAACCCGGCCGGACCCAGCAGATAGAAGACGCCGCTGACAATCATGACCAGAAAGCCCAGAAAGATGGGCATGCCGGTCATGAACAACCCGATCAGCAGGACCAGACCGACGGAAAGGGGAATATACCAGGCCAGCATGTTCTTACCCCGCGCTGCTGTCGTTGGACGGCTCAAGAGACGTCAGGAAACTGTGGCTGCGCAGCCCGGCCAGCGGCAGCAGGAAGCGCAGGAAATACAAGGCGGAACTGGCGAACCCGTAGGTAATGAACACCGAGATCCACCACACCGGCACGGGATGGTTCTGTTCGGTCAGGATGCCCATGGCGATCTGGCGCAGGTTTTCCGACAGGCTCATCCAGGCGATGAAGGCGCAGACCACACAGCCCGCCAGATTGGTCAGCAGGGCCAGCGGCCGGCGCGCTGCAGGCAGCATCTCGGGGATCAGGTTGATCTCGATATGGGCCAGGGAACGTGTGGCGTGGGGCACCATGGAAAACAGCGTCATGCACAGCAGGTTGGAAAAGGTGTCATTGGCCCAATCCAGCGGCTGACCCAGGAAATAACGGGTCACGACCTCGGCGCAGTAGATCATCACCATCGCCGCCAGACCGAGTGTGCTGAGGATAAAGCCAGCATCCGTCAGGCCGTCATGCAGCCTGCCGATCAGGGAAATCGGTTTCATGTTCTTGATCCTGAAGGTGGGCGGCAGGGGCTGGCCCCACCGCCTGTGCCGGGGGTGGGGTTACTCGGCGTCGCCGTTGGCGCGGGCCATGGCCTGCAATTCCCGAACCCGATCTGCTGTCTGGGTATTGCCGTCGATGGCTGTTTGCCAGGATCCGGCGACCAGGCCCTTGTTGACCATGTCGATCACGCCCTCGGGCAAATGTGTTTCCTGCATTCCCAGATCCTTGAGCGCCTGGATGCTTTCCTCGGAACGGCGCACCAGTTCCGCGACGCTGGTGCGCTCCACCTCATGTCCACAGTCCAGCACGATCTGTTGGTCCTCGGCTGACAGCTTGTTGAACCGGTCCAGGTTCATCGCCATCAGGAAGGGCGAGTTGCCAAAACGCGGGCGCAGCATGTAGCTGGTCACCTCATCCATCTTCAGTCGCTGCATGCCGGCAATGGGATAGGCGGCCCCATCCACGACACCCTTTTCCAGCGCTGAATAGATTTCGCCGGCGGGCAGGTTGACCAGCGATCCACCCAGGGGCACGACCAACGGTTCATAATATTTGTTGCCGCGGATCTTGCGGCCCGCAAGCGGGTTGTCACCCTCGGCCACGGGTTCACGCAGGATCAGCTGGTAGAAATCGCTGGCACCGGTCCCTGAGGTCAGGGCGATCAGTTTCTGGTTGAACCGCCCCATTTCTTCATCGGCAAATTGCCAATAGCCCTTCTCGCGCCACATCTCGGAATCCGCCTCCAAGGCGTAAAATGCGGACAGAACGCCGGTTGTTCCAAGGAAATAAATCGGTGTGATATAGCTGATATCGAAAATCCCGCGCGAGATCGGATCAAACTGTTGGTTTGGCGGGATCACCTCTGGCCCGCTGACGATGAAACTGAACCGATCGCCCGACGCCGTCTTAGTGCATTCCATGAACGCATCCGATACGGCAATGCGGCCATCGAACCGGTCATCCCAGGCGGTCAGAATGCGTAATTGAACGGACTCCTGGGCCTGGCCGGCGGATCCGATGAAAGCGGCCACAAGTCCTGCGGCCATGGCAAGCGTTTTGCGTGTCATGTTCTCTCTCCCGTATAATGCATAATTTTCATTGGCGCAGGAAAATCTGGTCCATTCCCCCGAAAGGGATGAATTTCAGATCAGATTCTGGTCAATGAAGTTGCCGCTGAAGAAATTCAGTTCTGGGTCTGTTGGCAATGCCAATTCCCGGGCGGCAGTCTTCCTCCTCAGAATCAGGCTACATCAAAACCCGGGCTCTGACAACATATAAGGAGAACTCCTTGTAAGGTGGCGCCGGCAGAATGTCGCCCAGCCTCTGCCCGGCTCAGGCCGGGCTTGCCGGGCAGGGATCAGGTTGTAAGGTCGCGCTTTCCGTCAGGCCGCCCTTGTCGACAGTGGGGGCGCCCATCATGAGAAGGCTTCAGATGCTGAAGAAATTCCTTGCCGCAGGCTTTGCCACCCTGTGTTTCAGTGCCCCGTGTTTGCCCAGTCTGACATCAAGGGATCTTTGGACCACCCGCTTATCTCGCGGATGCCGGGGACTCATATCGTCGCTTATCACAGGTCGGATTTTCAGGAGTTCATGACCGCGATCGGCCCGATCACCGCAGGCAACGAGCTGCCTCCGGTGGCCCGTTTTGAAGGACAGTCCACGGTGCTGAACTATTGTGCCGATGATAAATCCCTGACGGCCCTGGCAATTTTCCGGAATTTCGAAAAGGCATTCTCGAATGCCGGCTTTGAGCCCCGCTTTACCTGCAAGTCGGATACAGAATGTGGCAGCAAGTTTGTCCGCCAGCTTTATTTCTACGGTGATCCGCAACGGAAGGCAAAACATCCTTATCTGGATGCGCCCAACCATCATGGTGATGGCAACCCCTATTATTACTGGTCAGGACGGGGCGTCGCGCAGGGGGAAGAATACATTATTTCCCTTCTGGTGGCTCAAGATGCAGCGATGAACTTTCCCGCGGTGGTCGTTCCGGATATCAGCGTGGCGGAAAGCCTGGACGACGAACAGATTGTCATTAATCTGGACGGTATGATTGATGATATGGCCCAGGAAGGCCGGGTTGTGTTGGATGGGATCTATTTTTATTTTGACAAATCAACCCTGACATCGGAATCCACCCCGGCCCTTCAAGTGATCGCCGCGTATTTGCAGGCGAATCCGGAAAAGACCTTTTTTGTTGTCGGGCATACAGACAGCAAGGGGGGCTGGATTATAACAGATCGCTTAGCATGGCGCGGGCAAACGCCGTTGTGGGGGAACTGCGCGGGGCTTATGCCGTGCCCGGTGCGCAGATGGCCGCCTTTGGGGTTGGCCCGGTTTCTCCGGTAACGTCAAATGCGACGGAAGAGGGCCGGGCGCGCAACCGGCGGGTCGAACTGGTGGTGCGGGACTGATCCGGGCCGGGGTTTCTAAAGGGCCTTGCGTCTGGCCCCGGGCATAGAATCTGGGGTCAGGACTGTGGGGGCCAGCTTGCGCCATTCGGCGAGGACAGCGCCACGATCCACCGGGCTGGGCAGCCAGATATCGACAAAGAACATGCCGCGCAGCAGGTAATGGGACATCTGGACAAAGCGTTCGGCCCGGCCACGCACATGGCCCTGATGTTCCAGGGTTTCGGCCCAGAGCGCGTCCATCGTGCTGCGGGCCGCACCGATGATCGGGAATAAAACAGCCTCCAGTTCCGGGTCGGCGCGCGCGGCGATCAGCAACTCGACCTGGGCCAGATAGCCCGGGGCGAAGAAGAACCGTTCGGATGAGGCCAGGAAGGTGCTGATCGGATCGTTTTCTTCTTCGGCAGATCGGACGAAGGCCTTTGCCTCGTCCAGGGCGGCGTTCATCGCGTGCTGGCAGGCAGCGGCGACCAGGTCAATCTTCTTGGGGTAATAGTGTTCCAGCGCCCCACGCGAGACACCGGCCCGGGTGGCCACCCCGCTGGAACTGAAGTTGGAATAACCCTCGGTTGCCAGGATCTGCATCGCGGTTTCCAGGATCAGGGCCTGTGTCTTTTCGCGACGCTGGGCCTGGGTCAGCCGTTTCTTGGGCGGGGTCTTGGCCATGGTTCTCTCAACCGACAGGATATGGGGTTCGGGTGTAGAGCATTTCACCGCCGAGTGGATAGGGGGCGGTTCGGAAAACCCGCCGGGTCCGGGGTGGGTGTCCGGTTGCTCAGCGTTCGGCGGGGCGGGTGACGGATCGCGCCGCGCAGAACTGCACCAGGGTGTCGATCACGGTGGCGCCGGGGCGGACATCCTCGGGGGTGACCCCGACCAGGGTGATGACCGCCTGAGCCTCGGCCTGCCAGTCCAGGATGGGGGCGGCGGCAGCGACAAGCCCGGGGATGAACTTGCCCTCGACGGCAGCAAAGCCGCGGGTTCGGGTCAGGTCGATCATCTCGGCGATGCCGGCCTTTGTCAGGGTCATGTCGGGGATAAGCGCGCGGTTGCGGGTGGCCCGGCGCAGTTCCGTTTCATAGGCCTGTTGCAGCGGCAGTTTCGGCGCCCAGGCCAGAAAGGCCCGGCCGGTGGCCGAGTTCAACAAGGGCAGGGTCGTGCCCAGCCCCATCGAGGTCACCGTGGGCGAGAGGCCGCGTTCCCAGCGCACGACGGTTGCACCCTGGTTGGCCCAGACCGACAGCAGCACGGTCATGCCTGTTTCCCGGGCCAGTCCGGGCAGCCCATCGGCGGCGTGGTTGACGAAATCATGCCGGGCGAGGGCGGCCAGGCCCAGCTGCATCGCGCCGACACCCAGATCATAGCGGCCGGACCGTCCCTCTTGTTTGACCAGTCCGGCCTCGACAAATGAGGCCAGGTAACGGTGGACCTTGCTGGGGGGCATGGCGCAGGCCCGGGCGATATCCGACAGGGACAGGGACCCGGGCTGGCGGGCCATGTAGGCCAGCACGCTCAGGGCCGTATCAAGGGATTTCAGCCCGCTGCTGTGGTGGCCGGTCTCTTCCGTCATGGATCCTTGTCCAGAATGTCGCGCAGGGGTTGCAGATCGGCGGCCACCATAGCGGTTTCACCACGCTTGAAAAGGCAGCGGACCTCGCGGCCGGTGAAGCAATGGGTCTGGCCGACCGTGCCGCGATAGCTCAGGGTCAGGGTCCGGCGGGCCCATTGTTCGATCGTGACGGCAATCTCCAGCGTGTCGCCATGGCGCATGGGATGGTGAAACTGGGCCGAGGCATCGACCAGCCCCACCCCGATGGCCTGCAACTGGCTGCACAGTACGTCATGGCCGCCAAAGGGCTGGATGACGGCGTGGAAGGCGGCGTCCATCCAGCGGAACATGTTGGGGTAAAAGACGATCCCGGCCGGGTCGCAATCACCAAAGGTCACCTGCACGGTCAGGGTGTTCATGGTTTTCGTTCCATATTGAAAAGTCTTTTATACAATGCGGAATTTTGACCGGTTGTGCCAGTGCAATCGCCCGGATGCTCAGGGGTATGAATGGCCGGCCTCGCGCAGCAGCTGATCACGGCAGATCTCGGAGATTAGCGTGCGCAGCCAGACATGGGCGGGCGAATGCTGGGTGCTTTTGTGCCACATCATGCGGATGGTCAGACGGGGCAACTCGATCGGTGGCAGAAAGATTGCCAGATCGTATCGGTCCGAAAACAGCCGGGCCAGGCGTTCCGGCATGGTTGCCACCAGATCGCTGCGTTCCAGCAGAAGGGGAACACCGACGAAATCCGGCTTGGAAATCGAGACCCGGCGCGACAGCCCCCGTTCCTGCAGTGCTTCATCCAGAACGGCGCGGTACATGCTGGCCTGGGCTGGCTCAATCGCGACGTGATCCAGCGCGCAGAAGGCCGCCAGCGTCAGCGGGCTGGTCAGGGCCGGATGGTTGCGTCGGGTCAGGCAGACCATGCGGTCCGAGAACATGCGCCGCGATATCAAGTCCCCCGGCGCGTCGGGGAAATAGGATACGGTCAGATCCACCCGGCCTTCGCCGAATGCATTGGCGAAGCGAAAGGGATCGGGGCCGACGACGCGCAGTTCGACACGCGGCGCGATTTCGCGTAGGCGCCGGTGCAGCGTGGGCACCAGAATGGCGTCGATATAGTCGGTCAGGATCAAGGTGAAGCTGCGCGTGCTGGAGGAGGGGTCGAAACCGCTGGCATCGAGGGCGATTTCCTCCATCTCCTTGATCAGCAGGCGCAGCCTGGGATGCAGCGCGGTGGCGGTATCGGTTAGGGTCAGCGCATTGCCCTGCCGGACCAGCAGCGGATCACCAAAGATGTGCCGCATCTTCTTGAGGGTCATGCTCATGGCGGGTTGGCTCATGTGCATGCGTCGGGCGGCCTGGCTGACATGGCCGTGGTCCAGCAGGGCCAGCAGTGCGCGCAGATCTCTGAGGCTGTAATCCATCTTGGTTATTCGATAATCCAATATCACCTATCTTAAAAGCTGGATTGCGGCAAAATTCCCAGACAGTCATTCTGAATTCTTATAGCGGGGCGGCGCAGGCCGCTGCCAAGCGATGATAGCCAGGAGGAGGAAAAAGATGGCTCTCAAGACAGTCCGTATGACCCGGGACGAGATGGCGGCGCGTGTCGCCCGTTTTGCGGATCTCAAGGGTTTTGATGGGGGGCTGCTGGACAGTGATCATCCCAGCTGCAAGCGGACGCTCTATAACGTGGTTGGGTTTCAGCCGCCGGCAACCGATGACGTGGCCACGACCTCGCCGGTTGGGGATGACGCGGCGGAAAATGCGGCGATCAAGATCTCCGAGGGGTTCAACCTTGGCTACTGTCACGCCAAGCCCGGCTGCGGCCCGATGATGCACAACCATGACACCAACGAAACCTTCATCCCGATGACAGGCAAATGGCGGTGTTCGTGGGAAGTGGATGGCAAGGTCGAGGCCTTTGAGCTGAACCCCCATGATGTGATTTCCTTTCCCGCGGGTGTGCAGCGGCGGTTCGAGAACATCACCTTTGAGGAACCCGACAAGGAACATCTGCTGATGTTCGTGATCGGCGGCAACCGGCCCCAGGCCGAGTTCTCGCCCGGATCCATGCAGGAACTGCGTGAAATGGGGCTGGCCAAGTGACGATCGCCCCCACCGTGTCGGATATCGACGCCCAGGTCGCGCGCTTTCAGGCCGCATTTCCCAGGACGGTTGAGCCGGATTCTGGGTTGGCCTATCGGCGCGCGGCGGTTCCGGCGGGTCGGTCTGTCTTGCTCTGCCCCGGGGCCAGCGGCACGTCCGAGTTCTTTTGCCTGGTTGCTGCGCCTCTGGTGGCGGCCGGTCTGGATCCGATCCTGGTGGATTATCCGGGCGATGTTCCCCCTGAAACGCTGGCCGAGCGGTTCGCCGTTCTGACGGCCGCGCTGGGGAGCGTGCGGCCCATCGGCATTGGGTGTTCCTACAGTGCCTACTGGCTGCAACTGCCTGTTGCAGCCCGGGGGCTTGCCGGGCGCATCCTGTGCAACGGCTTTGTCGAGGCGGCGGACCTGCTGCCCAATCCGCTGTTCGATCATGCCGCGATTGCCGCGACCGGGGCGGACCAGTTGCGCCGTGAATGGGCGGATCGCGCCCGGCCCAATCAGGGGACAGACCTGGGCCGGTTGCTGCTTTGCGCGATGGAAGACTGGTTGCCGGCGCGGGACCTGAAGGGTCGGCTGATGGCGGTCAGCGCGTCCCAGCAGATCACCGGGGGGCAGGACGGGGCGGTTGCTGTGGTCGACTGCGCCGATGACCCGATTGTCGGTGCCGCGGCCCGCCTGCGGTTTCGCCAAGCCTGGCCCGGTGCCCGCCATGTCACGACCGAAGGGGGCCATTACCCTTATGTGACGGCCCCGGATGTGTTTGTCGATACGATCAAGGCACTTGTAGAAGCAATGCCATAACAAGACCGGGTGGGGCCGATCCGGCCTGATACGTCCGGCACAGATCAAGCGAGGGCCATCTGTCACGTTGGCCTTCATTCTACTGGGAGGAAAACATGTTCAAATCCAGCTTGAAACTGGGCGTTCTTTGCGCGTCCGCACTGTTTGGGGCCGTGGGGCTGGCCCAGGCCGACACATTCCTGCTGCGCATGGGTGGCGGCCATACGACGGGGCTGACCTATGTGTCTGTCTTCGATGGTTATTTCGCCGATGAGGTCAGCAGCCGGGTCAAGGCGGAAACCGGCCACACAATCCGTTTCATCAAGGCCTGGGGCGGCAGTGTCGCCAAGGTCGATGGCGCGATTGAGGCGGTGCAGAACGGCACGCTGGATATTGGCCTGTCGCCCATCGGTTTTGAACAATCGCGCGCGGCCCTTCTGAATTACAGCGCGATGGTGCCTTTCACCACCGACGATCCTGTCCTGCAGGGGCGTGTTGCCACCCGGATGCTGGCCGAGGTCCCTGCGCTGCGCGACAGCATGGCCCCCTACAAGGCCCATGTCCTGGCCCAGATGGTGACCGAGGCCTATGGCCTGGCCACCAGCTTTGACTGGACGACGATCGCCGAACTGGAAGGCAAGCGGATCGCCATGGCCGGGACCAACGCACCTCTTTTCGTTCCGCTGAAGGTGGTGCCGGTCAATCTGGGGGTTGGCGAACATTACCAGGCGATGCAGACAAGCTTGGCTGATGGCAGCCTGTTTTTCATCTCGGGGATGGAATCCTTTCAGTTGAAAGAGGTGGCAAATACCTTCACCCGCACGGGTTTCGGGGCGCTTTCAACCGTCGTTGCCTTCATGAACGAAGGCACACGCACCAAACTGCCGGCCGAGGTCGTGGCGATCATTGATCAGGTGGCCGCCGAGGCCGCGATTATCGTTGCCGAAAAAAGCGCCGAGCGCGACCGCGTTCTGGCCGAGAAGCTGGCATCCGAGGGGATCACCGTGCGCGATTTGTCGGATGAGCAAAAGACGCTCTGGGCGGAAAAGGTTACAGACCTGCCGCGCCAGGCGGTCGAGGGGCTTGCCGCGCGCGGGTATCCGACAGCCGAGGTTCTGAAGCACTATATTCAGATCCTTGGTGAAGAAGGCTATGATTTCCCTGTCCAATACTCCTTCTGAGGATTTGCCGGCTCGGACACGCGCGTGCCGGGCCGGCAATTTGTAGAACATGCACAATACCATATTGTCGAAACTGGCCGGCTTTCTGGCGGATGTTGGAACGGTTCTGGTCTATCTGTGTGCCGGTCTGATCCTATACGATGTCTGCGTTCGGTTGGCTTTTGGTCAACCCTTTGCGGGAACAGCGGATCTGGTGGCTTCAGCACTGGTTCTGGTCACCTTTATGCAAGGGACCAAAGCGCTGCTGCAGAACCGGCTCTTGCAGGTCACCTTGCTGTTGGACAAGCTGCCGCAGCGTGTGCTGGTCAGTGCCATGGCGTTGGCCAATCTTGTTGGCACCGCCTTGTTCGCCTGTCTGGTCTGGATGTCGCTGGAACCCATCGAACAAGCACTGCGCACCCAGGAATTTTACGGCACCGATGCCTTTCGCCTGCCCATTTGGCCATTGCGAGCCGTTGTCGCGGGGCTGTGGATCGTGCTGGCCTTGGGGTTTCTGGCCAAGGCCTATGCCGCATTGCGCGGGAAGGACAACATATGATCGAACAATCCGCATTGGTGGCCCTTGGCTTGATTTTTCTGCTGTCCTTTCTGGGCGTTCATGTGGCGCTGTCCTTCCTGATCGGATCGACCGTCGGGCTGTTCATCCTGTTCGGCGACTGGGGCATGACCTTGGGCCTGCTGCAGCAGACCGCCTTTGAAGGGGTACGGGATTACAACCTGATGGTGATCCCGCTGTTTGCGGTGATGGGCCTGTTGATCGCGCGTTCCGGGGCTGCGCAGGATCTGTTTGCCGCCGCCAACCGTACGCTTTCCCGGGTGCCCGGGCGGCTGGCCGTGGCGACCGTGGCTGGCAATGCGCTGTTTGCTGCCGTCACCGGGGTTGGCGTAGCGGCGGCGGCGACCTTCAGCCACATCGCCTATCCGTCCATGAAGCTGAGCGGTTATCAGCGCAGCTACGCCGCTGGCTGCATCGCCGGATCCTCAGTGCTGGGTCTGCTGATCCCGCCCTCGGTTTTCATGATCGTCTGGGCAATCCTGACCGAGCAATCCATCGGTCGGCTGTTCGCTGGCGGGGTGCTGCCCGGGATCCTGCTGGCTGTTCTGTTTGGGGTCTACTGCATGCTCGGCGCGATGGTTGGCGATGGGCGGGCCGTAGGCGGAAGGCAAGCCGCCGCCGCCACCCCGGGCCAGCGCGCCGATCCCCTGGGGCTGTTCGGGGTGGTGGCAATCATCATCGTAACCCTGGGGGGTATCTGGGGGGGCTGGTTCACCCCGACCGAAGGCAGTGCGGTAGGCTTGGCGGGTGCCTTGCTGCTGGGGCTGGCCAAGGGCATGCGTTTTGCCGAGATCCGCGATGCCTCGCGCGAGGCGGGTATGGTCGTGACACCGATCATGTTCTTGCTGTTGGGGGCGTCAATGTACTCCAAGCTGCTGGCCCTGGCCGGGATCCCCCAGCTTGTCGGCGAATTGTTCGTGACGATGGAGTTGGGCGTATCCGGCACCGTGCTGGTGATGATTGCCGTCTGGCTGGTCCTGGGCTGTTTTGTCGACAGCATTTCGATCATGTTGCTGACAGTGCCGCTGTTCTGGCCCATCGCCCAGAGCATGGCGATTGATCCCATCGTCTTTGCCATCGTTGGCATCCTGGTGATCGAGGCCGGTGTGCTAACCCCACCCTTCGGGATCGGGGCCTTCGTCGTCAAGGCGGCAATCCCTGATCAGGAGTTGAAACTGGCCGAGGTGTTCAAGGGCTTGGCCCCGTTCTGGATCCTGATCCTGGTGGTCGCGGCGCTGGTCTACGCCTTTCCGCCACTGGCAACCTGGGTGCCCTCGCTACTGTAGCAAGGGCACCGGGACCCACCTACATCATCGAAGGCAGCCAGGTGGCGATGGCTGGAATGGTCAGGATAAAAACCAACGCCATCAGGTTGGCCAGCAGGAAAGGCGTCACGCCGGCAAAAATGCTGGTCAACGGAACATCTGGCTGCATCGATTTGACCGTGAACACATTCATGCCGATGGGCGGTGTGATCAGGCCGATCTCGATCACCAGGATTGCGACAATACCGAACCAGATCAGATCCACACCGGCGGCCCCAAGCGCAGGCAGGAATACCGGGATGATCAGGACCAGAATGCCGATTGCCTCAAAGACCGTGCCCATCACCATGCAGATCACCGCGATCATCAGGACCAGCAGTATTGGTGACAGATCCATCCGCATGACCCAGCGTACCAGATCGAAGGGCATCCCCGACAGGTTGACGAAGTTGGAAAAGACCAACGCAGCAAAGGCGATGGAGAAGATCCTGGCTGAGGTATAGAGTGCTTCGCCAAAGGTTTCGAGAATATCGGGGATGGTCCTCAGGGCACCGCGTGACAACGCGAAAACACAGGCCCCGCCAGCCCCCACCGCACCGGCCTCGGTCGGTGTAAAGATCCCCAGATAAATGCCGCCCAGCACCAGCAAGAACAAAACCATTATGGGCCAGCAGCGCAAGAAGCCGCGCAGGATCTGGACAACCGAGGCCGGCCCTCCGCTTGGCCCCAGCGCGGGATTGATGCGTACAGTCAGGTGGATTGCACTCAGCAGCAGCACGACCATCAAGCTGCCTGGCAGGATGCCCGCGATAAACAACTTGCCGATATCGGCCTGCGAGATCAGCCCGAAGATGACCATCGGCACCGAAGGGGGAATCATGATGCCCAGCGTCCCGCCCGAGGCCAGCGCCCCTGTCGACAACCGATCATCGTAGCCAAAGCGCCGCAGGTGTGGCATCGCCACCTTGGTCATGGTGGCTGATGTCGCCAGAGATGACCCCGACACCGCCGAGAACCCTGCACAGGACAGGATCGTGGCCATGGCCAGTCCGCCTCGGAACCGGCCCATCAACGCTTGGGAAAACTCGAACAAGTCACCGGAGATGCGAGCCCGGTTGATCAGGCTGCCCATCAGGACGAAAAGCGGAATGACTGATAGATTGTAACTGGTTGTGATCTCGACGATCTGTTGGCTGGCCATGGACAGAGCCGGGTCCAGGCCGCGCAGCAGGGCAAAGCCGGCCAGTCCGACCAGAAGGGTGGCGAAGGCCAGGGGAATGCCGATGAAACTGAGCAGCAGAAGCGCTGCGAAACCGATCAGGGCCTGTTCCATCGGGCTTATTTCTCCGCTCGCGGCTGTGTGTGATCAGCCAGAAGATCGGGGTTTGGCCGGGTGCGAAACACCTCAACCCCGAAAAGAACGGCCACTGCTCCCAGACCGCCCATGGCCAGCAACAGCCAGCCTTGCGGCAGATCCAGCACCAGGCTGCGTTGGCCCAGGCGCAGCAATTCAAGCCCGGATTTGATCATCAGATAGGTAATCGCCACGGGGCCGAGCAGGTTGAAGGCGCTGAACAACAGTTCATAGAAACGCGGTACATGCCGCAGCATCAGCGGCTCGAACAGTGAGACCACGATATGGGACCGGTCGCGGGTGATCAGGGCCAATCCGGCGAAGATGATGATCGCCAGCATGAACTGGGTCACCTCAATGGTGCCGTAAAAGCTTTTGTGGAGCGTGGTCCGTAAAATCACGTCGATTACGGTCAGAGCCATCATCAACATGGTGACAATGACCCCAATGATCAGGGTGATCCGTTGCAAGCGCCCGAGAAAGCGACTGAACTTGGTCATTGCTTAGCCCTTTTCTTCAAGGCGCAGGACTTCGGCCTTGAAGAAGTCGAGCGCAGCTTGCCCGTCGACCCCCAGTTCGTTGGCGCGGGCGATCCAGTCGGTTTCCTTTCGGGCCAGAGCGGTGCGCAGGGCCGCGTAGAAGGTGGGGTCGGCTTCGGTGAAGGTCACGCCGGCCTTGACCGCCTTCGCGCGGGCCGTATCTTCCAGCCCGTTGACGATATCGCCGATTTCAGCGCTGAGCGTGGCCCCCGAGATGGCCATGATCGCCGCCTGATCTTCGGGCGATATACGTGCCCAGACATCATCACGCACGAAAAGCGAGAAGGTGGCGGTGAATACTTCGCGCGGAAATTCGGTGATAGCCTTGGCATAGGGCAGGACTTTATATTGATCCGAGGTAGACAGGCCGATTCCATAGTATCCATCGACGACATTGCGCGACACATAGTCGTGGACCTGGGTGGCCGGACTGGAAACAATTGCTGCGCCGGCCGTTCTTGCGGCTTCGGTTGCCGTGCCCGGCAGGGTCCAGATGCGGCTGTTGGCCAAGGCGTCAATGGAATTGATCGGCGCGCTGTCCAAGCTGTAAAGATCGGCCCCTGAAAAGGCGAAGAGGCTTAGAAGGTGCAGCCCTTTGTATTCGTTGGCCTCGGTGAAAAAACGTTCATGGGTGTTCCACAATGCGATTCCGGTGGCGCGGGAATCCTGGCCGGCAACGAAGGGCAGCTGCCCAATCAGCGCCAAGCTGACGCGGTTGGTGATGAAACTGTTCAGGATCCAGGCGGCATCGAAAATCCCGTTTTCCACGGCATTCCACTGTTCGGGCGGTGGTGCCAGGGTCATCGCCGTGGTTGAGATACGCACGCGGCCCTCGGTTACCTCTTCGACGCGTTTGCCCCATTCCGGCAGCGTCGTGTACATGAAGAAGCTGGGCGGTACGAAGTTGTTCAGCAGGATGTCGACCTGCTCCGCTCGGGCGCTGAGCGTGCCTGCGCATATGGCGATCGCGGCAACGGCGTTGCGAAAAAATGTCATGGTGTCCTCCCATTTTGGTACGGGCGGCGGGATTGCCCCACCCGTCGGCAGTTCCTTGTGGTTTCGTTCCGGTTCAGGCGCGTCGGATTGGCTGGGGCAGTTGATCTGCCGCTTGCAGCATTGAACGGGCCAGTGCTTCGAACATCTCCCGGCGGATGGCTTCCGCCTGCGGCGCATTGAAAAGATTGTGCTTTTCCTCAGGGTCTTCCCTGAGGTTGTACAACTCGCCCCAGTTCTCCTGGTCGTAGATGGTCAAGCGGTAGGTCTCCGTGATAGCGGTGCGGGCGCGCACGGGTCGGTTCAGCCCAAAGGTCGGGGCGTGGCCGTCCTCTTCGATCAGGATCCGGCCATGACCGGAAGCTGCGGGATCTCTGACAGCAGAAATGAAGCTTTGCCCCTGGGTGCCAAAACTGGGCGCCAGACCGGCCCGGGCCAGGATCGAAGGCCCGATATCCATTGTCGTCCACAGCCCGTCCGTGGCTGCGCCCGGCTGGGGCTGATCAGGGTCGGTCCAGATGAAGGGCACCCGCACAAGGCTGGAATAATGCAGGGCGGATTTCAGCAAAAGCCCGTGATCGCCCATGAAATCGCCGTGATCGCTGGTGAAGATCACCACCGTGTCCTTGGCCAGCCCCAAGGTGCGCAACCGGTTCAGAATCCTGCCCACGGCATCGTCGATCATGGTGATCATGCCGTAGGTCAGGGCGATGGCTTGGCGGATCTCGGCTTGCGTTGCCGCATAAGCGACGGTCGAGTTGATCCGCGCCCGATCCTCCTGTCGTTCCTGACGCAGGGCTCCGACCGGGGAAAACACATCCGTGGTGGGATCGTGATCAGCCGTGGCGGGCGGAGTGACCTGATCGGGGTCGTACATGTCCCAATAGCGGCCTGGGGGGGTGAAAGGATGGTGCGGATCGGTGAAGGAACAGTGCAGGAAGAAGGGCTTCCCTTCAGCTGCCGCCGCATCCAGTTGGTCCATGGCGCGGTCGGCAATCCAGTTGGTTGGATAGAGTTCCTCGGGCACGCTGGTCCGATACGCCTGGGTCAGGGTAAAGCGCTTGTCGGGCAAGGCGTTGGCTTGGCCACGCAGGGCCTCGGGATCGGGCACCTTTTCCCCCAGCCAGCGGTAGTACGCGCCTTCGACCAGATCCCCATGATAGCTGCACAGATCCACATGTTCGAACCCGTAGTATGGCACAGTAACCTGGTGATCGGGATCCTCGCGCCAAGCGGTACGGGCCTCATTGTCATAGCCCTTTTCCCAGCGCGGTCGTACGGCTTGATCCAGGCCGGGTGGCGGCGGGGTAAAACCGCCCTCATCCAGTCCTGCGGGCAGTTCAGGGGCCATGTCGGTCATGTTCTGCAGATGGCACTTGCCGGCCAGTGCCGTGCGATAGCCGGCCGCGCGCAGCAGATCGACGAAGGTCACGGCATCCAATGACAATGGCACGCCATTGCAGCGCACCCCATGGGCCGAAGGATGCCGCCCGGTCATCAGGGAGGCGCGATTGGCCATGCAGACCCCGGATGCGACATGAAACCGGGTAAAGCGCCGCCCGCGCTCCGCCAGTCCGTCGACATGCGGGGTGCGCAGAATATCATGCCCATAGCAGCCCAGATGGGTAGCACATTGCTGATCGGTGCTGATCAGGATGAAGTTCGGTTGCTTGCGTGTCATCTGCCCAGCCCCTTCAATGGCATGACATGCCGCCGTTGACATGTAAGGTCTGGCCGGTCATCCAGCGGCTATCGTCACTCAGCAGGAAGGAGGCGACGCCCACCATGTCATCGGTGTCGGCCACCCGGTCCAGGGCCTGCGCGGCCAGGATCGCGTTGCGCTGCTGATCGGTGAAGGTCGCGCGGGGCACCTCGGTCATGGTGAACCCTGGAGAAAGGGAATTGACCCGGATTCCAAAGGGGCCCAACTCGCGGGCCATGGCGTTGCTCATCCCAAAGATGGCACCCTTGCTGGCCACATAATGGGCATAGAGATCCTTGCCCATCCACACCGCGTCAGAACCGATATTGATCACGCTGGCATGATCCGAGGCCTTCAGCAACGGCAACAGGGCACGTGTTACCAGCCAGGGTCCGCGTACATTGACAGCCATCACCTTGTCCCATTCGGCGGGATCAATGTCCCAAAAGGGCTTCAGTGTCAGGGTCGAGAAGATGGCAGCGTTGTTGATTACCCCATCCACACGCTTCACCTGTTGGGTCAGGGCCTCGGCGAAAGCGGCTGCGCTGTCGGGGCTGGCAACGTCCATCGAGATGGACATGGCATCAATCCCCTCACTGCGCAGGGCATCTGCGGCAGCTGCGACCGTATCTTCCTTGATGTCGGCCAGGATGACCCGGGCGCCCTCCTGGCCCAGACGGCGGGCATAGGCCAGCCCGATCCCCTGGGCGCTGCCGGTAATGACATGGGTCCGGCCCTTATGGCGGTTGGGTGTGATGTCGCTCATATCTGTTCTCCCGGTTCAGACCATGCGGAATGGATCGCGCGTGGCGCCGGTCAGCTCGACCCAGATGGATTTGGTTTCGGTGAAGGCGTGGACGCACTCAATGCCGTTCTCGCGGCCAATGCCGCTGGAACCAAAGCCGCCGAAGGGTACGCTGGCGGCCAGTGCGCGGTAAGAATTGATCCACACGGTGCCAGCGTGCATCTTGTGGGCCATGCGGTGCGCGAGTTGAATGTTCATCGTCCAGACCGAGCCAGCCAGACCATATTCGGTCTGATTGGCAAGGTTCAGGGCTTCGGCCTCATCCTCGAAGCTCAGCACACTGAGAACCGGGCCAAACACCTCTTCCCGAACCACCCGCATCGAAGGCGTGACATCGGTTATGACCGTGGGGCGGACGAACAACCCACCCAGATCGGGATCGGCCCCACCATAAGCAATGGTTGCGCCCTCTTCGGCGGCGCTGCGCAGAAAACCCATGATCCGGTCATATTGCGGCTGGTTCGAGATCGGCCCCATCTCGGTTTCCGCCGCTTGAGGGTCGCCCAGCCGGATCTCGCGGGCCCGGGCAACCACGCGTTCGACCAGCGCATCCCGGATCGAGCGGTGGACGATCAGGCGCGATCCGGCCATGCAAGTCTGCCCAGCCGCCGCGAAAATACCGGCGATCACGCCATTGGCCGCCGCCTCGATATCGGCATCCCCGAACACCACCTGCGGAGATTTCCCACCCAGTTCCAGCATGACACCGTTCAGGTTCTGTCCAGCGGCCTTCGCCACGGCCCGGCCCGTTTCGGTAGAGCCGGTAAAGGTCACCTTGTCGATACCGGGGTGGCCCGCCAGATGGGCGCCTATGGCACGCTCATCGCCGGTAACGACATTGACCACCCCGGCAGGAAAGCCAGCCTCGCGGACCAGTTCAGCAAAGACCAGGGTTGACGCCGGCGCCAGTTCCGAAGGTTTGATCACAATCGTACACCCTGCTGCCAAGGCCGGGGCCAGCTTGTAGATCATCAGCATCAAAGGGGCGTTCCACGGCGTGATCGCAGCAACCACACCCACTGGTTCGCGGGTCGTGTAGACGAGGAAGTTCGGCTTGTCGGTGGGGATAGTCTTGCCTTCAAGTTTGTCGGCAAAACCTGCGAAGTAGTTCAGCCAATCGCGCAGCATGGACATCTGATAAAGCATTTCGCGAAACAACTTGCCGGAATCCCGGACCTCAATCCGCGCCAGTTTCTCGGCGTCGCGCTCGACCAACTCCGCCAGTTTGCGCAACAGCGCAGCCCGCTGAAACCCGGTCATTGCTCCCCATTCCCCGTCCAGTGCCGTGCGGGCGGCGGCCACGGCGGTATCCACATCCTCGGTTGTGGCATTGGCGATACGGGCCCAGGGGGCCAGACTGTAGGGATTGGCCGTCTCGAAGAACCGCCCAGAGCAACTGTCGACGAACCTGCCCTCAATGAACAGACGATATACAGACAGGTCCGCGCCTTGCGGCGCAGGGGATTTGGCGGGCATGTGATTTTCCTCCGGGATCGTTTTCTGGCGCGCCATGGCCGGATTTGGCGGATGGTGGCGGCCCTCTTCCCAGAAGGGGTAACAGGTTAAGATATAATCGAATAATGAAAGGTTATCCGTTTATGATATCCATTGGTTATGTCTTGGCGGCATATCAGATCAGATTGCGCCCAGTTTCCGTTAGACACTGAAGAAAGCGCTGCTCGGCGGGGCTCCAGCTGCGGCCACGCAGGGACATGATGCCGATGGGGGGCATGATGGTCTCGAAGTCGATGTTGATGATCCGCAGCAACCCATCTTCCAGATCCGTGCCCAAGGCGCTGCGATCGACGGGAGCGATCATGTCGCTTTTGCGCAGCAACTCGCGGGTCAGCACGTAAGAGGTGGTTTCCATGGAAAACCGGGGTGCCGGCAGTCGGGCTTTAGCCAGGGCGGTATCGACGGCGGCGCGTCCATGGCTGCCTGAGGGGGGCATGACCCAGTCAAAGCGCGTGGCACTGGACAGGCTGGGGGCAAGATCATCAAAGATGGGGTGCCCGTTGCGCGCTACCAGCGAAAAGCTGGACGAATAGAGCGCTGTACTGACGATATCGGGATCATCCGCCAGCCAGATGCGGCCAACCAGAAAGTCGATCTTCTCGGTGCGCAGCATTTCCAGAAGAAAGCTGGAATCCCCCGAGGTCGCACGCACGACAATGCCGGGATAGGTCTTTTGCAGCCGTTCCAACGATCCGGGCATCAGGACAGGCAGGGCCACGGGCAGCACCCCGACGCGGATCTTGCCAACGATCCCCTCCAGCTGGTCGCGGATCTGCAGATCCGCGGCCCGTACTGTCGCTAGGATCGTTTTGGCATGCTCATAAAGCCCTTCGCCCACCCGCGTCAGCTGGCTGCCACGTCGACCGCGTACCACAAGCGCCGCCCCGAACAGGTCTTCAAGCTGTTTCAACGCCTTAGTCGCCGCCGGTTGAGTCATGTTGAGGGCTCGCGCAGCATTGATCAGCGAGGCCTGCTCGGCGATCTCGACCAGAAGTTGCAATTGCCGAATCCGCAGGCGCTCTAACATGGGCTGATCCTTCTGGGTGCCGCGTCTCTACTTACCATAGCGGTTTGGAAATATGTGAAAAGAAAACGGATTTCCCGTGAGCCATAACTTCACCCAACAGACTGAAAACAAATTCAATAATAATGAACTGACCAGAGAAAAGGCGCGAAAACAGAGCGTGCTTCGCATGGGTCAGTGTTCCTCATTATAAAAATAATTGCACATTATAGAAATGTCCCTATGGTGTTCGACAATCGCTACGCTTGGGGGGGAACATGTCGCAGCTCTCGACTATCGAAATCCTGGGGGGTGGGCCTGCGGGGCTCTACACTGCCATTCTGATCCGCCGGCTGCTGCCTCATGTGCAGGTACGAGTGACCGAGCAGAATGCTGAGGGGTCTACCTTTGGCTTTGGGGTGGTCTTCTCGGATCAGGCGCTGGGGTTTCTTAAGGCTGACGATCCAGAGACATACGACCTGATCACGCCACATATGCAGCGCTGGCAGAACATGACGCTGAACCTGCCGGATGGGCAGGTCACCCTGGATGGGGTTGGTTTCACCGCGATCGGTCGGCTGGAACTGATCGAGATCCTCAAGGATCGGGCCCGTGCCCTGGGTGTGCCAATCCGTTTCGCGACCCAGGTGAATGCCCTGGATGAGATGGAGGCCGATCTGGTGGTGGGGGCGGATGGGTTGAATTCGCTCGTGCGCCGATCGCTGGAGGACCAGTTCAAGCCGCGGATCGAGAGTTTCGACAATCATTTCGCCTGGTTCGGGGCGACGATTCCCTTCGACACCCTGACCCAGACTTTCATCACCACCGACAAGGGGCCGCTGAACGCCCATCACTATCGCTTTGCCCCCGATCGCAGCACCTTCATCGTTGAGTGTGAAGATGCAACCTTTCAGGCCTATGGCTTTGACCGGATGACTGAGGCCGAAAGCGCCCGGGTGTGCAGCGATCTGTTCCGCGATGTTCTGAAGGGCACCGATCTGGTGACCAACAAGTCGATGTGGCGTCAGTTTCCCCGTCTGTGGTGCGAAAACTGGGTGGCGGGGCGTCATGTGTTGCTGGGCGATGCGGTGCATACGGCGCATTTCTCCATCGGTTCGGGGACCCGTCTGGCCATGGAGGATGCCATTGCGCTGGTTCAGGCCCTCGCTGCGCAGGACGATCCCGACCTGGCGCTGGCCAGCTATCAGGCCGCCCGTCCGCCCATCGCGCGCAAGATTGTCGACGCGGCGAATACCTCGGCGACCTGGTATGAGACCTTCGGGGCCAAGATGCAGCTGGCGCCGATGGACTTCGCCCATGATTACCTGATGCGTTCGGGTCGGATGAGCGAAGATCGGCTGCGTCGGATCGCGCCGAAATTCGCCGCCGATTACGCGGCGGCTCGGCAGGCCGTGGGCTGAGGGGGCCACGCGGGCCGAAAATTCAACGACACAGACGGCCCGTGGGGCCGCATCGGCGCGCGTGTGCCGGAGGGAGGAACCATGTCTGATCATTCCGAAGGCGTTGCGCCGTGGCCTGTCAAGGATCCGGTTGCCGATGATGCGCCGGGCGCTGTCGAAATCGGTTTTGACCGCAGCGCCCATGTCAATTGTTCGGATATCCTGTGGCAGAACCTGACGCGGAACCCGGACAAGCCAGCGGTGATCGGCCCGCTGGGCACGCTCAGCTATGCCGCGCTGTGCGCTGAGGCTGCGCGGTGGGGCAACGCTTTTGCCGCCGCTGGGCTGGTGCGGGGTGAACGGATTGCCTTTTTTCTGGATGATACGCCAACTTTCCCGGCGGCTTTCTTCGGGGCGGTGCGGGCCGGGTTCGTGCCGGTCCTGCTGAACATCCAGACCAAGCCCGACGTGCTGAACTATTTCCTGAAGGATTCAGGGGCGCGACTGGCCCTTGCCGAAGGCGATCTGCTGGGGGTCTTCGCCGGCGAAACCCTGGCCGGTACCCGGCTGGACACCGTCATTGCAGCCAACAGCGATGGCGGGGCCGGGGCGATCGGGGCGGCGACCTTTCTGGAGGGGCATGGCAGCACGCTGGAGGCCGCCGACACCGGGCCCGATGACATGGCCTTCTGGATGTAGTCCTCGGGTTCGACCGGGCGACCCAAGGGGATTGTCCATCTGCATCACGACATGGCCTATATTGAGGCCGCCTTTGGCCGGCATGTGCTGAAGCTGGGGGCCGATGACATCTGCTATTCGGTCCCCAAGGCCTATTTTGCCTATGGGTTTGGAAATTCCTGCGTCTTCTCGGTCGCGCAGGGGGCAACGACGCTGTTGGTTCCCGGACAACCGCGCCCCGATGTGGTGCTGGATGCCATTGAGGTCTACCGCCCGACGGTGTTGTTCGGGCTGCCTACCCTCTATACTGCCCTGGCCCGGGCCGAGGGGATCGAGACCCGCGATCTGTCCTGTCTGCGCCAATCCATGTCAGCGGCTGAAACCCTGTCCGAGGATGTCTATTCCACCTGGAAAGGGCTGGTCGGGCATGGGCCGACCGAGGGGCTGGGCTCCACCGAGATGCTGCACATCTATCTGTCGAACCGGCTGGACGATCACCGCCTGGGCGCGGCCGGCGCGCGGGTTCCAGGCTATGAGATCCGCCTGGAGACCCCCGATGGGGCCCCGGCCGTGCCGGGCGAAGAGGGGGTGATGTTCGTGCGCGGTCATTCCTCGGCGCCAACCTATTGGAACCGGCCCGACAAGACGGCCGAGACCATGCGCGGCGATTGGCTCTATACCGGGGATCGGTTCATTGAGCGCGACGGCTATTACTATTTCCAGGGTCGAGCCGATGATCTGATCAAGGTGTCCGGCCAATGGGTTTGGCCGCTGGAGGTCGAGCGCTGCCTGAACGAACACCCTGAGGTCCATGAATGTGCCGTGCTGGCGCATCAGCTTGCCGACAAGCGCATGGCCCTGCGTGCGGTGGTCAGCCTGGTGGCCGGCGCAACCCCGGATGATCCCCAGACCGAGCGGCTGCGCGAGCACGTCAAATCGGTGCTCACACCGTACAAAGCCCCGCGTCTCTTCGAATATGTCAGCGATCTGCCAAAGACAGGGACCGGTAAGATTGACCGTCAGGCGTTGGTGCGTCCGGCGGAAGACCCGCACTGAACCGCAGAACACCGGGTCCGCAGCATCTGAGAAACCATTTCCGGACCTGTCTTGTAAGTGAAAGGAAAACAATGGGTTATGTTTTTGAACCAGCCGTCCAGCCGTCCGTTGCAGTGGCCGGCAGTGACGATCGCCTACCGGTGCGCCGGATCTTTTGTGTCGGGCGCAACTATGCCGCCCATGCCCGCGAGATGGGCAAGGATCCCGATCGCGATCCGCCCTTCTTCTTCACCAAACCTGCCGACGCCGTGGTTGATGACGGGGTTGCCGTGCCCTATCCGCCGGAAACCAGCAACTACCACTATGAGGCTGAACTGGTCGCCGTGATCGGCAAGGCCGGCCGCAACATCGCCGAGGCCGATGCTTTGTCCCATGTCTGGGGCTATGCCATCGGCAACGACCTGACCCGGCGTGACCTGCAACTGAAGGCCCGGGAACAGGGCCGTCCATGGGATTGGGGCAAGGCGTTTGACAACTCGGCCGTGGTTGGCCCCGTGCATCCGGTCAGCAAGGTTGGCCACCCCGAGAAGGGTGCGATCAGCCTGACGGTGAATGGTGAAACCAAGCAGAGCGGTGACCTGAACGAACTGATCTGGTCGGTACCGGAAATCATCTCGATCCTGTCCCATTCCATGGAACTGAAGCCCGGCGATCTGATCATGACCGGCACGCCAGCAGGTGTGGGGGCCATGGTCGCGGGGGATGTCTGCGTGGTCTCGGTCGCAGGTCTGGGATCCATCGAAACCAAGATCACCGCGCCGGTTTCCTGAACCATGTCACTGAAGCTGCACAACTTCTTTCGTTCATCGACGTCAACCCGGTTGCGCGCGGCGCTGAACCTGAAGGGGCTGAAATACGATTACATCCCCTATGTTCTGCGCAAGGGCGAGACCCGGACACCGGCCTATCTGGCGATGAACCCCCAGGGGCTGGTGCCCACCCTCGAACGTGAAGATGGCACCACCCTGACCCAATCTCTGGCCATCATCGAATGGCTGGAGGAAACCCACCCCGAACCGGCGCTGCTGCCGGCCGATGCAGAGGGGCGTGCCCGGGTGCGGGCCCTGTCCTACATGATCGCCTGCGAGGTGCACCCGCTGAACAACCTGCGGGTCCTGTTCCGGCTGGGCGAGCAGTTCGGGGCGGACGAGGCGGCCCAGAAGGACTGGTTCACCCATTGGGTTGGTCTGACCTTCGATGCGCTGGAAACAGCCCTGCACGATAGCGATCAGACCGGTCGCTATTGCCATGGCGACAGCCCGACCATGGCGGATCTCTGCCTCTATGCGCAGGTCTGGAACAACCGCCGCTTTGCCATCGGGCCAGAGGGTTGGCCGACCATCGCCCGGATCTTTGCCGCGCTGGACGACTTGCCCGCCTTTACCCGCGCTGCGCCCCCCAATCAGCCTGACGCCGCCTGATCCCGACAGGCCAAGAGGAGATGACCATGACCGACACGCCCACCCATGAGACCGTCGCCCACGCCATGCAGCCCGAGGACACCCCGGAACTGCGCGCCCTCTATCAAGGGTTTGCCGAGCAAAGCCTGCTGCCGCTCTGGACGCAACTGGGCGATCTGATGCCGGTGCATCCCAAGCCACGCGCCGTGCCCCATGTCTGGAAATGGTCCAAGTTATTACCTCTGGCGGAAAAATCCGGGGAACTGGTGCCCGTGGGCCGGGGGGGGGAACGCCGGGCCATCGGGCTGGCCAATCCCGGTCTGGCGCCCCATGCCTATGTCAGCCCGACGCTCTGGGCCGCGATCCAGTATCTCGGGCCGCGCGAAACCGCCCCCGAACACCGCCATTCGCAGAACGCCTTTCGCTTCGTTGTCGAGGGGGAAGGGGTCTGGACCGTGGTCAATGGCGATCCGGTGCGCATGTCACGGGGCGATCTGCTGCTGACGCCGGGGTGGAATTTTCACGGCCATCACAATGACACCGATCATCCAATGGCCTGGATTGACGGGCTGGACATTCCGTTCAGCCAGCAGATGGATGTGGGCTTTTTCGAGTTCGGCGCAGATCAGGTGACAGATTACACCACGCCCGAGACCTCGCGGGGCGAACGGCTGTGGTGCCATCCCGGGTTGCGGCCCGTGTCGCGGTTGCAGGATACCGTTGCCTCGCCGATCGGGGCATATCGTTGGGAATTCACCGATCGCGCCCTGACAGAGCAACTGTTGCTGGAGGAAGAGGGCCACCCAGGTACGGCCGGTCCTGGCCATGCAGCGGTGCGCTACGTCAACCCGACCACTGGCGGGGATGTGATGTCGACGATCCGTTGCGAATTCCATCGCCTGCGCGCCGGGGCAGAGACACCTGCACAGCAGGATGTGGGATCCAGCGTGTTCCAGGTTTTCGAGGGCGCAGGCGCGGTGGTTCTGGGCGGTGTCACCCACAAGCTGAGCACCGGCGATCTGTTCGTCGTGCCCTCCTGGGTGCCCTGGTCCTTGCAAGCTGACACCCGGTTCGATCTGTTCCGCTTTTCGGATGCGCCGATCATGGAACGGCTCAACTTTCACCGGACACATATCCAAGGGGCCTGAAAGGGCCCGGCCCGGCATGTGTGAGGCGCCGGATTTTCAGGCCAATGCGCCGCGTCGTGTCCAGGGATTGGCCGGCGCGGCGTTTTACGCAAACCAACTATGCGCGCCGTGTGTGGACCCCGGCGCGCGTCTGCGGTACGTCCTCAGCCAGATCCATCATGGCAGGAAATCTCATGGCTGAACAGAACACGCCCGATATCGTCTACACCAAGGTTGACGAAGCGCCCGAGTTGGCCTCGGCCTCGCTCTTGCCGATCATCCGGTCTTTCGCTGCGGCGGCGGGCGTGACGGTGGGGCAGCGGGATATCTCGCTGGCCGGGCGGATCATCGCCGCCTTCCCGGATCGCCTGACCGAAGGGCAGCGCCAGTCCGACGATCTGGCCTGGCTGGGCGAGCTGGTGAAGACCCCCGCAGCCAATGTGATCAAGCTGCCCAACATTTCGGCCTCGGTGCCCCAGTTGGTTGCCGCGATCAAGGAATTGCAGGGCCAGGGCTATGATCTGCCCGATTATCCCGAGGATCCGGCCAGCCCCGCCGAAAAAGAGGCCCGGGCCCGCTATGACGGGATCAAGGGCTCGGCGGTGAACCCGGTGCTGCGCGAAGGCAACTCGGATCGGCGTGCGGCCGTGGCGGTCAAGAAATTCGCCCAGTCCAACCCCCATTCCATGGGCAAGTGGTCCCCCGACAGCAAGACCCGCGTGTCAGCCATGTCCGGCGGGGACTTCTATTCGAACGAACAGGCCCTGACCCTGACTGCCGCCCAGGCCGGTGCTGCGAAGATCGTACTGACGGCGACGGACGGCACCGAGACGGTGCTGAAGGAGGGTCTCATGCTGGAGGCCGGCACTGTGGTGGATGCCACCTTCATGTCGGCCAAGGCACTGGATGCCTTCCTGGCCGAACAGATTGCCGCAACCAAGAAAGAGGGCACCCTGTTTTCGCTGCATCTGAAGGCAACGATGATGAAGGTGTCGGATCCGATCCTCTTTGGTCATGCCGTGCGCGCCTATCTGGCCCCGGTGTTCGAGGCCCATGGCCCGGCGCTGAAAGCGGCCGGTGTGGACGCGAATTCCGGGCTAGGCGATCTGCTGGCCCGTGTGGCCGAGATGCCGAACGGTGCCGCGATCCGGGCCGAAATCGACGCGGTTCTGGCCGACCGCCCACCGCTTTACATGGTCAATTCCGATCGTGGCATCACCAACCTGCATGTCCCCTCCGACGTGATCATCGACGCCTCGATGCCGGCGCTGATCCGGGCCGGCGGCAAGGGCTGGGGGCCGGACGGAAAAGAGGCCGATGCCAATTGCGTCATTCCGGACAATTCCTATGCGCCGATTTATGATGCGACCATCGCCTATTTCAAGGAAACCGGCGCGCTGGATCCGGCTACGGCCGGTACGGTTCAGAATGTCGGCCTGATGGCCCAGAAGGCCGAGGAATACGGGTCCCACCCCACCACCTTCGAGATCCCGGCCAATGGCACGGTACGTATGATCGCCGCCAATGGCGATGTGCTGCATGAACAGGTGGTCGAAGCCGGCGATATCTGGCGCTCGGCCACAGCCAGGAAGGCCCCGATCGAGGATTGGGTGCAACTGGCCATCGACCGTCAGAAGGCTGAGGGCTGCCAGGCGATCTTCTGGCTGGATGCCAAGCGCGCCCATGACGCGGAACTGATCAAATACGTCAAACCGCTGCTGGCTACTGCCGGCGTGGCCGACAAATTCCAGATCCTCGCCCCGTTCGAGGCCACGCGCCTGTCGCTGAAAACCATCCGCAAGGGCGAAAATTCCATCGCCGTCACCGGCAACGTGCTGCGCGACTATCTGACCGACCTGTTCCCGATCCTGGAACTGGGCACCTCGGCCAAGATGCTGTCTATCGTCAAGCTGATGAAGGGTGGTGGGCTGTTCGAGACGGGGGCCGGCGGCTCGGCCCCCAAGCACGTCCAGCAATTGGTTGAGGAAAACCACCTGCGCTGGGACAGCCTGGGTGAGTTCTGCGCCCTGGGCGAAAGTCTCAAGTTCCTGGCCGAGGTCAAGGACAATGCCAAGGCCCGGGTTCTGGGCAAGGCGGTGGATGCGGCGACCCAGGGCATCCTGGATGACGATCGGTCGCCGGGCCGCAAGGTGGGCCAGCCCGATAACCGCGACAGCCATTTCTGGTTCGCGCTTTACTGGGCCAAGGCCCTGGCTGCGCAATCCGAGGATGCCGGCCTGGCCGCCCATTTCGCCCCCATTGCCAAGGCGCTGGAGGAAAAGGCGGAGGTGATCGTTCAGGAACTGGCTGCCGTTCAGGGCAAGCCGGTCGATCTGGGGGGCTATTATCACGCCGACCCCAAGAAGACGGCGGCGGTGATGCGCCCGTCGGCCACGCTGACCGCGATCATCGGCTGATCCTGTCGCCCGTCGTCGCCCCTGTTGGCGATGGCGGGCCGCCCAGCTGCTGTTTGGGGCGCGTTGGCGCGAACAAGACATCTGGTCACTGCCGCTGGACGCGAAAACCAGTCTTGTCCGGCCCCTCAATCCAGGCGCGGCCCGTGCTGGTCGCGTGCCACGGGCGGTGGCATGCGCCGTGCGGATCAGGTTTCCGATTTTGCAGATGGATGCGGGACGGTAGGGGACTCTTCAGCAGCCTGCTAAATGAAAATGTCCGGATACAGCGCCACCCGGGTTTTCAGCGGTACGCGATTGTACAGGTCGGTGATCTGGGCGTTTATCAGCCGCGCACAGCCATTCGACACCCGCCGCCCGATGGTGCGCGGGGCATTGGTCCCGTGAATGCGCAGATACGTATCGCCGCGTCCGGGCTGAAACAGATAGAGCGCGCGGGCCCCCAGCGGGTTGTCCGGCCCACCGGGCATGCCACCGGCGTATTGGGCGTAGGAGGCGGGGTCGCGCTTGATCATCTCGGGTGTCGGGGTCCAACTGGGCCATTCCTTCTTGGCGCCGACATAGAACACCCCGGATTCGTAAAGGCCTGGCCGCCCGATCCCGATGCGATAGCGGATCGCGCGCTGGTTCGGCAGGGTCCAGTACAGCGCGAACTGTACCGGATCGACATGAATTTCATGGGGAGCAATGCCGGCACGGATCGTCACCTCGCGCGGGGCCATGTCGTCCTGTGGTGCCGGGGGCTGCGGGGTGCCCTGGGCAAGGGCTGATCCCGCGCCGGCCAGCCCGCCCGTTGCCAGAACACCAGAGATGAAATGCCGTCTGTGCATCGTCTTGCCCTTTCGATCCAGATCCCACCGATTCAGTTCCGGGTGACCCAAACCCCTTGATCCGGATGTTGCCGGATCGTACCCCGGCATGTGATCCTAGCCTTTGTGGGCGCGGTGTGAAACCGGCGATGACTGTTCATGCTTTACACGGACTTTACAGCCCCGCAGTGGGGTGGCGATTTGTCCCCCATCAAGGATAGTATGGTGCGGCAGGCGCGGTTCCGTGGCCAGAGGGAGGATCGTCATGGGGTGTTGCCCGGACAGCAGAAACGGAGCGGTGGCGAAACCAGTGACCGAACGGCCTGCCAGTCTGGCGGTCCTGGCGGATGCCACAGCGCCCCGGCGCGTGGCCTTTGCCGGTGGGCCAAGCCATACCGGCACCCATCGCCCGGCGATCCCGGCCGATGGCGAAGGGCTGGTGCGCCAGCTGATGCTGAGGCCCTTTGCGATTGAGGCGGAAACCGTCACCAACGCCCGCTTTGCCGCCTTTGTCGCCGAAACGGGCTATGTGACGGATGCGGAACGGATTGGCTGGTCCCCGGTCTTTCGTTTGCTGTTGCCCAATCCCGATGCCGTGCCCCCGTCGCAAAGCGCTGTGCCCTGGTGGGTTCGTGTCGATGGGGCCGTCTGGTTTGCCCCCGAAGGGCCCGGTTCGGACCTCAGCGGGCGGGAGGATCATCCTGTGGTTCAGGTGTCCTGGAAAGATGCCCGCGCCTTTGCCGCCTGGGCCGGCGGGCGTTTGCCCAGCGAAGCCGAATGGGAACATGCCGCGCGGGGGGGGCTGGACGATCCGCGTTTCCCCTGGGGCGAGGCGGAGCCCGATGACACACGGATCTTCTGCAACATCTGGCAAGGCCGCTTTCCCGAGGAAAACACCCTGGCCGACGGCTACATGGGCACGGCCCCAGCGCGGTCCTTTGATCCGAACGGGGCCGGATTGTTCAACATGATGGGCAATGTCTGGGAATGGTGTGCCGACAGTTTTCGTATCCGCTCGGTCAGCGCCTCGGCCCGCCGTCGCAATGCCGAAGCCCGGCAAGAACGGCGCAAGCTGCAAAAGGGCGGATCCTTCCTGTGCCATGCCAGCTATTGCTACCGTTACCGTATCGCCGCACGCACCAGCCTGCCTGACGATGGATCCAGCAGCAATGCGGGGTTCCGTTTGGCCTATGATCTGGACTGAGCGTCAGGATCAAAGCGCAGGGCGTTGAGGCAAAGGGTAACCAGTTCACCGGCGATCTCGTCTTCGGTCAGCCGGCCCTTGGGGCGAAACCAGGCGAAGGACCAGGTCACCATGCCGGTCAGAACCTGGGTGGCGATGCTCAGATCATCGGCGCGGATCAGGGCGGCGTCCTGGGCTTCCCGCAGCAGTCCCAGCAGCAGCGCGTCAAAGGTCCGCCTCTGTGCGGTGATCTGCTGGCGCGCGGCATCCGAGATGTATTTCTCTTCGCGAAAGTAGATCGCAATCCAGGTGTGGTGCTGGAGCGCCCCCAGCGCCAGGGCCCGCAGCGTGTTGGTCAGGCGCACTTCGATCGAGGCATCCGATTCCGCCGCTGCCCGCAGGGGGGACACGGATGACGCGGTGACCTGTAGCCCGATCTCATCCAGGACATCGCCCTTGTTCTTGAAGTGATAGTAGATGTAAGGTTTTGTCACGCCAAGCTTTTCGGCGATCATGTCAACCCGGGTGCCGTCATAGCCGCGTTCATAGAACAGCGCTGCCGCTTCTTCGAGAATGCGTCTCCGCTTGAATGAGACGACCTGTTCACGAACCGATTTCGACATGCGCTTGCTCTGGTGATCAATGGCGTCGCGCCTTTTGCTTTCACAATCCGATAGCGCACACAGTATTCCTACTTATAGGTATGTTTCCGGCAAGGGCAAGCCCACCGCCCGCCAAGGGGCTCAGGCCATGAGAAGCCCGCCATTGACGTCGATCATCTGGCCGGTGACATAGCCGCTCAGGGTGTTACTTGCGAGAAAAAGATAGGCGCCCACGCAATCCTCTGGCGTGCCCAGCCGGCCCATGGGGATCGCGGCGCGTGCGGCTGTGCGGTGGGCATCTGGCGTCTGGGCATGAAAGGGTGTTTCGATAAAGCCCGGGCCAACCGCGTTCACGCGGATGCCCCGCGGGGCCAGATCCCGGGCGGCATTCCGCGTGACTGCCAGAACGGCCGCTTTCGCCGCACCATACAGCAGGGATCCGGGGCTGCCGCCGGTCCGAGCGGCGATTGATGCGGTGGCGATGATCGCGCTGCCCTCGGCCATCCAGGGCAGGGCGGCCTGCATTGACCACAGAACCGAGGACAGGTTCAGGTCCATGACCTGTTGATATCGGGTGCTGTCGAAATCGGCCAATGTGGCGGGCTGGACCAAGCCGCCGGCATTCAGGATCATCACATCCAGTCCCTCCCAAGGCTCGGCGGCCTGGGTGATCAGGGCGTGAACCTGTTCTTCGCGGGCCACATCGGCGTGCAGCGCCCGGGCATCCTGGCCGGACTGGCGCAAGCTGCGCGCCAGTTTCTCCGCCTGATCAATATGGTTATGGCCCTGCAGGCACAGGCGCGCGCCCGCTTTGGCAAAGGCCGGGATCAGGGCGCCGCCGATCCCGCTGGATGCGCCCGTGATCAGAATCCGTTTGCCTGCAAGATCGTTCAACATCTGGGTCTCCGGAGATGTATGGGGTTGGGTCTTGCAGAAATATTACTATGCTTGTCAAAAAAATACTATTGAGTATATCTTTCCTTCAGGCGGACTGTGGAACGCCTGAGGAGAAAACCCTGGGGGAGGACAGACACTGTGGACGACCAGGCCGATAACATATCCCATGGTTTGACAACCCTTAGCCCGACATTTCAGGATGCGGCCGCTGCATTTCTGGGGGTTACCCAAGCCAAGCAGCTTCTGGATGCGCGGGAACAGGCGCTGATCCTGATCGCTTTGAATGTTGCGGTCACGCATCTGAACGTCCCCGCATTGCGCGGCCATATCGGTGCGGCGTTGGATGCGGGCGCAACGGGCCCCGAGATTGCCGAGGTCTTTCAGTTGGTCTCGGTTCTGGGCATTCATGCGGTGTCCCTGGGGCTTCCCGCGCTGCTGGATACGCTTGATGACGCCGGTCTTGCCGATCATTCCACGGATCTTTCCGCAGAGAAAGAGAATTTGAAACAGGGTTTTATGGCGGCCCGTGGCTATTGGAACCCGTTTTGGGAAAAGGTGCTGCATTTCGATCCGGACCTGCTGGCTGCCTATGCCCGTTTCTCCAGCGTGCCCTGGGAAGAGGGCGTGTTGCCAGGCCGCTTGCGTGAACTGATCTATGTGGCCATTGATGCCTCGACGACCCACATGTTTGATGAAGGCACCCGCCAGCACATGG
>JBKDZR010000058.1:0-9783 GCA_047971485.1 Qingshengfaniella sp. | reverse complement strand
ACACGACACACTTTAATATCAATGGCCTTGGAAAATGACCGCTTTGAGGCCTTGTTGACCTTAGCCACCAGCACAGCCAGCCGCGCCAGCGCCGGACCGGGGGCTGGCGCATCTGCCCTATGAACGGCGCGATTTATGGTAGCCGTGGTCGCGGAACCCCAGAGCATTGCCCTAACGGTGGCCGAGCGCCAGACCGGTGGGCCGCCCCAGTGATGGCGCGGCGCCCGTTCCGGGCTTGTCCCGCGCCGGGGTGGGGTGGGATCAACGGCGGCTTTGTCCGCAAAGCCGCCTGTCGCAAGCGGTCAATCCTTAGGGCCGTTGGTATAAGTCTTTGACATCGCATGGTCGAGGAGCACAAAACCGGTACCCCCTTTTGTGCAACATGCTCTAATATCAGACCGTCGCGCGGGTGAATTCGACGATATAGTCGATCAGGTTGTCCGAGGCTTGGGCTGCCATGTCCTGATTGCCCTTGGTGATGGCATCGGCGACCTCGGCGTGAAGGCTGGCACAGCGCTGCAGGTCCAGCGTGGCGCGATAGTGTTGAAACCAGAACCGACGGGACAGGCCCTGGGTCCGGCGCAGGGCGCTTTCGGCAAATTCGTTGCGGCAGGCGGCGACGATGGCCTGGTTGAATTCCAGGTCCAGTCGCATGAAGGCTGCGTCGTCGCGGGTCCGGGCGGCCTCGGCCAGGTGGGTGGCCAACTGGGCAAAGGTTTCGCGTTCGGGCGGGGTGGCGCGGGCGGCAGCCTTGCGGGCGCAGAGACGTTCCAATTCGCGCCGCAATTCCAGCAGCAGAAGCTGGCGGGCCAGGTTGATTTCCGAGACCAGCACACCGCGCCGTGGCAGCACGGTGACCAGCCCTTCGGCGGCCAGCCGTTGCAGGGCCTCGCGGATCGGGGTGCGGCCGATGCCCAGATCTTCGGTCAGTTGTGCCTCGGACAGAACCTCGCCCGGGGCCAGTTGAAGGGTGACAATCATTTCCTCGATCCGGCGATAGGCCTGATCGGTCAGCGTTTCGCCCTTGGCGGGACGGGGGCGGGACCGGGCGGGGGGCGCCGGATCCGTGGTGAGGGTCTTCATTATCCCGATACTCCTGATCGTGCCGTTACCATCCGCAATGGGCGGGATGCGGACAGGTATGCTACCGGCCCCGGCCTGGTATGTCTTTCATAGCTCACCCGATTTGACCTGCGGCGGCAAGCCGCAGAACCCATTTTTTCCGGCCGGGGTTGGTTTGGGCGCGGCCTGATACTGGCGGCCCTTGGCCCTGCAGCCCAGATCCGGCGTTGCAGGTCCGGGGGGCATCCCCGGGGGAAAGATGAGAAGGGGGGCGTACAGGCAGCGCCCGTTTACCAGCTCGTTTTGAAACGGCACCCTTTCGCTGTGCGAGGCGGGCGAATGGTTGCCATGGGTTTCGGTGAAACGGGATCAAACGTGCCTTGCCAACTAACATACCTCTAATATATCATTGATCGAAGAATCAAGAGAGGAGAGGGTTATGGAACTGGCGAACAGCGGCATGACGGATCGTCAGCGGCAGTACCGGTCAAATTACCGGCAACGCGTTGCGGGCTGGTACAACGGGTTTTTGCATATCGCGATCATCTATGTGATCGGTCTGACGGCCCTGTATATCTATATCTCGAACCTGAATGGCGTCACGCCGGTGGAATGGCTGACCGTTCCTGTGGTCTTTCTGTTCTGCAACTTCTTCGAATGGTGGCTGCACCGCTATGTGATGCACCGCCCCTCGAAAAATCCGGTGGCCCGTGCGGTCTATAACCGTCACACCCTGCAGCATCATCAGTTCTTCACCGAGGTGGAGATGCGGTTCGCCGATCATCGCGACTATCGTGTGACCTTCTTTCCGCCCTATGCCCTTGCGGCCTTTACCCTGATGTCGATCCCCGGCGGGATCGTGCTGGGCAATCTGATCACGCCGAATGTGGGCTGGTTGTTCATCACCACCACGACCTCGATCTACATGATCTATGAATTCATGCATTTCTGCTGTCATGTGGAAGACAACTGGTTCGTCCGCAACATGCCGTTCATCAATACCAACCGACGCCACCATACCGCCCATCACGACCAGTCGTTGATGATGGAGCGGAACATGAACCTGACCTTTCCGATCATGGACTGGCTGTTCGGCACCTCGGATCTGAACCGCGGACTGATCGGACATCTGTTCAACGGGTACGACACCAGCCACCTGCGCACCGACATGCGCAAGACCACCAGCGGCCGGATTACCCGCCCGGCGGCCCCGACAGCCGTTCCCGGCGAATAACCCCACCCCTCTTTGGTCGCTCCCGCCCGGATCGTGGCGGGGCGGCCCCAGATCAAGGGTCATCGCATGGACATGATCGAACCCAATACCGGGGCGCTGGTGCTGTTTGGCTTCTTTGCCTGTATCAGCAGCCTGGCCGGACTGGTGATGAGCGGGGTTTTCCCGCTGGCCACGCGGCCGGATCTGGCCCATCCCGCCGGGCGCGGGCTGATCACCGCCAATATCGTTCTGCTGGCACTGGTCCTGTATGGCACCGTCGCTTTCGGACTGCAAAACCTGCGCTGGACCAGCATGGTCATTGTCGGCGGGCTGGTGGTGCTGTTCACCCCGGGGCTGTTCAATATCTGGCCGGGGCGATGGCGGGATGGCCTGTCGGGCCTGGCCGTCATCCTCGGTGTTCTGGCGGCCAGCGGGCTTGGCCTGATCGCCCTGCGCTGACCCTTTCCCAGCTTTCGGAAGAAAAAGGAGAAACCGATGCCACCGATGGTAAAAATCGGACTGTCGCTCATGGTCGCCCTCGCGGCCCTCGCAGGGTGGTTCTTCATGGGCCATCTCGGCCAGACCGGCCCGCAATGGGCGCTGGTCTTTCTCGGGCCGTTCAGCGTCTGGTCGCTGTGGATCTTCCCCGAGGTCATGCGCAGCAAAGCTGACGGAAAGTCAAAATCATGAAGACATATCAAGGCGATCGTACGATCGACGGGATCGTGGCCACGGTCAATGGTGCCGATCTGGATGACTATAGCCAGGTCAAGAAATTCACCAATGCCGGGTTCGAATGGGGGTTTGAGGGCGCGGCAGCCACGCAACTGGCCTTTGCCCTGCTCTATGATCACACGGGGGACGCTGCCCGATCCGAGAAACTGGCCCCGCGTTTCATGAACGCCTACACGGCCAATTTCGGCAATGAATGGGAAATGACATCCGAGGATCTGGACGCTGTCATCGCCGATCTGGCGGAGAAAGCCGGGTGAGCACGCAATTCACCGCTGCTGTCCTGCATGGCGCTGGTCAGCCGATGCGTCTGGAACAGGTCAGCCTGCCTGCCCCCGCGGGGCGGGATGTGCTGGTCAAGATACGCGCGGCTGGCCTGTGCCATACCGATCTTGAGGTCATCGAGGGCTCGCTGCGCCTGCCCATGCCCGCTGTTCTCGGCCATGAGGCCGCCGGCATCGTGACCGCCATCGGCCCTGAGGCCAAGGGCGTGGCGGTGGGCGATCATGTCATCCTGTCGTGGAACCCCCATTGCGGGGACTGCTTCTACTGCGACCAAAGCCTGCCGATCCTGTGCGAGACCTATCTGGCCAACACGCCCCTGGGCTTTGGCTTTGACGGAAAGGTCCGCGCGCATCTGGCCGATGGGCAGGATCTGCACCAGCTGATGTATCTGGGGGCCTTCGGGGAATACTGCATGGTCGAGGATCAGCAAGCCATCCCGATCCCCAGGGACATGCCGTTTGACCGCGCCGCCCTGATCGGCTGTGGTGTCATGACCGGGGTGGGGGCGGCGGTGAATGTCGCACGGGTCCGCCCCGGGGACAGCACCATGATCATTGGCTGCGGCGCAGTCGGGCTGGCGGCCATTCAGGGCGCTGTGCTGTCCGGGGCCGACACGATCCTTGCGGTTGACCTGCAGGACAGCCGGCTGGAGGCCGCCAAGGCCCTGGGCGCCACGGCACTGATCAACCCCAAGACCGAAGATCCCATTGCCGCCGCGCGCGCCGCCACAGACGGGCGCGGGGTGGATGTGGTGATGGAATCCGCCGGCAACCAGCCCGCCTTCCGCCTGAGCGTGGAGGCCGTGCGCCCCGGCGGCCAGGTGATCTGGCTGGGCAAGACCGATGTCGAGGCCGATGTCGCCTTTCGCTGGGGATCGCTGATGCAGGAAAAGCGCATCCGACGGTCCAGCTATGGCAACGCGCGGCCACGCCGGGATTTTCCCTTCCTCAGCCGCGCCTATCTGGATGGGCGGTTGAAGCTGGACGACCTGATCACCGACCGCATCACCTTGGCGGATATCAATGACGGGTTCGAGGCGCTCAAGCGCGGCAGCGCGATCCGCAGTGTTATCCTGTTCGACGATTGACCCTGCCACCACCGGAGACTGCCATGATCATCCCCACCGCGCCCGGTCCCTTGGAGTGCATCACAGCGGGCCACCCCCGCGCCGATGGCGCAACCCTGGTGCTGGTCCATGGCATTCAGGGCACGGCTTCGGCCTGGGGCCCGCTTTTGCCGGTGCTGGCCCGGCGCTGGCATGTGCTGGCCCCCCATCTGCGTGGCCGGGCCGGATCCTTTGCGCCCGAGGATCCGGCCGCCTACACCATCGACAGCTTTGCCACGGATCTGCAGGCGGTTCTGGCCCAGATCCCCGGTCCCGTGGTGCTGGTTGGCTGGAGCATGGGCAGCCTTGTCGCGCTGGCCCATATCCGCGCCCATGGCACAAAGGGGCTGGCCGGGCTGGTTCTTGCCAGCGGCAGTGCCCGGCTGGATGCTCCGGGGTGCCCCCCGGCCATCTGGTTCAAGGGCGATACTCCCCCGGCCATCGCCGATGAGGCTAGTGCCAGGGCCGCGCGCCTGAACCTGACCGAGACCGCCACGCCCACCGCCGTGGCCGGATCCTGGATCAGCGCCCGGCAGGTCGATTTTCTGGACGTGCTGCCCGGGATCGACTGTCCGACCCTGATCCTGCACGGGGCCGAGGACCCCGAGTGCCCCCCCGATCACGCCCGCCTGCTGGCCCGGGCGATCCCCGGGGCGCGGCTGGATCTGTGGGAGGGGTGCGGTCATGTTCCCATGGCCCATGATCCTGACCGCTGCGCCGCGACGCTGGATGACTTTGCCGGGCGCTGCCTGGGCTGATCTGGGCCACGGATGACCGGATGGCTTTTCAGCGGCCTGCGTGGGCGTCCTTTTCGTGCAGCCAGGTGCGTACGGTTTCCAGCTTGTGGCGCAGATGGTCCTTCAGCACAGCGGCCAGGGCGGCCGCGTCGCGGGTCTCAAGACACTGGATGATCACCTCGTGCTCTTCCATTGCCTGGCGCCAGCGTTCATCAGTCATGCTGGCGATGAAACGTGCACCGCTGACCCGACTGGACAGGGCGCGGTAATGGGCGGTCAGGGTCGGATTGCGGGCACCGGCCAGGATCATCTCGTGAATGCGCTGATTGGTGGCGAAATAGGCATCCTGCTTGCGGGCCTCGAAATCGCGCCACATGGCATCGTGCAGGCGCCGGATCTGGGTGATCTCGGCATCGGTGATGTTCTGGCAGGCCAACTCGCCGGACAGGGCCTCCAATGCGCCCATGACGGGGAACACTTCTTCAATGTCTTCCTCGGTGATCTGGCTGACCCAGGCGCCACGGTTGGGTTCCAGCGCCACCAGCCCTTCGGCGGCCAGCACCTTCAGCGCCTCGCGCAGGGGGGTGCGCGAGACGTTGAAGGCGGCGCAGAGGTCCTTTTCGGGAACCTTCGTGCCCGGTGCCAGATCGCCCTTGACGATCATCTCGCGCAATTCATCGGCGAGTTCCTCGTGCAGCGACGTGCGTTTCAGGGACCGGGTGTTCTGCAGGTTCATCGGTTCAGTTTTCGTCCAGGGCCATCTCCAGCAGTCGTGCGACATGGATGGCCGAACGTCCCGTTCCATCGGCGATCTGATGGCGGCAGGATGTGCCATCCGCGACCACCAAGGTGTCGGGGCCTTCTGCCCTGACCGCCGGGAACAGGCTGATCTCGCCCATCTTGAGCGATACCTCCTCGGTTTCGGTGCCGTAGCCGAAGGACCCGGCCATGCCGCAACAACTGGTTTCAACCATCTCAATAGCGGTGTCGGGCAGCAGAGCCAATGTCTTGTGGATCGCGGGCACCACATCCATGGCTTTCTGGTGGCAATGGCCATGCAGCAAGATGCGCGGCGCGGGCGATTTCAAATGCAGGTCCAGGGTGCCGGCCTCGGCTTCAGCGGCCAGATATTCCTCCAGCATCAGTGCCTTGGCGGCGACCTTCTGGCTGCGCTCGCCGGGCAGCAGGGCCGGGATCTCATCGCGCAATGTCAGCAGGCACGAGGGTTCCAGCCCGATGATGGGACGATCCGCCGCGGCATGGGGTGCCAGCGCGGTCAGCAGCCGGTCGGCCTCGGCCCTGGCCCGATCCATCAGGCCCACGGCCAGATAGGTCCGCCCCGAGGTCAGGGGCCGGCCTTTCGCCGCGCGGGCGATGGCCACGGATTTGCCGGCGGCCTTCAGCACGCGCAGGGCGGCGCGGATGTTTTCGGGTTCGAAGTAGCGGTTGAAGGGATCGACGAACAGCACGACATCGGGGTTGGCCACATCCGGCACCTCGGCATCGCGGAACGGCCTGGATGACCAGTGGGGCAGCTTGCGCTTGGCCGAAAACCCGGTCAGCCCCTCGGTCAGCTTCGCGGCGCCCGGCACCCAGTTGCGGGCATTGGCGGCCCAGGGGATGCGCGACAGAAGCGGCGCGTAATCCGGCATATAGGCGATCAGACGGTCATGCAGGCTAAGCCCGTGTTTCGCCGTCCGCGCGGCCAGAACCTCGATCTTCATCTTGGCCATGTCCACCCCGGTGGGGCATTCGCGCTTGCAGCCCTTGCAGGACACGCACAGCTTCATCGTCTCCATCATCGCGTCCGAGGTGAAGGCATCCGGCCCCAACTGCCCCGAGATCGCCAGCCGCAGCGTGTTGGCCCGGCCGCGTGTCAGGTTGCGTTCGTCGCGCGTTGCCCGGTAGGAGGGGCACATGGTGCCACCGGCCAGTTTCCGGCAGGCGCCATTGTTGTTGCACATCTCCACCGCGCCCTGAAAACCGCCGCCCTCGCCGGGATAGGCCGACCAGTCGAATTCCGTCTTCAGCGGTGCGACGGTGTAATCCGGAGGAAAACGGAACAGCGATCGGTCATCCATCTTCGGCGCATTGACGATCTTGCCCGGGTTGAAGCACAGATCCGGATCGAAGCTGTCCTTGACCTGCTGGAACAGCGAAATGACCTCGGACCCAAACATCTTTTCGTGGAATTCCGAGCGCACGATCCCGTCGCCATGTTCCCCGGAATGGGAACCCTTGTACTTGGCGACCAGATCGAAGGCATCCTCGGCGATGGCGCGCATGCGCTTGACGTCTTCATCCAGCTTGAGGTTGAGGACCGGGCGCACATGCAGGCAGCCTACCGAGGCATGGGCGTACCAGGTGCCCTTGGTGCCGTTGCGCTCGAACACCTCGGTCAGCTCGGCGGTGTACTCGGCCAGATCCTCTAGCTGGACGGCGCAATCCTCGACGAAGGACACCGGCTTGCCGGCCTGTTTCATCGACATCATGATGTTCAGGCCGGATTTGCGCACCTCGGAAATCTGGCCCTGCAGGCGCTGATCGGTGATCTGCACCACGCCGCCCCAGGTCTTGCCCTCGCCGGTGAACGAGAACCCCAGATCGCCCATGCGCTGATCCAGATCGCGCAGCTTTCGGGTGTTGGTTTCGGCATCGGCCTCATCGAATTCGACCAGCAGCAGGGCGGCGGGTTCGCCCTGAACGAATTGCTCGATCGTCGGGCGGAAGAGGGGGATCTGCCGCGACAGGCCGATCATCGTGTCATCGACCAGTTCCACCGACAGCGGTTTCAGCGTCACCAGATGCTGGGTGGCATCCATTGCCTGATAGAAGCTGGGGAAGTGGCAGACCCCCAGAACCCGCTTGCCGACCAGTGGCCAGAGCTTGAGTTCGATCTTGGTGAAGTAGCCCAGGGTGCCCTCGGATCCGACCAGCAGATGCGACAGGTTGATGGGCCGGTCCGCATTGGGGATCAGCGCATCCAGATTGTAGCCGCCGACCCGCCGGGTCAGTTTGGGAAAGCGGGCGTCGATCAGATCGGCATGTTCTGCACCCATGGCCAGCATCTGGGTCCCAATCCCTGCGGCCAGGCTGTTGCTCTGGTCGGGATTCGGGCCCACGGGACCGAAATGGGCCAGGCTGCCGTCATGCATCACCGCCTCGATGGAGATCACGTTGTCGCGCATCGTTCCATAGCGCAGGGATCGGCCGCCGCAGGAATTGTTCGCCGTCATGCCCCCGATCGTTGCCCGGGACGCGGTGGAAACATCGACCGGGAACCACAGCCCATGGGGTTTCAGCGCCCGGTTCAGTTCATCCAGAACGATGCCGGGCTCGACCACGCAGCGGCGGTTTTCCACGTCCAGTTCAAGGATCTTGTTGAAGTGGCGCGCGTTGTCGAGGATCAGCCCGGTATTGACCGTCTGTCCGCATTGCGAGGTGCCGCCGCCGCGCCCGGTGATCGGCAGTCCGGCCTGTTTTGCGGCCTCCAGCGCGATCTGGATATCCTGGTTTGAGCGGGGCAGGGCGACGCCTGCGGGCATGATCTGATAGAAAGATGCGTCGGTTGAGTACCGCCCCCGTGTAAAGCGGTCGAACATAATTTCACCGCTAAATCCTTGTTTAAGCGCCTCTTCCAGCATTCTGTCCCCTCCCGGCTAAAACGCGGCTTGACTCGGAATTATGCATTTGTAATTCATAATGGAGAATTATATCAAGCGATGTTGCAAGGCGAAATGCCTTTGGCGAGGGAGGAGAACCAGCCATGACACGCAAGGCCGGACGGCACTTTTTGCAGATCCCCGGGCCCAGCCCCGTACCGGATCGTGTGTTGCGGGCGATTTCAGCGCAGGTCATCGACCATCGTGGTCCAGATTTCGCCCATGTCGGCAAGGCGGCGCTGGCGGGTATGAAGACCATCTTCAAGACCGATCAGCATGTCTTCATCTATCCGTCCTCAGGCACTGGCGCCTGGGAGGCCGCACTGGTCAACACCCTGTCCGAGGGCGACCGGATCCTGATGTATGAAACCGGCCACTTCGCCACCCTGTGGATGAAGATGGCCAAGCGCCTGGGTCTGGCGCCCGAGTTCATCGAAGGCGACTGGCGCGGGGGCGCCGATCCCGACCGGATCGAGGCGCGCCTGCGCGAAGACAAGGGCCATGAGATCAAGGCCGTCTGTGTCGTGCATAACGAAACCTCCACCGGATCGGTTTCCCCCATCGCCGAGGTGCGCCGGGCCATTGATGCGGCTGGCCATCCGGCCCTGCTGAGGGTGGATACGATTTCCGGCCTGGCCTCGGTCGATTTCCGCTTCGATGAGTGGGGCGTCGATGTGGCTGTGTCGGGCTCGCAAAAGGGGCTGATGCTGCCGCCGGGGCTGGGCTTCAATGCGGTCAGCGCAAAGGCGTTTGCGCACAGCAAAACGGGCGGCATGCGTCGGTCCTATTGGGATTGGCAGGAAATGGCGGCGATCAACGATACCGGCTATTTCCCCTACACGCCCGGCACCAATCTGCTTTACGGTCTGAATGAAGCGGTGGCGATGCTGCATGAGGAGGGGTTGGACAACGTCTTTGCACGCCATATCCGTCATGGGGCGGCCACGCGCGCCGCTGTCCGTGCCTGGGGGCTGGAGGTGCTCTGTG
>JBKDZR010000057.1:0-4729 GCA_047971485.1 Qingshengfaniella sp. | reverse complement strand
CGGCTGAGGATAAAACCCTTATCCTCTTGTCTTTCAAGACTTCTCTGAACCAGTCGGCGTCATGGCTCCCTGTCTGCCATTAACCAGTCGGCCTTCGGCAAGCTGCCCAGCAGGGCCGCCGCGCCGGTGGAATCACTGACTTACCCGGCCAACATGAAGAACCCGATCGGGCAGCCTTTCGCATCGGTGACGGCATGCAGCTTGGTGTTCATGCCGCCTTTCGTTCGCCCGATCTGCCGCCCGCGCCCCCTATTTCAGGGACAGGAGCCTTGGATAGACATTACTGGGAAACAAATATTCTTATCAGTTGAATTGGCGGTAAGACTCGGTTAAGCTGCTCAGCAGACATCAACTGCGGGATCTGGGCCGATGTGCGGAATCGTTGGACTGTTTCTGAAAGACAAAACTCTTGAACCAAAGCTCGGCGCGATGCTGACCGAGATGCTGGTCACCATGACCGATCGCGGACCGGACAGTGCCGGGATCGCCATTTACGGCGCGGACAAGGACGGGTTGGCCAAGCTGACCGTGCAATCCGACGCGGCCGAGGCCGACTTTGCCGGTCTGGCCGAGGATCTGGGCAAGGCCCTTGGCGGCAAGGTTACGCTGGACCACAAGGACACCCATGCCGTCCTGACCCTGCCCGAGGACAAGCTGGCCCAGGCGCGTGAGGCCCTGGCCGAGCTGCGCCCCAATGTGCGCATCATGAGCACCGGCGAAACCATGGAGATCTACAAAGAGGTCGGCCTGCCCGAGAAGGTGGCCGAACGCTTCCACATCTCGGAAATGAGCGGCTCGCACGGGATCGGGCACACCCGTATGGCCACCGAAAGCGCCGTAACCACCCTGGGCGCACACCCGTTTTCCACCGGTGCCGATCAGTGCCTGGTGCATAACGGATCGCTGTCGAACCATAACAGCCTGCGCCGCAAGCTGACCCGGGAAGGCATCCGTATCGAGACCAAGAACGACACCGAGGTTGCCGCCGCTTACCTGACCTGGAAGATGCAGCACGGCGCATCCTTGGGCGAAGCGCTGGAAAGCAGCCTCGACGACCTGGACGGCTTCTTCACCTTCGTTGTCGGCACCAAGGACGGGTTCGGCGTGGTCCGTGATCCCATCGCCTGCAAACCGGCAGTGATGGCCGAAACCGATCAGTATGTGGCCTTCGGCTCGGAATACCGCGCGCTGGTCAACCTGCCGGGCATTGAAACCGCCCGGGTCTGGGAACCCGAACCTTCCACCGTTTACTTCTGGAACCACTAAGATGCAGACATTTGATCTGGCGGCGAACGGGCTGCGCGAATTGAACGCGACGCTCCACGCCCAGAAGGGCAGCACCAATCAGACCGCCTGGGAAATCGTCAATCCCCGGGGCAGTCACGCCATCGCGGTGGGCCTTGATGCGCCCATCGAGGTGACGGTGAAGGGATCCACCGGCTACTATTGCGCCGGCATGAACAAGCAGGCCACGGTGCGCGTGGCTGGATCCGCCGGGCCGGGTGTGGCCGAAAACATGATGTCCGGCACCGTGATCATCGAAGGCGATGCCAGCCAATATGCCGGGGCAACGGGCCGTGGTGGCCTGCTGGTCATCCATGGCAATGCCTCGTCGCGCTGCGGGATCTCGATGAAAGGGATCGACATCGTGGTGAAGGGCAACATCGGCCACATGTCGGCCTTCATGGCCCAGTCGGGGAACCTGGTGGTCTGCGGGGATGCCGGCGACGCGCTTGGCGACTCGATCTATGAGGCGCGGCTGTTCGTCCGTGGCTCGGTCAAAAGCCTTGGGGCCGACTGCATCGAAAAAGAGATGCGCCCGGAACATCTTGAAATCCTGCGTGATCTTCTGAAGCGGGCTGGTGTCGATGCCAAGCCGGAAGAGTTCCGCCGCTATGGATCGGCCCGAAAACTGTACAATTTCGATGTCGACAACGCATCGGCCTATTGAGGAGATGGATATGAAAGATAATCCGACGTCCGCCATCCCCCGCACGCTGCCGATCCAGTCGGCAACCTTCACCAACCCGATCAACGCCGAGATCCGGCGTGCCGCTGCCACCGGGATCTATGACATCCGTGGCGGGGGCGCCAAGCGCAAGGTGCCGCATTTCGACGATCTGCTGTTCCTCGGCGCGTCCATCTCGCGCTATCCGCTGGAAGGCTATCGGGAAAAATGTGACACCAGCGTGACCCTGGGCACGCGGTTTGCCAAGAAGCCGATCAAGCTGGACATCCCCGTGACCATCGCCGGCATGAGCTTTGGCGCCCTGTCCGGTCGGGCGAAAGAGGCCCTGGGCCGGGGTGCCACGGCGGCCGGCACCTCGACCACCACCGGCGACGGCGGCATGACCGAGGAAGAACGCGGGCATTCGAAAACCCTTGTGTATCAGTATCTCCCCTCGCGCTACGGGATGAACCCCGACGATCTGCGCCGCGCCGATGCCATCGAAGTGGTGGTTGGCCAAGGCGCCAAGCCTGGCGGTGGCGGCATGCTGCTGGGGCAGAAGATCTCGGATCGGGTGGCGGAAATGCGCACCCTGCCCAAGGGGATCGACCAGCGTTCCGCCTGTCGGCATCCCGACTGGACCGGCCCGGATGATCTGGAAATCAAGATCCTGGAGCTGCGTGAAATCACCAACTGGGAAAAGCCGATCTACGTCAAGATCGGTGGCACGCGCCCCTATTTCGACACCACCCTGGCGGTCAAGGCCGGCGCGGATGTGGTGGTGCTGGACGGCATGCAGGGCGGCACCGCCGCCACCCAGGACGTGTTCATCGAACATGTCGGCCTGCCCACCCTGGCCTGCATTCGCCCGGCCGTTCAAGCGTTGCAGGACATGGGCTTGCACCGCGAAGTTCAACTGATCGTATCGGGCGGTATTCGCTCTGGTGCCGATGTGGCCAAGGCCCTGGCGCTTGGCGCTGATGCGGTGGCCATCGGGACGGCAGCCCTGATCGCCCTTGGCGACAATGACCCGAAATGGGAAGAGGAATACCAGAAACTGGGCACCACCACCGGCGCCTATGATGACTGGCACGAAGGTCGCGACCCAGCCGGGATCACCACCCAGACCGAGGAACTGGCCAAGCGCCTCGATCCGGTTGACGCAGGCCGTCGCCTGAAGAACTATCTCAAGGTGATGACGCTTGAGGCCCAGACCATTGCCCGCGCCTGTGGTCACAACCATCTGCACAACCTCGAACCCGAGGATCTGTGCGCCCTGACGATGGAAGCCGCCGCCATGGCCCGCGTGCCCCTGGCCGGTACCGAATGGTGGCCGGGCAAACCCGGCGGTTTCTGATCCAAACGGCAACGCGGGGGGCGGTGTCGGTCGCCCCCTGCCGCCTCCGACAGCCGACCGGCGAGGCAAAGAAAATAATTTAGGGGAGAACGGCGTATGCCGAAAGACCAACAGCAGAATGCAGCGGCCAGCCTGGCAGATTTCGCCAGCAAGAACGGTGTGCGCTATTTCATGATCTCCTTCACCGATTTGTTCGGCAGCCAGCGCGCCAAGCTGGTCCCCGCCCAACGGATCGCCGAGATGGAAGAAGACGGCGCCGGATTTGCCGGATTTGCCACTTGGCTCGATCTGACGCCGGCCCATCCCGACATGTTGGCCGTGCCGGATCCCTCTGCTGTGATCCAGTTGCCCTGGAACCGCGAAGTGGCCTGGGTGCCCGCCGATTGCGTGATGGAAGGCCAGCCGGTCGAACAAGCCCCGCGCAACGTGCTGAAAAAGCTGATCGCCGAGGCCGCTGGCGAAGGGCTGCGGGTCAAGACCGGGGTGGAATGCGAGTTCTTCCTTCTCAATCCCGATGGCACTGAAATCTCTGACGAATTCGATACCGCTGCCAAGCCCTGCTACGATCAGCAGGCGGTCATGCGGCGCTATGATGTGATCTCGGAGATCTGCGATTACATGATGGAACTGGGCTGGGGCCCGTATCAGAACGACCATGAGGACGCGAATGGCCAGTTCGAAATGAACTGGGATTTCAACGACGCCCTGACCATGGCCGACCAGCATTCCTTCTTCAAGTTCATGGCCAAGTCGGTGGCTGAAAAGCACGGGTTCCGCGCCACTTTCATGCCCAAGCCAATCGAAGGGCTGACCGGCAATGGGTGTCACGCGCATATCTCGGTCTGGGATCTGGACGGCAAGGTCAACGCCTTTGTCGACAAGACCAAGGAGTTGGGCCTGTCCGATCAGGGCCGGCATTTCCTGGGCGGGATCATGAAACATGCCAGCGCCTTGGCCGCGATCACCAACCCGACGGTGAACAGCTACAAGCGGATCAACGCGCCGCGGACGATCTCGGGGGCGACCTGGGCGCCGAACTCGGTGACCTGGACGGGCAACAACCGCACCCATATGGTCCGCGTGCCGGGGCCGGGTCGGTTCGAGCTGCGCCTGCCCGATGGGGCCGCGAACCCCTATCTGCTGCAGGCGGTGATCATCGCGGCCGGTCTGAACGGGGTACGCAGCAAGGCCGATCCGGGCAAGCGCTGGGATATCGACATGTATGCCGAGGGGCACAAGGTTCGGGGTGCGCCGAAACTGCCGCTGAACCTGCTGGATGCACTGCGCGCCTATGACCGCGACATGGGCTGAAAGCCGCCATGGGCGAAGAATTCTCGGCCGCTTTCCTCAAGATGAAACAGACCGAGTGGAATTCCTTCGTGTCGCATTTCTCGAACTGGGAAAAAGAGCACACGCTGGATATC
>JBKDZR010000056.1:0-43432 GCA_047971485.1 Qingshengfaniella sp. | reverse complement strand
GCCGAAACCGCCGCGGGCAAGGGTGAAACGGTGGGGTAAGGGCCCACCGCGGGCCGGGCAACCGGACCGGCAAGGCAAGCCCCACCGGGAGCAATGCCGAATAGGGATCTCACGCGGCAGGACCGCAGGGCCGCTTCAGCCCCGAGATCCGGGTTGGCAGCTGGAGCGTACCGGCAACGGTGCGCCAAGAGGAATGGTCATCCAGGGGGGCAACCCCCGGACAGAATCCGGCTTACAGGCCATCCGCGCAGTCCTTCCCGCCCTGGAACCTTCGGGAAAGGGGCGGATCGGATGAAAACCGTCCCGCGCCGGCTTGACACAGGGGCCAGCTTCCGTAAAAGCCGGGGTTCATGAATTTCGCGGGTGGCCATCGCCGCCCGGTTGAGGAGCTGAGACTATGGCGAAGCCGACCACAATCAAGATCCGCCTGAACTCGACTGCGGATACTGGCCATTTCTACGTGACCAAGAAAAATGCCCGCACCATGACCGAAAAAATGGTCGTGCGGAAATATGATCCGGTCGCGCGTAAGCACGTTGAATACAAGGAAGGCAAGATCAAGTAATCTTGCCCTTGTGACAGACCTGACGAAGCCGCGCCTGTCTGGTCGCGGCTTTTGTCGTGCTGCTTAACCGTCGATCCGCGCGCCCATGATGGCTAGCGATTGTTGATAGACCGATGCGGCATTCCATTCCTTCAGTACCTCGAAGTTGTGGCTGCCGGGCTGATAGGCCTGACCGGGGCGCCAGCCCTTTTCGCGCAGATAGTTCGCGGTTGAGGACAGCGCATCGGACAGATCGTACATGTCCACCCGCCCATCGCCGTTTCCGTCCACCCCGTAATGCACCACATTGGCCGGCAGGAACTGGGTATGCCCCAATTCCCCATGCATCGCGCCCTTGGTGTCGGGGCTGATCCAGCCGCGATCGATCAGCGCCATGGCCGCGGTCAGATGGGGGGTGAAGAAGTCGGGCCGCCGGCAATCATAGGCCAGGGTTGCCACCGCCGACAGGACATTGGCATCGCCCATGAAGCGGCCAAAACCGGTTTCCATGCCGTGAATGGCGATGAGCACCCCGGCGGGAACGCCATAGTGCTGTTCCAGCGAACTATAAAATGCGGCGTTCCGGGCCTTGCGCTGACGGCCCTGGGCGACGATCGTATCGGCCCCGCGCTTGCGCATGAAATCCTCCAGTGTCAGTCGAAAGCTTTTCTGATTGCGGTCGGCGTTGATCGTGCGGGTGGAGTATTGGGTCTGGCGCAGGGCCTGCAGGCCGCGCTGGCCAATCCCGTTCGTGGCCGCGTCGCGGGCAAAATCCTGTTTCCACTGGGCAAAACCCGCCGCAGTGTTGCCACATGGGGCAGCCAGGGCGGGCAAGGCTGTCGCGCAGGCCAGCAGGGCGGCAAGAAGAACGGGCAGGGACATGGCAAGGCTCCGGTCGGTTATGCGGCGATTGAACCCTAAAACTGCCCCGATAAAGATGACAATTCCGTGCATGCCGGCCGACAGCCATTTCCCGCTGGCGCATAAAAAAAGACCGGGCATAAGCCCGGCCTAGTCCAACAGGGAGGTAGAAGACGAAGCACGCTTCTGTCTTCTGATTGATGAATTAGGCAGCGCAGCCGCCACTTTCAACGCCTTTTTGAGAAAATAGGGTGAGAAGCCGCTATGCGTTGCGCGCATGGCATCAACTGGTCTCGGCTTCCTGGCGCTGTTTGCGGCGGCGTTCAGAGATTTCTTCCAGCACGAAATCACGGAAGGCCGCGATCCGCTTGGAATGACGCAATTCCTCAGGATAGGCGAGGAAAACAGGCACCGCAGTGGTGTCCAGCTCGGGCAGGACCCAGACCAGATCGGGGTAAATCTCGGTGACGTAATCGGGCAGCATGCCGATCCCGAGATTGTTGATCACCCCCTGCAGCACGCCGAAATAGTTGTTGACTGTCAGAACGGGATGCACGTCGTAGGTCAGAAGCGTGCGCACGATCTGGGCCGCCGAGGTGACCTGGACCGAATTGACATCCTGACAGACCAGCCGGTGGTTTTTCATGTCCTCGGGCGTTTCGGGCACGCCGAAGCGGGACAGGTAGTCGGGGGTGGCCAGCAGGCGCATCCGGACATCCATCAGCCGCTTGCGGATCAGATCGGCCTGGCTGGGTTCTTTCATGCGGATGGCGACGTCGGCTTCGCGCATGGGCAGGTCGAGAACCCGTTCCTCCAGCATCAGGTCGACGCGCAATTCGGGGTATTTGCGATACAGCGTGGGCAGGCGCGGGGCCAGCCAGATGGTTCCGAAGCCGGTTGTGGTGGTAACGCGCAATTCGCCGAAGACCTCTTCCTCGCTGTCGCGAATGCGGGCGGCGGCGGTTTCCAGCCGTTTGGACATGGCCGAGGTCGCGTCGAACAGCAATTCCCCTTGCTCGGTTAGGATCAGGCCGCGGGCGTGGCGATGGAATAGCGTGGTGTTCAGCGTGGTTTCCAGCGACCGGATCTGGCGGCTGACGGCCGATTGCGACAGATGCAGCGTATCGCCGGCATGGGTCAGGCTGCCCGCGTCGGCGACAGCATGAAAGATGCGAAGCTTGTCCCAATCCATATCGGATCCCTCGTTAGACAGGCGCGACCTTAGTCAACTTTTACAACCACGGGAAGAGTTTAGCAGGAGGAGCTTGCGGTGTGTTGTGGGCCAGACACTGTGACATTTGTGTGCCGCGCGAATGGTGGGGCCGTGGTTCTGTTTCGTCTGCCCCGCGCGATCCCCGGTTTCACAGGCGGTGAAGATCACAGGGGCTAATCGGGTGTGTATCTGGCGGGGGTGCAGCGGGATGGCCTGAGGGTGCCTGGGCCAAATGCCCGCTCATCATGGGGGCTTGTCGGGGCTGTCGTCAAGCCCTTGGCCCAGGAAGTGTTTGACGGGCCGTTTGCCACGTGCCGGCGCTGGCCAAAGCCATCCCTGGGCAGGGGGCGATGGCGCGCGCCCAGTTGTCGCCCTTGGGGCAGGCGGCCTGACTGCCACAAGGTGCACGCGGCCCGGCTGTGTGGCGTCAGCCGGCAATGTGGGCACGCAGACACGACCGGGCGATGGCCGCGCGAAACCACCCTTGCGGCGGGCGCGCGGGCGATGCTACGTCCGCAGGCACGGGGTTGCGCCGGAAACCGGCCCGGGGCAACCAGACGGTGCGCAGACCGGCTGGGTCGGGGCCGTCGCAGGGGCCGGTTTGGGGGCATGGCCATGGCGGTTGGCATATTCGATTCAGGGCTGGGCGGGCTGACGGTGCTCGACGCGGCGGCCCGTCGGCTGCCGGGGGTGTCCTTTGTCTATTATGGGGACAATGCCCATGCGCCCTATGGGGTGCGCGATCCTGAAGATATCTACCAACTGACCACCAAGGGGGTGGAACGGCTGTGGGCGGCAGGCTGTGATCTGGTGATACTGGCCTGCAACACGGCTTCGGCGGCGGCATTGCGGCGGATGCAGGATGGCTGGGTGCCCAAGGACAAGCGGGTGCTTGGCGTCTTTGTGCCGCTGATCGAGGCGCTGACCGAACGGCAATGGGGTGACAATTCCCCACCGCGCGAAGTGGCGGTCAAGCATGTGGCACTGTTTGCCACGCCGGCCACGGTATCCAGCCGGGCCTTTCAGCGGGAACTGGCCTTTCGGGCGATTGGGGTTGATGTTGAGGCCCAGCCCTGCGGGGGTGTCGTCGATGCGATCGAGCAGGGTGATGAGATCCTGGCCGAGGCGCTGGTGCGTTCCCATGTCGAAGCGCTGAAACGGCGCATGCCCCATCCCGAGGCCGCGATCCTGGGCTGCACCCATTATCCGCTGATGGAAACCACCTTTCAGGCCGCGCTCGGCGCGGATGTGCGCGTCTTCAGTCAGGCGCGGCTGGTGGCGGACAGTCTGGCCGATTATCTGGACCGGCATCCCGACATGTATGGCAGCGGGACCGACACCCTGTTCCTGACCACGGGCAACCCGGCCAGCGTTTCGGACAAGGCCACCCAGTTCCTGCGCCGGCGGATCGAATTTCAGGCCGCCTGAGGGCGCAAACCGCAATTACGACAGAACGGAAAGACCATGGCACATAACATCGCGATCCTTGGCGCCAGCGGCTATACGGGGGCGGAACTGGTCCGTCTGCTGGCCGGGCATCCCTCGATCCGCATTGCGGCGCTGTCGGCGGATCGCAAGGCTGGCCAGAGCATGGGCCAGGTCTTTCCGCATCTGCGCCATCTGGATCTGCCGGATCTGGTGAAGATCGAGGATATCGACTTTGCTGCCATTGATCTGGTGTTCTGCGCGCTGCCCCATGCCACATCCCAGGCGGTGATCGCCGCCCTGCCGCGCGATCTGAAGATCGTCGATCTGTCCGCCGATTTCCGCCTGCGCGATCCCGAGGCCTATGCCAAGTGGTATGGCGGCCCGCACAAGGCCCTCGATCTGCAGCAAGAGGCTGTTTATGGCCTGACGGAATTCTACCGCGATCAGATCCGCGCTGCCCGTCTGGTGGCGGGCACCGGCTGTAACGCGGCGACGGGGCAATATGCCCTGCGCCCGCTGATCTCGGCCGGGTTGATTGACCTCGATGACATCATCATTGATCTGAAAACCGGCGTGTCTGGGGCAGGGCGCAGCCTGAAGGAAAACCTGTTGCATGCGGAACTGTCCGAAGGCGCCCATGCCTACAGCGCCGGTGGCACGCATCGCCATCTGGGGGAATTCGATCAGGAATTTTCGGCCCTGGCCGGTCGGCCGGTGAAGGTGCAGTTCATTCCCCATCTGTTGCCGGCCAACCGCGGCATTCTGGGCACGGTTTATGTCAAGGGCGATGCCAGAGCGATCCATGCGGAACTGGCCCGCGTCTATGATCCGGAACCCTTCATGGTCATGCTGCCCTTTGGTGATCTGCCCTCGACCCGCCATGTGCGCGGCTCGAATTTTGCCCATGTGGGGGTGGTGGCCGACCGGGTCGCGGGGCGTGCGGTGGTGTTTGTGGCACTGGACAACCTGACCAAGGGGTCCTCGGGGCAGGCGCTGCAAAACGCGAACCTGATGCTGGGCGAGGCCGAGACCGCCGGTCTGATGGGCGCGCCGGTCTTCCCCTGAGCGGCTTGGTCGCAGGTCGGGTGGCTGGACATTTCGCCGGGGGGGCATAGGTAGGGTACGGTCAGGGCCGAAAGGGTGACAGCACAGTGAAGACCCTCAAGAAAAAGCGCCGGATCCAGGTGATCGTCGTGGCCGCCGTCGCACTGGTGCTGGCCACCGGGCTGATCGGCTATGCCATGCGCGATGGCATCAACTTTTTCCGCAGCCCCAGCCAGGTGATCGCCGAACCCCCCGCCCCGGCGGAAACCTTTCGCATGGGGGGGCTGGTCGAGGTGGACAGCCTGCGCCGGGGCGAAGGGCGGATGATCAGCTTTGCGGTGACCGATGGCGGGGCTACGGTTCCGGTGACCTTCACTGGCATTCTGCCGGATCTCTTTGCCGAGGGTCAGGGGATGATCGGCACGGGGCGCTACATCAACGGTGTCTTTGAGGCCTCTGAAATCCTTGCAAAACACGATGAAACTTACATGCCCAAGGAAGTGACCGACGCGTTGAAGGAACAAGGCGTCTACCGCGATCCGGAAAGCTGAATGGCTGATCTGCGTCCATGCCCTGGTGATTGCCATCGAAACAAGGGGCGCGGGCCAGTCCGTGGGGATGGCTGGGCGCTGAGAATGGCGGGAAAGCGGCCCTGTCAGCCGCGCGGGCTCAGGCGCCGATCAGCCGGGGATAGTCGATCGCCGGGCAGCGGTTTTCGATCACATCCAGACCATGGGCATGGGCCAGGGCGGCAGCCTGTGGGTTGGTGACGCCCAGCTGCATCCAGACGGTGCGCAAGGCGGGCAGGGCGGACAGCGCCTCTTCGACAATGGGCAGCACCTGATCCGAGCGGCGGAAGATGTCGATCATATCGACCCCGGCCGCGGGTGGAATATCCGACAGCCGCGCCACCACGGTTTCGCCGAATAATGTTGCACCGGCCTGTCCGGGATTGACCGGGATCACCCGATAGCCCCGGGCGGCCAGAAAGCGGCCCACGCCATTGCTGGGCCGTGCCGGATTGGGCGAGGCACCGACACAGGCGATCACCTTGGTGCGGGTCAGGATCTGGCGAAGGGTGTCGTCCGAAGGGGTCATGTGGGTAGCTTGCCACAGATCCTGGCCCGAACAAAGCGCTTGAAAAAAGCGCCCGGGGGGTAAGGCCCGGGCGCCGAGTTGTGGAACGAGGGACAATGAAAGGCTGGGCGTTCCTCACCCAGGCTCTGGAAATTAGATAGGCATGTTTCGCGCCGGATCAAATCCGACCTTGGGGTTTGTCGCAAACGTGAACGCCGCCCCTGATCCACCCGACGGGGCGGTCAGTCCAGAAGATCCTCGATCAGATCGAAGGCCTCGCCCAGAAGCCGGCGGGACAGGGGCTTGCGCTTTTTCTTGCGGCTCTTCTTGCGGTAATGGGCCGGGGTGACCGGGCCGGTGGGAATGCGTGGAGCGGGGGTGGGGCCGTGCCGATCCGTTCCCTGCGCCTTCAGCCCCTTGAGGTCATGAAGCGGTGCGCCACAGGCCACGCAGGACAACTCATGCCGGGTGTCCCCGCGCAGAACCAGCGCGGCGCGTGTGCCGCAGTAGCAGCAGGTGGCGATCTTCTGATGTGGCATTGTGTTCCCCGTTCAGCCTTTCATTGCATATAGGGCAACCGCAGCGGCATTGGAGACATTGAGCGATCCGAACGCCCCGGCAAAGGGGATCCGCGCCAGATGATCGCAGGTTTCGCGGGTCAGGGCGCGCAGGCCCGGGCCTTCGGCGCCCAGGACCAGGGCGATGGGCCGGGGGCCGGCGGCAGCGCGGGCCTCGGCCAGGGTGACGGGGCCTTCGCCGTCCAGCCCGATCAGGACATAGCCCATTTCGCGCAGCTCGTTCATCGCCTGGGCCAGATTGGGCACCCGCAGATAGGGCTGACGTTCCAACGCGCCCGAAGCTGTCTTGGCCAGGGCCCCGGTTTCCGGCGCGGCATGGCGGCGCGGCGCGATCACCGCGCTGGCGCCGAAGACCTCGGCTGACCGCAGGATCGCGCCGACATTATGGGGATCGGTGACCCGGTCCAGAAGCACCGCCAGCGCCCCGTCCTGTGTGGGACAGACCGTGTCCCGCCGCCCCCAGTCCCGAGGCTTGCCCGCCAGCGCGGCGCCCTGCTGGACAGATCCCGGCTCCAGGGGGGCGGTAAACTTGCGCGGGTCGACGATTTCGGGCTCGATCCCGCCGGTGGCAAGCGCCTGGCCCAGCCGGTCGGCGGCGTTTCGCGTCAGCACCAGCCGCAGCTTTTCGCGCCGGGGATTTTCCAGGGCATCCCGGACCGCATGCAGCCCGAACAGCCAAAGCGTTTCGGCTGCGGCCTTGCGCCGGTCCTGTTCCTTTTCGATCACCCATTTCGGTTTCTTGGTCATGACACTGTTCCCGCTGCTCTTGCGCAGCCATGCGACAGCGGCGCCGGTCAGGCAAGCCATCACGCGCAGTTTTTCGGGTTGACGCCCCTAGAGGCCACGGATAGATCACCCCCCACGTCGGGCGACGTGCTGCAAGGTGCGGCAGCGGACTGTAACTCCGCCGGGGAGACCCATGCCTGGTTCGATTCCAGGGTCGCCCACCATTTCCCTCTCAGTCTGGTGGTGTTTGTTTCCTTTTCAGGCGACCAGTGTGGGGTCCCGACTCGCACGCAGGGGGATGCCCTGTGGAAGCGTTCCTTTGCTGGGGGGTCAGCCCGTGGTTTGACCCAGCAGGGCGGCGCGGAAGCTTGGGTCGCTCATCACCACTTCGCGGTTGCCCAGGACAAGGGCGCGTTCCAGCGCGCAGGTGACCAGGGTTTGGGCGCGGTCGATGGCTGGTCCCAGATCCAGGCCCTGGCCCAGCCCGGCAATGACCAGGGCTGCGAACAGATCCCCGGTGCCGCCAAGGGCGGCAGGGCGGTGCGCGGTGCTGTGGCGGTCGATGCCGTCGGGGCCTGACACGATGCTTTCCAGGTGTCCCGGGGCGGTATCATCCAGCAGGCAGCCGGTGGTGATCAGATGGGCGCCGTTTGGCAGTGGGACCTGCGCCGAGGCCTTGGCCAGATCGGCAAGGGTGCGGATTTCTCCGCCGCCCAGAAAGCCCAGCTCAAACTGGTTTGGCGTGGCCAGATCTGCCATGGGCAGCAACCGGTCCCGCATCACTCGGGTGATTTCCTCGGACACATAGAGACCCGGTCCGCTATCGCCCATCACCGGATCGCACAGATAGGTCAGCCCGGGGTTCGCGGCCTTGGCGTGGGCGATGAAATCGGCGGTCAGTTCGGCGATTTCGGGGGACCGGATATAGCCGCTGATGATAAAGGCGGCGCGCTCGGGCAGGCCGCGTTCCTGAAGGCCCGTCAGCAGATCGGCAAACAGATCGGCAGGCAGCGCCCGACCGCGCAGGGTGGGGTGGGCGGGGGTGTTGGAGAACAGCACCGTGGGCACTTGGGCCACCTCCAGCCCCGAAGCGAGCAGGGGAAAGACGGCGGCGGAATTGCCGACATGGCCGTAGGCGACCTGGCTTTGGATGGTGATGACCAAAGGGGGGCGGTTCATGGCGGTCTCCATCGGTGTTTTGGCGGGGCTTGGCCCCCTTGGTCTGTCTGCATGCCGGGCCGGGCTGTCCGCGTCAATCCCCGCTCAGCGCCTGACGTGCGAGCCGGGTGACATCGGGGCTGCGCGGCAGGCGGTTTACCTGGGCCAGGGTGAACCAGCCGGCCTCACGCGCGTCATCGCTGGCGACGGGCTGGCCCCGGGGGGCGTGGCAGAGCACTGGGATCAGGACGAAATGGTGCTGCACGTGCCCGGAATCGTCCTGGCGGATCACATCCAGCGCGGTCAGGATTTTGCCGGCCGTGGCGTGCAGGCCGGTTTCTTCGGCCAGTTCGCGCAGGGCCCCCTGGGCCAGGGTTTCCCCCGTTTCCAGCTTGCCGCCGGGAAACCCCCAAAGCCCGGCATCGGGCGGATTGGCCCGGCGCACCAGCAGTACCGTATCGCCGCGCGTAACCACCGCCAGTACGGCGGCTTGTGGCTGGGCGCAGGTCATCGCGGGGGGATAAAGGCGGCGCGGGCGCGGGTCGCAGCCGCGCGCAGGGCGCAGCCTTCGGCGTGGTCATTGATCAGGCCCATCGCTTGCAGAAAGGCATGGGCGGTGGTCGGGCCGAAGAATTTCCAGCCGCGTTTCTTCAGATCCTTGGCCAGGGCGGTGGCCGTGGCGCTGGTCGAGACGCTTTGCGGGGGCGGCAAGTCGGCGGGGTCCGGTTCGTAGCGCCAGATATAGGCCGCCAGCGATCCCTCGTCCCGGATCAGGTCCTGGGCGCGGCGGGCATTGTTGAGGGTGGCCTCGATCTTGCCACGATGGCGGATGATCCCGGCATCGTTCATCAGCCGGGTCACATCCCCGGGACCAAAGGCGGCAACGTGGTCGATTTCGAAATTGGCAAAGGCAGCGCGAAAGTTCGCCCGCTTGTCCAGAACGGTGCGCCAACTGAGCCCGGACTGAAAACCTTCGAGGCAGATTTTTTCAAAGAGGGTCCGGTCATCGCCCACGGGTCGGCCCCATTCGGTGTCATGGTAATGGCGCTCACCATCGCTGGCTTCGGCCCAGGCGCAGCGGTGCAGGCCATCGGGGCCAAGGCGGGTTTGGCGCATCACGGTCTCCTGTCGCGGGTGGCACATCGTGGGGCAGATCCGGGGGGCTGACAAGACGGTCTTGTCCGAAACGTGACTGTCCTTTGGGGGCGGGGCCATCTGTCGCCCTTTCGGCCCCTGTCCGGATCGCTTAATGTAGCCACAGTGACCCAAGCGATCCCCGGACCCCTGCCATGCTTGTCGAATTTGGACATTTCGCCCTGATCCTTGCCGCCCTTGTGGCGGTGATCCAAGCCATCGTGCCGCTGATCGGGGCGCATCGGGGCTGGCCGGGCTGGATGGCGGCGGCTGTGCCGGCGGCGACGGCGCAGTTTCTGCTGACGGGGTTTTCCTTTGCGGTGCTGACCCAGGCCTTCGTGGTGTCGGATTTCTCGCTGAAACTGGTGGTGGAGAACAGCCACAGCCTGAAGCCGATGCTTTACAAGGTAAGCGGCGTCTGGGGCAATCATGAGGGATCCATGTTGCTTTGGGTGCTGATCCTGACACTGTTTGGCGCCTGTGCGGCCTGGTTCGGGGGGAATTTGCCCCCGGCGCTGAAGGCCCGGGTGCTGGCGGTGCAATCGGCCGTCGCGGTGGCGTTCTTTGCCTTCATCCTGTTCACCTCGAACCCGTTTCTGCGCCTGGTTGTGCCACCGCTGGATGGGCAGGATCTGAACCCGCTGTTGCAGGATCCGGGTTTGGCCTTTCATCCGCCGTTTCTCTATCTTGGCTATGTCGGCTTGTCGCTGAGCTTCAGTTTCGCCGTCGCTGCCCTGATCGAGGGGCGGGTGGATGCGGCCTGGGGGCGTTGGGTCCGGCCTTGGACGCTGGCCGCCTGGATGTTCCTGACCGTGGGCATCGCACTGGGATCCTGGTGGGCGTATTACGAACTAGGCTGGGGCGGGTTCTGGTTCTGGGATCCGGTGGAAAACGCCTCGTTCATGCCCTGGTTGTTGGCTGCGGCGCTGTTGCATTCGGCCATTGTCGTGGAAAAGCGCGAGGCGCTGAAAAGCTGGACGATCCTGCTGGCGATCCTGGCCTTCGGGTTCTCGCTGATTGGCACGTTCATTGTGCGCTCGGGCGTGCTGACCTCGGTTCATGCCTTCGCCAACGATCCCGAGCGGGGGGTGTTCATCCTGATCATCCTGGCCCTGTTCCTGGGCGGGGCGCTGACGCTGTATGCCGCGCGGGCGGGCACGATGGTGGCGCGTGGCGTGTTTGGCCTGGTCAGCCGGGAAAGCGCCTTGGTGCTGAACAACATCCTGCTGGCCGTATCGTGCTTCGTGGTCTTCATCGGCACGGTTTGGCCGCTGATTGCCGAGATGCTGTTCGACCGTAAGCTGTCGGTCGGGCCACCCTTCTTCAATGCCGCTTTCACGCCCTTCATGGTGGCGCTGGCGGTGATCCTGCCGGTGGGCGCCATGCTGCCGTGGAAGAGGGCGAAGGTCGGGCGCATTATGGCGCGGCTGATGCCTGCGCTGGGGCTGGCGGCGCTGCTGGGCGCATTGGCCTGGACGATGCAGAGCGGCCGGTCGATCCTGGCGCCGGTGGGGATCGCGCTGGCCACCTGGCTGGTGGTCGGTGCGGTGATCGACGTGATCGGGCGCAGTGGCCGGGGTGGCCTGGGCCCGCGCCTGCGCCGGCTGGCCCATCTGCCGCGGGCGGACTGGGGCAAGGCGGTGGCCCATGCCGGGTTCGGGGTGACGATGCTGGGCATCGCTGCCATGACGGCTTGGCAGATTGAGGATATCCGTGTCGCCGGGATCGGCGATCGCTATGAGGTTGGGGGCTATACATTTGAGTTGCGCGATGTGCGCGATGTTCCGGGGCCCAACTACCGCAGCACCATGGCCGAGATCGTGGCCTATCGCGACGGGCGCGAGGTGGCCGTACTGACCCCCGAAAAACGGTTTTATCCGGTGGCGCAGATGCCGACCACCGAGGCGGCCATCGACAACGGCCTGTTGCGTGATCTTTATGTGGCAATTGGCGACCCGCAGGCTGCCGGTGGCTGGGCGGTGCGCACCTATATCAAGCCCTATGCCAACTGGATCTGGGCGGGGTGCATCATCATGGCCGGGGGCGGGCTGCTCAGCCTGTCAGATCGGCGCCATCGCGTGGCGGCGGGGGCGGCCAAGCGGCCGCGCGCGCCCGGCGCAGTCCCGGCGGAGTGATCGCCATGCGCCCTGTCCTGTTGGCCCTCATGCTTTGCCTTGCCCCGCTGCCGGCGTTGGCGGTTCAGCCCGATGAGGTTCTGGCCGATCCCGTGCTGGAAACCCGCGCCCGCGAGATCAGCCAGGGGTTGCGCTGCCTGGTGTGCCGCAACGAGAATATTGACGAAAGCAATGCCGGTCTGGCCCGGGACCTGCGGCTGCTGGTGCGCGAACGCCTGCTGGCCGGGGACGACAATGATCAGGTGGTCGACTATATCGTGGATCGTTACGGCGAATATGTACTGTTGCGGCCCATGGCGACGGGATCCAGCCTGATCCTCTGGGTCGCCGGTCCGGCCATGCTGATCGTCGCGCTGGGGGTGGGGCTGGTCTATATCCGGCGCAGGCAGGGCGGCCGGGATGAGGGCGCCGCGCCCCTGAGCGCCGAGGAAGCCCGACGTCTCGACGACATTCTGGATGGCTGAGCACGGGCGCTGGCCAGCCCCTCGGAGGACCCCATGGACTATCAGACCATCACGCTGAAGATCACCGAGAACATCGCGACCCTGACCTTGAACCGCCCCGAGGTGAAAAACGCGCTGAACGGGCAGATGCGCGCCGAGATTGCCGATGCGGTGCGCGCGGTTGCGGATCAGGCGCGGGTGCTGGTGCTGACCGGGGCGGGCAGTGCCTTTTGTTCCGGGCAGGATCTGGGTGGCGGGGGATCGGTTGCCGATCTGGATATCGAGCAGATGCTGCGCGATGAATATGTGCCCATGCTCAAAGCGATCTTCGAGTGCCCCCTGCCGACGATCAGCGCGGTCAATGGCGCTGCGGCCGGGGCAGGGGCCAATCTGGCGCTGGCGGCCGATGTGGTGATCGCTGCGGAAAGTGCGGTCTTCGTGCAGGCGTTTACCCGGATCGGGCTGATCCCGGATGCCGGGGGAACCTACTGGCTGCCCCGACAGGTGGGATTTGCAAAGGCCATGGGCGCCGCGTTGTTCGCCGAACCGATCCCGGCGCGCACGGCCAGCGACTGGGGGATGATCTGGGAAGCGGTGCCGGATGCCGGGTTCGCCGCCCATGTCGCGGCCCGCGCGGGCCATCTGGCGGCGGGTCCGACCGCGGCCTATCGCATGGCGAAACAGGCGCTTCGCGAAAGCTTTGGTAACGATCTGGATCAACAACTGACCCTTGAGGCGGAACTTCAGGGCCAATGCGGCAAGACCCGCGATTTTCAGGAGGGCGTGCTGGCCTTCCTCGACAAGCGCCGGCCGGAATTCGAAGGACGCTGAGCCCCGGACCGGGCCCCCGGGGATGGCTTCGTTGGAATCCGGCCCTGAAAACCCCCGAGATTTAGGGTATTTTGATACCATAATTTTAACATGCTGAAATAAAATGATATTTTGGAACGTTCAGCCCTTGACCTGCGCGTCCCAGCAGGTAGAACCGCGCAATCCGAATTTCGGCCTCATGCCAGGGCGCATCGCGCCTGCGGTCAAGGACAAAGGGCAACCAAAGATGAAAACCTACACAGCCAAGCCGGCTGACATCGACAAGAAATGGATTCTGATCGACGCCGAAGGCGTCGTTCTGGGCCGTCTTGCCTCGATCGTCGCCATGCGCCTGCGTGGCAAGCACAAACCCAGCTTCACTCCGCATATGGACATGGGTGACAATGTCATCGTGATCAATGCCGACAAGGTGCAACTGACCGGTCGCAAGCGCGCCGAGAAGACCTATTACCGCCACACGGGTCACCCCGGCGGGATCAAATCGACCACCGCCGGCAAGATCCTGGATGGCGCCCATCCGGAACGTGTGGTCGAAAAGGCCGTCCAGCGGATGCTGCCGGGCAATCGTCTCAGCCGTAAACTGATGACCAACCTGCGCATCTATGCCGGCACCGAGCACCCCCATGAGGCCCAGTCGCCCGAGACGCTCGATGTCAAATCCATGAACAAGAAGAACACCCGGAGCGCGTGATGGTCGACGAAATCAAATCCCTCGACGAATTGAAGGGCGCCGTTGCCGGGGTCGATGCCCCCGCGGGTGTCGTTGCCGAAGCGGTGATCGACCGCGAACCGATGCGTGACAGCTTGGGCCGCGCCTATGCCACCGGCAAGCGCAAGGATGCGGTCGCCCGTGTCTGGATCAAGCCGGGCTCGGGCAAGGTGACTGTGAACGGCAAGGACATGAGTGCCTATTTCGCCCGTCCGGTGCTGCAGATGATCCTGCGTCAGCCCTTCACCGTGGCCGGTGTCGAGGACCAGTTTGACGTTGTCGCGACGGTTACCGGCGGTGGTCTTTCCGGTCAGGCCGGTGCGGTCAAGCATGGCGTGTCCAAGGCGCTGCAGCTCTATGATCCGTCGCTGCGTGCCGCGCTGAAAGCGGCCGGTTTCCTGACCCGCGACAGCCGCGTGGTGGAGCGCAAGAAATTCGGCCGCCGCAAGGCTCGCCGCAGCTTCCAGTTCTCCAAGCGTTAAGTCCCCGCTTGCTATGCCGTTTGGAAAGGCCACAGGGTTCTGTGGCCTTTTCTCGTTTGTCAGGTTGGATCCTTTCGGATGACAAAGGTGCTTTTGTCGGGCAAAGGTGCTGGCGCGGTGCCCGTTTTGGGCATGTCCCGCGCCGGAAGGAGGGGCAGCGGGCAGAAAGGCCAGCAAGCGAAGATTGATCGGATTATAGTGCGGTCATCCTTCTAATTGTATGTGTAATCAGTATTTTAAACTTCAAACTTCATGTTGCCACACCCAGGTTTTATCGGTGCCGGAGGACAAATGCGTTGGAATGTTTCATGGCCTGAGGACCTGGGCCGATGACACCGGAGGCACGCGTTTCTGCGGCGATCGGGGTGATTGACCAGATTATGGCCGGGGCTCATGTCGGGCGGGTTCTGACGGCTTGGGGCCGTGCCAATCGCTATGCCGGCTCCGGGGATCGGGCTGCGATTGCAGATCATGTCTATGAGGTTCTGCGCCGGCGGCGCAGTCTGGCGGCACTTGGGGGGGGCTGTTCCGGGCGCTGTCTGATGTTGGGGTTGCTGCGGGCCAATGGCCAGGATCCTGCGGCGATCTTCAGCGGTGCCCGCTTTGCGCCGCCCCCCCTGACCGAGGCCGAGCGCGTCGCCGGCCAGTCGCCCGCTTCGGACAGCGCGGAAGATCTGGATCTGCCCGACTGGGTGCTGCCCCTGTTTCGCGCTGCTTTGGGCGCGCAGGCCGAGGCGGTGGCCCGGGCGCTCAGCCAGCGGGCCGAGGTTCACCTGCGGGTCAACCTGGCCCGGATCGGCCGGGAAGACGCCCGTGCCGTCCTGGCCGCCGAGGGGGTCGAGACCACCCCCCATCCCTTGTCGCCCACGGCGTTGACGGTCCGGACTGGCGCCCGTCGCCTGCGCAATGCGGCGCCCTATCGCGATGGACGGGTAGAGTTGCAGGATGCTGCCTCGCAAGCCGTGGCTGACATGGTGCCGTTGACGGCAGGGCAAAGCCTGCTGGATTACTGCGCCGGTGGCGGGGGCAAGACACTTGCAGTGGCCGGGCGGGTCAGGGGCCGTTTTTTCGCCCATGATGCGGTGCCGGCGCGCATGGGGGATCTGCCGTCACGGGCGGAACGGGCCGGGCAGACAGTGCACCTGCTGGAGACGACAGGGCTGGTGGAAAAGGCGCCGTATGACACGGTGTTGGTCGATGCCCCCTGTTCCGGCAGTGGATCCTGGCGGCGCGACCCCCAGGGCAAATGGCATCTGACCCGGGAGGGGCTGGACCGGCTGTGCGTGACGCAGGCCGATATCCTGCGCCGGGCTGCGGATCTGGTCGCGCCGGGGGGGCATCTGGTCTATGCGACATGTTCGCTGCTGGATCCGGAAAATGGCGATCAGGTTGATCGGTTTTTGGCCGGCCATCCGGAATTTGAAGCAGTGGCGCAGCGGGCCTTGACCCCGCTTGACGGGGCTGACGGGTTCTTTTGCGCGGTTCTGGCACGGAAATAGGCGGGTTTGTTGCGGATTGCGGCCATCTCGGGATCGTGCTTAAGCTCCGATTAACACTTGCCGGTCCAAGACTCCTGCAACTGAGGGGCCGGAGAACCGATGTCTGATCTCGCTGAACCGAATGTTGCCGAAACCCGTCGCATGGATTTGCGGCAATGGCCCGTCCTGCTGATCGGCCTGTTGCTGATCGCCGCCGCGTTTTTTCTGCCGCAACCGTCCTGGCGCCAGGCGGCGCTGGCAGCCGGGGTGGCGGCCGCAACCGGGGCGTTCCTGCTGGGAATGCCGCGTCGGGCGGCTGCGCGCCGGCGCCGGGCGGCGCTGGACACGCTGCAAAACCTGTTCGGGGCGGATGCCGCGCCCGTGGTGATCACCGATTCCAAGGGTGCGCCTGTCTGGCACAATACCGTGGCTTCCCATCACTTTGGGGCGTTCGATGTTGATAGCGTCACGGGGGGGCTGGGCATGCTGTTTGCTGCGCCGGAGGCGGCGTTGAACCGCTTGCAGGAACGGGCGGCGACCATGGGGATGGCCTCGGATGATCGGGTGACGCGCAATGCCCATATTCGCCTGTCGGTTTTTCGGGCTGAAGGTGGGGTGTTCCTGTGGCGGCTGGAAACCGTATCCCCCCGGGGGCGGGTGGCCGGGGCGTTGGAACTGGGGCTGCCAGTGGCTGTGGTTGATGCCGAGGACCGGATTGTGGCGACGAACTCGGCGCTGCGAAAGATTGTGGGGACGGATTGTGCCACGATTGATGATCTGATCAGCGACCCGCCGATGCAGCCCGGGCGCATCCATCTGGTGCGCGGCGTGGCGGGGCTGGACCGGTTCCGGATCCTGGATATCGAAGGGGATGGGGGACGGCGCGAGCTTTACTTCCTGCCGCCAGATTTCCACGGTGTCAGCGATCCCGAGCAGCTGTTCGATACCCTGCCGGTGCCGCTGCTGAAACTGTCGGGCGACGGGCATGTCCTGTTGTCCAATCGCGGCGCGCGCGAATTGTTGGGCCTGGATATTCCCCGAGGGACACGGCTGTCGGATCTCTTGTCCGGTCTGGGCCGCTCGGTCCGCGACTGGATCGAAGAGGCGGCGGCCGGTCGGGGGACGGGGCGGTCGGAATTCCTGCAGATCGCGGCGGGAGAGACGGATCGCTTCGTTCAGGTCGGCCTCAAGCGGATTGAGGAAGACGGCGAGGCCCGTTTGCTGGCCGTGCTGAATGACGCGACCGAGTTGAAAACCCTAGAGGCACAATTCGTTCAAAGCCAGAAGATGCAGGCCATCGGGCAATTGGCCGGTGGCGTCGCCCATGATTTCAATAATCTTTTGACTGCAATATCAGGGCATTGCGACCTGTTGTTGCTGCGCCATGATCAGGGTGATCCGGAATATGGTGATCTGGTGCAGATCCATCAGAATGCCAATCGCGCTGCCAGTCTGGTCGGTCAGTTGCTGGCCTTTTCGCGCAAACAGACGTTGCAGCCCGAAACCGTGGATATCCGCGATACCCTGTCGGACCTGACCCATCTGCTGAACCGTCTGGTGGGAGAACGGGTCCGGCTGTTCCTGCGTCATGGCGATGGATTGCCGCCGATCCGGGTGGATAAACGCCAGCTGGAACAGGTGATCATGAACCTTGTGGTGAATGCGCGCGATGCCATGCCCGAAGGCGGCGAGATCACCATCGCGACCGAGGCGGTCACCTTGGAAACCGAGATGCGCCGCAGCCGGGCCGTGGTCTCGCCGGGTGAATATGTCGTGATCCGGGTCCGGGACGAAGGGATGGGCATTGCCCCGGAAAAGCTGCAAAAGATCTTTGAACCCTTCTTCACCACCAAGAAAACGGGCGAGGGCACGGGGCTGGGCCTGTCCACGGCCTATGGCATCATCAAGCAGACCGGCGGTTTCATCTTTGCCGACAGCACGCCGGGGGAAGGGGCCGAGTTCACGCTGTATCTGCCTGCCCAGATCGGCGGGGTTGAGGCCGATACCGGGCAGACCGACCCCAAGGCGGTGCGCGCTCCGCGCGACGGGGTGGTTCTGCTGGTCGAGGATGAGGCGCCGGTGCGGGCCTTTGCCAGCCGGGCGCTGAACCTTCAGGGGCTGACGGTGATCGAGGCCGAGAATGCCGAGCAGGCGCTGAGCAAGCTGGAAGACCCCGAGTTGAAGGTGGATGTCTTTGTTACCGATGTGGTGATGCCGGGCATGGACGGGCCGAGCTGGGTGCAGATCGCGCTGAAGGATCGCCCCGACACCCGGGTGGTCTTTGTCTCCGGCTATGCCGAGGACGCGCTGAGCGATCACAAGGTGGATATTCCGAACTCTGTCTTCCTGCCCAAGCCTTTTTCATTGCAGGAACTGACAGCCACAGTTCAGGCCCAGCTGACCTGATCGCGGCAAGGATTCGTTAACCTCTGGCATGAAAGAATGAGGAATATTTTAATTGAAATGTTCCCGCTTTCCCCTCATAAAGGTTAAGAACAAGTCAGGAACATTTCCAACCGCACGGCGCCAGATCCGGGACCGATCCGGGATTGCCCGCCGCCTCGGCGTATGAAAGAAGGACGGGACAAGGGTATGGCCACCGCTAATCTACTGGATCTCGACGGGTCGCGCAAAATGGATAAACAAAAGGCGCTCGATTCCGCGCTGGCACAGATTGAACGCCAGTTCGGCAAGGGCTCAATCATGAAACTGGGCCAGGGCGGTGCCGTCCAGGAAATCGAGGCCACCTCGACCGGGTCGCTGGGGCTGGATATCGCCCTGGGAATCGGCGGTTTGCCCAAGGGGCGGGTGATCGAGATCTACGGGCCGGAAAGTTCTGGCAAGACGACGCTGACCCTGCATTGCGTTGCCGAAGAACAGAAAAAAGGCGGGGTCTGCGCCTTTGTCGATGCCGAGCACGCGCTGGACCCGCAATATGCCCGCAAGCTGGGCGTCAACCTTGAAGAACTGCTGATCAGCCAGCCCGACACCGGCGAACAGGCGCTGGAAATCACCGACACGTTGGTGCGTTCCGGTGCGGTCAGCATGGTGGTGGTCGATTCCGTGGCCGCCCTGACCCCAAAGGCGGAACTGGAAGGCGACATGGGGGATCATCAGGTCGGTGCCCAGGCCCGTCTGATGAGCCAGGCAATGCGCAAGCTGACCGGATCCATCAGTCGCTCGAACTGCATGGTGATTTTCATCAACCAGATCCGCATGAAGATCGGCGTGATGTTCGGCAGCCCGGAAACCACGACGGGTGGCAATGCGCTGAAATTCTATTCCTCGGTGCGCCTTGATATCCGCCGGATCGGCGCGATCAAGGACCGCGATGAGGTTGTGGGCAATGCAACCCGGGTCAAGATCGTCAAGAACAAGGTTGCGCCGCCGTTCAAGCAGGTCGAATTCGACATCATGTATGGCGAAGGCATTTCCAAGACGGGCGAGTTGCTGGATCTGGGGGTCAAGGCCGGGGTCGTCGATAAATCCGGGGCCTGGTATTCCTATGGCGATGAACGGATCGGGCAGGGGCGTGAAAATGCCAAGGGCTTCCTGAAGACCAACCCGAAGATCGCCTATGAGATCGAGGACAAGATCCGCGCGGCCCATGGGTTGGACTTTGACATGGCGGGGGAAGGTGACGACGACGAGGTCATGGACGGCTGACCCCACGCCACGATCTGCAGTTTTGGCCGCGCCGGTTCCGTCCGGCGCGGTTTTTCTTTGTGTGCCGTGAATGGCCTGGGCCATACGAGCCGAGGACACGCGCGGATGCGCGGCCTGTAGACACGCGCGATGCCGCGCGATAATCCAATCCGATGATACACGCCGCAAAGGGCAGCGCATGGCCAGTCTGAACGATATCCGCAGTACGTTTCTCGATTATTTCGACCGCAACGATCATACGGTGGTCGACAGCTCACCGCTGGTGCCGCGTAACGACCCGACGTTGATGTTCACCGCTGCGGGCATGGTGCAGTTCAAGAATGTTTTTACCGGTGTTGAGCACCGCGATTATACCCGCGCCGCGACTGCCCAGAAATGCGTACGCGCCGGGGGCAAACACAATGACCTGGACAATGTCGGTTATACGGCCCGGCACCACACCTTTTTTGAAATGCTGGGGAATTTCAGCTTCGGCGACTATTTTAAGCAAGAGGCGATCCCCTTTGCCTGGAACCTGCTGACCCGCGATTTCGGCATTGATGCGTCGCGCCTGCTGGTCACGGTTTATCACACCGATGAAGAGGCGGCCCAGATCTGGAAGAAGGTTGCCGGCCTGCCGGATGAACGGATCATCCGCATCGCCACGGATGACAATTTCTGGTCCGCCGGCCCGGTTGGCCCCTGTGGCCCCTGCACCGAGATCTTCTATGATCATGGCGATCATATCTGGGGCGGCCCTCCCGGCAGTGCCGATGAGGATGGCGATCGGTTCATCGAGATCTGGAACCTCGTCTTCATGCAATTCGAGGATTTCGCCGATGGCCGTCGCGAAGACCTGCCCAACCCGTCCATCGACACCGGCATGGGGCTGGAACGGATCGGCGCGTTGTTGCAGGGCAAGCATGACAACTATGACACGGATGTGTTCCGCGCGCTGATCGAGGCCTCGGCCCATGCCACCAGCGCCGATCCCGATGGGCCGGGTAAGGTGCATCACCGGGTGATCGCCGATCATCTGCGTTCAACCTCGTTTCTGATTGCCGATGGGGTGATGCCCAGCAATGAGGGGCGCGGCTATGTTCTGCGCCGGATCATGCGCCGGGCCATGCGCCATGCCCATCAGTTGGGGGCGGCCGATCCGGTGATGCACCGGCTGGTGCCGGCTTTGGTCAGCCAGATGGGCCAGGCCTATCCGGAACTGGGGCAGGCCCAGGCGCTGATCGAGGAAACCCTGCTGAACGAAGAAACCCGCTTCCGCCAGACGCTGGATCGGGGGCTGCGTCTGCTGGATGATGAATTGGCGGCCCTGCCTGACGGGGCGGCATTGCCCGGTGAGGCGGCGTTCAAACTGTATGATACCTACGGGTTCCCGCTGGATCTGACCCAGGATGCCCTGCGCGAAAAGGGCCGCACCGTGGAAACCGAAGGCTTCGATGCGGCCATGGCGCGGCAGAAGGCGCAGGCGCGTGCGGCCTGGGCTGGCTCGGGCGAAACGGCCGAGGCGGCGATCTGGTATGACATCGCCGAGGACAAGGGCGGCACCGAGTTTCTCGGCTATGACACCGAAACCGCCGAGGGCCAGATCCTGGCCCTGGTTCGGGAGGGGGCCCAGATCGACCGGGCGGATGAGGGGCAGGTTCAGGTGGTTCTGAACCAGACGCCGTTTTATGCTGAATCGGGGGGTCAGGTTGGCGATACGGGCATCCTGCGTACCTCAACAGGCATGGCGCGGATCACCGATACACGCAAGCTGGCCGGGGTGTTCGTACATATTGCCACCGTCACCGAGGGCCATGTCGAGGCCGGGCAGGGCGCGGAACTGGTGGTTGATCATGATCGGCGTTCGGCGATCCGGGCGAACCACTCGGCCACCCATTTGCTGCACGAGGCCCTGCGCGGGACACTGGGCGATCATGTGGCACAGCGCGGGTCACTGAATGCGGCGGATCGCCTGCGCTTTGATTTCAGCCATGGGGCGGCGGTTTCGGCCGAAGATCTGGCCGTGATCGAGGCAGAGGTGAACGGCATCGTGCGCCAGAACGCCCCGGTCGAAACCCGGATCATGACCCCGGATGAAGCCCGCGCCATCGGCGCCCAGGCCCTGTTCGGTGAGAAATACGGCGATGAGGTGCGCGTCGTGTCCATGGGCAAGCATGCAGGCAGCGGCAAGGGGGCTGACAAGGGCACCTATTCGATCGAGCTGTGTGGCGGCACCCATGTGGCGCGCACCGGCGATATCGGGGCTTTTGTGCTGTTGGGCGATAGCGCGTCGTCCTCGGGGGTGCGGCGGATCGAGGCGCTGACCGGGGCTGCGGCGTTGCGGCATCTGAATGCCCAGGGCCAGCGGCTGGCGGAAACGGCGCTGGCGCTGAAAGCTGCGCCTGATGATGTGCCGGCACGGGTCAAGGCGCTGGTCGATGAACGCAAGGCCCTGGTGGCCGAGGTTGCGCAGTTGCGCCGTGATCTGGCCTTGGCCGGTGGCGGGGGCGATGCGGCTCAGCCTCAGGCGAAGCAGATCGGCGGGGTGCCGTTCATCGGCCAGATCCTGACCGGTGTGACGGGCAAGGATCTGCCGGCGCTGGTTGATGCCCATAAGGACCGGCTGGGTTCTGGCGCGGTTCTGCTGATCGCCGATGCCGGGGGCAAGGCGGCGATTGCGGCAGGCGTGACGGCGGATCTGACGGATCGGATCAGCGCCGTGGATCTGGTGCGTGCCGCTGCGGGTGCTCTTGGCGGCAAGGGCGGGGGCGGGCGGCCAGATATGGCCCAGGCTGGCGGCCCTGATGCCAGCCGGGCGTCTGAGGCGATGGCGGCGGCCGAAACCCTGCTGGAGGGGGCGAAATGAGCGCGCTGTGGATTTCCCACGTGACCGTCACGGATGAGGTGGCCTATGGCCGCTACGCCAAGGCCGCGACGGATCCGATCGCGGCCCATGGCGGTGTTTTCCTGGCCCGTGGTGCGCCGTATCGGCAGATGGAGGGCACGGATCGCCCGCGCAATGTGGTGATCCGCTTCCCGTCCATGGAGGACGCGGTGGCCTGCTACGAAAGCGCAGGGTATCAGGCGGCCCTGGCGCATGCGCGTGATGCCTCGGTCCGGGATCTGGTGATCGTCGAGGAAACCGGCTGATCGGGCATGGCACTGGCCATGTGACCTGATCGTTTGCGACGGTTGGTTTTGCGGACAAAGGGGCGGTTGATCCCCTTGGTACGGGCGCCGCGCCAACGCCGGACCGGCCCGCGGTCTGGCGCTCGGCTGACGTTTGCGCAAAGCTCTGAGGTTTTGATACCACGGCCGCCATAAATCGCGTCGTTTATAGGATGGGTGCGCCAGCCCCCGCTTCGGCGCTGGCGCGGCTGGCTCTGCTATGGGTAACGGTCCACAGGCTTCAAAGCAGCCGTTTGTAAGGAGGCGCTATCCCGCCCTTTCAAGGCCGGTGATCTAATCGGCCTGATACCACCAGACATCGGGCTGAAAGCCGGGCCAGTCTCCATAAAGGGGCAGCCGGTCTGGAAAGTGCAACTGTCGGGCATGGGCGATGCGGGACAGGTCTGAATACCACAGAGGGATCACGTAGCGCCCCGTCGTCAGTACCCGGTCCAGGGCCTTCACGGCGGCGGTGAAGCCTTCCTGATCGGTGGCGTTCAGCATGGCGTCGATCATCGCTTCGGCGGCCGGGCTGTCCATGCCCATCCAGTTGCGCGATCCCGGCGCCGCCACCCCTTCACGCCCCCAGTAGAGCATCTGTTCATTGCCCGGGCTCAGGGATAGGGCCCGCTGGTAGGGCGTCATGTCGAAATCGTAGCTGTTCGTCCGCTCGGTATATTGCGCCGGGTCGATGGTGGTGATGCTTGGCCGGATCCCCAGGCGTTCCAGGGCCTGAACGTAGATATTGGCGATGGCCTGATACTCGCTGGCCCCCTGGCGCAACAGGATCTCGAAGCGAAAGGGCTGACCTGCGGCATTGGTCAGGATCCCATTGCGGGCGGTCCAGCCGGCATCAGTCAGCAGGGCCTGGGCCTGGCGGATGTTCTGGCGGTTGCGCGCCGTGCCATCGGAAACCGGCAGGCTGTAGCCCTCCAGCGCGCCGGGCAGCAGATCATCGGCGAACGGCGCCAGAAGGTTGCGTACGCGACCCTCGGCTGGGCCGGGATCCATGGCCAGCACCGAATTGCCGAAATAAGACGGGATGCGCCGTACGCTTGGCCCGGCCTGGGTTTGGGCGATGAATTCGTAGTTGAAGGCCAGCAGCAGGGCCTCACGCACGCGCCAGTCGGCAAAGATCGGCTTGCGGGTGTTGAACACCAGTCCGGTGATGCCGGTGGGACGCCGGTTGGGGATCTCGGATTTCACGATCTCACCGCGCGTTACAGCGGGCCAGGTGTAGTCCGTCTGCCAACGCGCCGGTTTGGGCTCGCGAAAGCTGGTCAACTCGCCGGCCTTGAAGGCCTCGAACATGACGCTTTCATCGGCGAAATATTCATAGCGGATTTCGTCCAGGTTATGCCGTCCCCGGTTCAGGGGCAGGTCCTTGCCCCAATAGTCGGGATTACGGCGAAAACTGATCGAGCGACCGGGGTCGACCTGGGCGATGGGGTAGGGCGACGATCCGATTGGCGCGATCATCGAGCTGGCGGCGAAATCCAGCCCCGCCCATTGCGCCTTTTTAAAGATCGGGCGCAGGCCCATGATCAAGGGCAATTCACGGTCTTCCGTATTGAAACGGATGCGGATGGTGCGCGGGCCGGTCTGGGTGATCACGGCCACCTTGGCCCAGGAGGCGTGAAAGCGGGGATGACCCTGGCTGCCCAACGTTTCATAGGACCAGATCACATCTTCGACCGTGACCGGGCTGCCATCCGAAAACCGTGCCTCGGGACGCAGGGTGAAGGCAACCCAGTCGCGATTCGGTCCTGTCTCGACCGATTCGGCGAGAAGGGCGTAAAGTGTGAAGGGTTCATCCAGGCTGCGGCCCAACATCGACTCGAACACATGGGTCTGGACGCCCCAGGCGGCATTGCCCCGCAGGATGTGGGGATTGAGCGAATCAAAGTTGCCCCCTTCGCCCAGAACGATTCGGCCGCCTTTGGGTGCGTCGGGATTAACGTAGGGTAAAGACACAAAATCAGGTGGGAGGACCGGTTGTCCATACATAGCTATGCCATGCTGCGGCGCGGCGATTGCGGGGGGGCTTGCAAATGCTGTAACAATCGCAATTGCCGCAGCGCAAAGGGGTGCGGTTGCGAAACTGATTTTCATGGGGCTGCTCTCATGTCTTTTCGGCTAAGTCTACTCAACCTTTTTAACTTTCACAAATTTATGGGTTGGAGAGACGCTGACAATTGCCTATATTGAACTCACTGCTCGATAGGTTTCTTGCCTGTATGAAACCTGCCTCAATAACTGACGCCCGCCCTGTGCGGGCGTTTTTTTTGGGGGGGATGTCGCGGGGCCGTGATCCATTTGGGCCGATTTCCGCTGGCCTTCGCCGGGACGCTGCCGCACCTTCACGACGATGCGCAATCTGAGGAAGGAGAAGGCATGTCACTGAAGGGCAAGACGGCGATCGTTACTGGGTCGAATTCCGGGATCGGGCTGGGGGTGGCCACGGAACTGGCGCGGGCCGGGGCGGATGTGGTGCTGAACTCATTCACTGACCGGGATGAAGACCACGCATTGGCCGACAAACTGGCCGCCGCGCACGGGGTGCAGGTGCGTTACATCAAGGCTGACATGTCCGTTGGGGCCGAGTGCCGTGCCTTGGTCGAACAGGCGGGGGCCTGTGATATTCTGGTGAACAATGCCGGCATCCAGCATGTGGCCCCGATTGACGAATTTCCGGTGGACATGTGGGACCGGATTATCGCCATCAACCTGAATTCGGCCTTTCACACCACCGCTGCCGCACTGCCGATGATGCGCAAGGCGGGCTGGGGACGGGTGATCAACATCGCCTCGGCCCATGGGCTGACCGCCTCGCCCTACAAATCCGCCTATATCGCGGCCAAGCACGGGATCGTGGGCATGACCAAGACGGTGGCATTGGAAACCGCGCAGGAACCGATCACCGCCAATGCCATCTGTCCGGGCTATGTGCTGACCCCGCTGGTCGAAGCGCAGATCCCCGACACGATGAAGGAATACAACATGAGCCGGGAAGAGGTGATCAAGACGGTCATGCTGGAACGTCAGCCGTCCAAGCAGTTCGTCACAGTCGAACAGATCGGGGGCACGGCCGTGTTCCTGTCATCGCCTGCCGCCGATCAGATTACCGGCACGACGATCAGCGTGGATGGCGGCTGGACGGCGCTATGACGGTCAAGAAGATCAACCTGGCCCTTCAGGGGGGAGGCGCCCATGGCGCCTTTACCTGGGGGGCGCTGGATCGGTTGCTGGAAGACGAGCGGATCGAGATCGAGGCGATCACCGCCACGTCGGCCGGGGCGATGAATGCCGCTGCACTCAAGGCCGGGTGGACCGAGGATGGCCGCCAGGGCGCGCAGCAGGCCTTGCGCCGCTTCTGGCTGGCCGTTGCCGGGCTGACCGGGCCAATGGCGGATTTTCTTGATCATTGGCTCAGGCTGACCTCGACACCGCCGGGGCTGAGCGCGGCGATGATCAAAAACAGTCCGGTGCTGCTGGGGGGCGAGATGCTGACCCGGGCGCTGTCGCCCTATCAGTTGAACCCGATGGGGTTTCATCCCCTGCGCGCCTGTGTCGATGAGATGCTGGCCCATTGCGACATGCGCACCGGGCGGGGACAAAAGCTGTTCATAGCGGCCACCAATGTCCGGACCGGCCGGGTCCGCGTCTTTTCCGACAATGAAATCACCACGGATGCGATCCTGGCCTCGGCCTGCCTGCCGACGTTATTTCAGGCCATTGAGATCGACGATCCGCTAAGCGGGCGGCGCGAGGCCTATTGGGACGGCGGCTATATGGGCAATCCGTCCCTGTTCCCGCTGTTCTACAAGTCCAGTTGCCGCGATATCCTGATTGTCCATATCAACCCGATTGAGCGGGATACGCTGCCCTTTACCTCGGGTGAGATTCTGGACCGGATCAACGAGATCAGCTTTAACAGTTCGCTGATGGGGGAGTTGCGGACACTGGATCTGGTGAACCGGCTGCTGGATGAGGGGATCCTGCCCGAGGACCGGATGACGCGGAACCGCATTCATTCGGTGGGCGACGACAGTTTCATGACCGGTTTGGGTAGCGCCAGCAAGATGATGCCCAGTCAGGTCCTGATCCTGCAATTGCGCGATGCGGGGCGGGCGGCGATGGACGTCTTCCTGGACGAGCATTTCGACGCGATTGGAAAACGCTCAAGCGTTGATCTGAACAGTATGTTCCGCCATGCGATCCTGTGATCGGGGCCTGTCAGGGCATGGCGCCTGAACGGGGTGAGGTGCCAGAGCATGTCGCGTTCCTTCGCCTTCACACGATACGCTCTCAGTCTTTGACACTGCCTGTTCCAGAAGCACAAAACCGGTCCACCCTTTTGTGCAACATGCTCTATCCCTTTTGGGGTGGTTCGACCCGGGGCGTGCCGGAGGGGTCAATGTTGTTCGGATAGACCAGCCCTGCCGAGATCACCAGCTTGGCGGCATCCTCGATCGACATTTTCAACTCGATCACCTCGGTGGCCGGGGCAAACAGCAGAAAGCCCGAGGTCGGGTTCGGCGTCGTTGGCACGAAGATGCTGAGCATCGGGGCGCCGTCCCCCAGGGTGTGGCTGATTTCTCCCTTGGCCCTGGTCGAGATAAAGCCCACGGCCCAAACCCCCTTGCGCGGATATTCGATCAGACAGGCCTTCTCGAAATTGGCATCCTGCTGGGCAAAGACGGTTTCGGCGATCTGCTTGAGCCCGGTATAGATCGAGCGCACGACCGGCATCCGATAAACCAGGCGTTCCGCCCAGCGGATCATCGACCGGCCGATCAGCCCCTTGGCGATCCAGCCGACCAGAATGGTGAAGATCAGGAAAAAGATGACCCCGACACCGCGCAGGTTGATGCCGATATAGTGCTCGGGCCGCCAGATCTGTGGAACCAGAGGCAGCACGAAGGCGTCGATCCAGCCTATCACCGTCCACAGCAGATAGACGGTCAGGCCGATGGGCGCGATGACGACGATCCCGGTCAGGAAACTGGCGCGCAGCCCACCCCAGAGGCCGGATTTGCGTGGCGGATTTTCCGGGGCGTGCGGATCAAGCATGCGTCACCTGAGGCTCGGGTCGGTTCCCGCCTTGTGTAGTGCTTTGGTAACCTGTTCACAATGGCGGGTCGGGTGGGCAAGCCCGGGCATGGCTGTACCGATGAATCTCTGTGCATTTCGTGGGCTGTCTTCCGCAGCACGCCTTGAAATGCCCCTGCGGATGTTCCCCCTGGGCCGGCCTTGTGGGGCGCTGTGCGGCCGCCGGGACGGGGCCGGATCGGGAATTGCCGCTTGCCAATCCCCGGGGGCTGGGATAAGGCGCACCCACTTCACAGGCGGGGCCGGGCTGGTCGGGGGAGACATCCCTGATGGTCCACCGGTTGAGCGAACGCTCTCAAAGCCCCGTCCAAGGCGTAAACCGGAAAGGAAATGGATATGACGCCCGATTTCACCATGCGTCAGCTGCTCGAAGCTGGCGTGCACTTTGGTCACCAGACCCAGCGTTGGAACCCGCGCATGGCGCCGTTCATCTATGGCGACCGCAATGGCATCCATATCGTCGACCTGACCCAGACGGCCCCGATGCTGGACGCCGCGCTGAATGCGATCCGCGAAACCGTTGCCAAGGGCGGCCGGATCCTGTTCGTCGGCACCAAGCGCCAGGCGCAAAAGCCGATCGCCGATGCGGCCGAGAAATGCGCCCAGTACTACATGAACCACCGTTGGTTGGGTGGCACGCTGACCAACTGGAAAACCGTGTCCCAGTCGATCAAGCGCCTGAAGGCCATCGACGAGAACATGGCGCTGGGGGCCGAGGGCCTGACCAAGAAGGAACGCCTGGGCATGGAACGCGAGCAGCAGAAGCTGACCGCCAGCCTTGGCGGGATCCGCGAGATGGGCGGCGTGCCGGACATGCTGTTCGTCATCGACGTGAACAAGGAAGACCTGGCCATCCTGGAAGCCAAGAAACTGGGTATTCCGGTGGTCGCCGTGGTCGATACCAACTGCTCGCCCGAAGGTGTGGACTATATCATCCCCGGCAACGATGACGCCGCGCGCGCCATCTCGCTTTATTGTGATCTGGTTGCCCGTGCGGCACTGGACGGCATGACCGCCCAGATGGGCGCCGCCGGGATCGATCTGGGCGATCTGGAAGAGACGCCCGTTGAAGAGATCCTTGAAGAGGCCGCGCAGGCCGAGGGGTGAACCGGCGCCGCGCCTGACAGGGCGCGGTGTTACCGAATTGTCGCCGGCTGCGGATACGCTGCAGCTGGCCCACTGGGATGACGAGGAGAGCCAAGATGGCAATTACCGCAGCATTGGTGAAGGAACTGCGCGACAAGACCGGCGCGGGCATGATGGACGCCAAGAAGGCGCTGACCGAAAGTGCCGGGGACATGGAAGCGGCGGTCGACTGGCTGCGCACCAAGGGGCTGGCCAAGGCGGCCAAGAAATCGGGCCGGACGGCGGCCGAGGGCCTGGTTGGCGTTGCCGTTGAAGGCGCCCGGGGTATTGCGGTTGAGGTGAACTCGGAAACCGATTTCGTCGCCAAGAACGCCGAATTCCAGACCATGGTTGCGGCCATCGCCGGTGCCGCGCTGAAGGTCAACGATATCGACGCGCTGAAGGCGGCCGACCTGGGCGGCAAGACGGTTGAGGAAACCATCACCGGCAAGATCGCCACGATCGGTGAAAACATGTCGCTGCGCCGCATGGCGGTGATTTCAGGCGACAAGGTGGTGTCCTATGTGCACAACGCCGCCGCCGAAGGCATGGGCAAGATCGGTGTGCTGGTTGCGCTGAAGGGCGACAACGAGGAATTCGGCCGTCAGGTCGCCATGCACGTTGCTGCGATCAACCCCGCCTCGCTGTCCGAAAAGGACATCGACCCGGCGCTGGTGGACCGCGAACGCAATGTCCTGAGCGAACAGGCCCGTGAAAGCGGCAAGCCCGAGCAGGTCATCGAGAAGATGATCGAAGGCCGGATGAAGAAATTCTTCTCCGAAGTCACGCTGTTGAACCAGTCTTTCGTGGTGAACCCGGATCTGACCGTGGGTGCCGCCGCCAAAGATGCCGGGGTCGAGATCACCGGTTTCGTCCGGCTTGAGGTCGGCGAAGGCATCACCAAAGAAGAAGAAGACTTTGCCGCCGAGGTGGCCAAAGCCGCCAAGGGCTGATCCGCAGGGATCGCCTGGCAAGAAATTGGGGCGGCGAGGGTATTACCCTTGCCGCCCCTTTCACGTCGGGAGCCGTCTGAAACTGGGGATGACAGCAGCCCCGTCCGATACTGATACCCGGGGTGACATAGGCCACCCGTGGTTACTGATACGATAACATGATGCTGGGTAAATTCGTTTTCAAGAAATGACCAGCGTTTGATAAAAACATTGTTAACTACCGTGTTTCATTTTTGTTCCTTCTGAGGAAGTCGGGAAAACCCCACCTTTTCGGTTGCTTTGACGCCTTCCGGTACAATCTGGGTCTCGGGCCTGGGCCGCCTTCAACACGCTTTGATCACGCCTGCATCTGGAAGATCTGGTTCTGGACTGTGGCTTTCATCACCGCCTGGGTCGTGGTTTCGACATCCAGTGTTTCGCGGGCCAGGCGCAGGTGCTTTTCGATGGTGGCGGCGGTCAGTCCCATGATTGTCGCGATGTCCTGGGTGGTCTTGCCGTCGCTGACCCATTCCAGCACCTCGCGTTGGCGCGCTGTCAGGGGACGGCGGCGGCCCTTGTGGGGCAGGGACAGGATCTTCATGTGCGCGACGTTGCACATCAGTTCCAGATCCGCCCCCACCTTGGCCCAGATGCTGTCGGCCAGGCGTTGCCCCAGCCCGGCCTGCGCTGTCAGGGACATGGCGCCCCGGGTGCGGCAGGAACTGTACTCGAAGCTGAGCGTATAACCGGCCACCACCCCTTTCGAGCGGTTGAATTCCACCACGCGCTGTTCCGGTGTGGTCAACCGGTGCAGGTTTTCGGAAATCCAGTTCCAGCTGCAGGATCCGGTGTTGTTCTGGGCCCAGCGGATCATCGGGGCGTGGAAATACATGCCCTCGTCGACATAGTTGTCCAGATAGGCCGGGTCGTGATTGGTCAGGATCAGCATATCCTGTGGATCCCCGAACGAGCTTTCCGTTCGGCAATGGGTGCAGCCATAGATGATCCGGTCAAAGCCGATGGCGGCCAGCGATCTGGTCAGCACATGCCAGACCGTGTCGATATCCTGCGCGCCGACGATTGTGTTCAGGTTGCGGGTCATCTGAAAGTCGGCCATGTTGCCGGCCAGATCCGCCTTTGTTCTTATGTTGGTCATGGTTTTCGCCTCCCGATCCTGTACCGGAAGCATAAGGCAGAATCAGGGAAAGATTCGTGCGCAAGAACACATAAAGGAAAAAATTTTATTCTTTTTGGATAGATTGTGCGAAATAATGCCTGATGGCCGTGGCAACGTGGCCATTTTTGGGGCGTGGCAGGCGCTGGCGACTGTTGCCATGCTTCCCCCTTCGGTGGGAGCGATCAGGGTGTCGTGTTGTCCGGGGCCGGGGCACGGCGGGGCAGATCGGCCATGATCCGGCGGCGCTGGCCTGTACTCATCGTGGCCCAGCGGCTGATTTCGTCGATCGTGCGGTGACATCCTGCGCAGCGCCGGGTCCGGGGCTCGATGGTGCACAGGTTGATGCAGGGGCTGTCGAGGCCCCCGCGGCGGCGGCGCGGCCGGCGGGATGTCATGCCGGGTGCCCGCCGCCGAGATGGGCCAGGCGGTCCAGCGCGCCTTGCAGGATATAGCCGGCAGCGACGTGGTCGATCACCTCGGCACGTTTGGCGCGGGAGGTGTCGGCTTCCAGCAGGGCGCGTTCGGCGGCGACGGTAGACAGACGTTCGTCCCAGAAGCCGATGGGCAGGTCGCTCAGCCCGGCCAGGTTGCGGGCGAAGGCCCGGGTCGACTGGCAGCGCGGGCCCTCGGTGCCGTCCATGTTCATCGGCAGCCCAAGGATCACGCCGCCAATGTCGCGATCGGCGAAGAGGGCCAGCAAGGCCTGGGCGTCGGCCGAGAACTTGCGCCGCCGGATGGTGTGCAGAGGCGTTGCCGTCGACCAGAGCAGATCGGAGACCGCAACCCCGATGGTCTTGGTTCCCAGATCCAGCCCGACCAGTGCCCGGTAGGGGGGCAGGGCTGCGGCGAAGGCGGTAAAGGCTTCCTGGATCATTGGCTCAGTCCCGCCTGGCTGGCCGCCTGGGCCAGAAGGGCCAGCCCCGCCGCATCGCCGGAAAAGACGGCACGGCCTTCGGTCCAGATCGCCCGGGCCCTGTCGGTTTCTCCCAGAACCCCCAGGGCGCTGATCAGACGGGCCCATTCCTCGGCCGGTCCGCCCTGGCTGGCCAGCCGGTCGGCCAGGCTGTCGACCATGCCCTGGATCATCTGGGCCCGCCCCGCATCATCCAGTGTCTCGGCGGCTTCGATATCCGCGCGGCTGGGGCCGGGCAGGGCAACGGCAGGGGGCAGTTGATAGGCGATACCGGCGCGGGCTGCGGCCTCTTCGATCTGGGCGTGCACAGGGGGCACCCAGGGCGCCTCGGGGGGGCTGGTGTCCAGCAATTGCCGCCACAGGCCAAAGGCCTTGTCCGGCCGGCCGGTCTGGGCAAAGAGCAGCCCCGAATAGTAGCGCGCTGGCCCGTTTGCGGGATCGCGGGCCAGGGCCTGGCCAAGAGCGGTTTCCGCTTCGGGCGATACATAGCCCCCGGCGGCAAGGATCAGCAGATCGGCATAATCGGCCCAGTCTTGTCCCGATGCGGTATCGCCCAGAACAGCAAGGCGCTGGTGCTGTGCGGCGTGGGCGGCGGCGAAATTGCCAAGCGCGGCTTCGTTCCGAACCAGCAATGTCAGCCCTTGCAGATCATCGGGATGCTGGGCCACGGCCTGGCGCAGCTTGTCCAGTAGATCGGCGTATTGAGCATCGGGGGCGATGCCTGGAGCAGGGGTCACGACGCTTTCGGCATCGGTCTGTGATGGGCGGGTGCGGCGCAGATCCTCGGCCTGGTCCAGGCGGGTCTGAAGGGGCAGGTCGCGATAGCCTGGCGCCCCGAGTTGCGTATACAGAAGGGCGCTGCCGGCGGCGACCAGCAGCAGCGCCAGCCCCGAGAGCGTCCGGCCCATCCGGGGCGGGGCCGCCGGTGCGGGGCCTGTGCGGGCCGCGCGGTCGGCATCAAGGATGCGGCGGCCGATCTCGGTTCGGATGCGGGTGGCGGCGTCCTCATCCACCAGACCGCGGGCAAGATCCCGGTCCACTTCGCTCAGCTGATCGCGGTAGACGGCGATGTCGTAATCGGCGGCCGCCGGCTGTGCGCCATGCCCGCGCCTCATGACGGCCAGCACCGTGGCCCCGACAGCCAAGGCAAGCCCCAGCGCGACAATCCAAAACAGTATCATGGGGGTGACATAAGCGCAGATTCCGGTGGCGGAAAGGGTGGAATGCGCGACTGCGGCGATCCGTGTGGGGGCTGGACAGAAAGCGGGATCATTTGTCTGGTGGATCGTGTATTTTCAAAATGGAGATGTCGGGATGGAAGATTTCAGCTTCTGGCAAGAGGTGGCCAAGCAGGCCATCGCCTCAAGCTTTGCGGCGGTGATCCTGTTGTTCGGGGCGTGGGTTACGTTCGTGCGAACCCTGGGTGAAAACCGCCGCAAGGCATTCGAGGAGAGATGGCAGACCTATGCGGCGGAAACCCTGGTCACCGCTTACAGGGATCTTGAGGCGCTGCATGGCCGGGATAATCCGTTGATGCTTGATCACGAAAACCTGAATGCCTATCGCCTGAAAGCCGAGCGGGCGATCCGCGACATCCAGTTTCTGGGTGACAAGACAAGCGCCGAGATTGCCCAGCGTATCGGGGAAAACCCGGGTCTGTTGCAGGATGGCGAGGTGCTGAAATCGCTTTTCCTCAACATGCGTGCAGTGGTCCGGAGCCGGGTGGGGTTGGGCCAGATCGATGTCGTGCCGACGTTTCTGCGCTATTATGATGATGACCGGCTGATGGCCACAGAGGCCGGGGTCCTGGCCCGCCTTGTCCCGCCAGAGGTTCTTGGGCATGCTCAGGCCCTTAGGGCCCGGCGTGATTTTCTGGCAGGGCAGCCAAGGGACTGAGACATGACCATTCGCGAAGACCTGACCGAACGGATGCGCGCCGATCTGGGATTTCAGCCGGGACTGATCGAAAAGCGCATGTTCGGGGGTATCTGTTTTCTGCTGCACGGAAACATGTTGGCGCTGATCTCGGACAAGACGGCCATGTACCGGGTTGGCAAGGATCATGAGGCTGAGGCCTGCACCCTTGAGGGGGTCGAACCGATGATCCATGGCAAGCGCAAGATGGGCGGCTTTGTGCATCTCGATCCGGCGGCGTTTGCGGAATTGGACGACACCCGCCAGCCCCTGACGGATCTTGCCCTGCGCCATGTCACAACGCTGCCGCCGAAAGCGGAACAGGGCTGATCTGCTGTCTTGTCTTGAACATTTCACTTTATCGCGATGGTTCAGGCGGCCGGGACGGATGCCAAAGGGTTGACGATCCAACTCCCCCCGCGTCATCTACGCAAACCGAACGCATGCCAAGACAAGGGGGATCCCATGGCTTTTGAACTTCCCGACCTTCCCTATGCCCACGATGCGCTTGCCGATCTGGGCATGTCGAAGGAAACCCTCGAATATCACCATGACATCCACCACAAGGCCTATGTCGACAATGGCAACAAGGCCATCGCCGGCACCCCGTGGGAAGGCAAATCCGTCGAAGAGATCATCAAGGGCACCTATGATCCCAAGGCCGTGGCCCAGAACGGGATCTTCAACAACGCCTCGCAGTTCTGGAACCACAACCAGTTCTGGGAAATGATGGGACCGGGCGAAAAGAAGATGCCGGGTGAACTGGAAAAAGCGCTGACCGAATCCTTCGGGTCCGTCGCCAAGTTCAAGGAAGAGTTCGCCGCCGCCGGGGCGGGTCAGTTCGGGTCAGGCTGGTGCTGGCTGGTCAAGGATACCGATGGCAGCCTGAAAGTAACCAAGACCGAAAACGGTGTGAACCCGCTGTGCTTCGGTCAGACCGCCCTGCTGGGCTGCGATGTGTGGGAACACAGCTATTACATCGACTTCCGCAACAAGCGCCCGGCCTATCTGACCAATTTTCTCGACAAGCTGGTCAACTGGGAAAACGTTGCCTCGCGCATGTGATCTTGGCGCTGTCGAAAGCGAAAATGGCGGCCTGTTGGTCGCCATTTTTATGAGGGGGGCACAGGGGATACAGCGATCCCGTGCTTCCCTGTCAGGCTGTTTGGGTCCGCGGTTCCGGTGGTCAGCGCAGGTTGCCTTTTCCGTAAAGCACATTGTCCAAACGCGCCGCTCCATGACGGTCTGCCTGCGGGATTCCATACCCGATTGTCCGCTTTCTTGAAATAAAGTCCACACAGAGCTACCCTTTGGTTAACGGATGTCCCGTACAGCCACGGAGGGCCGAGCATGAAATTCGTCGCCATCTTTTGTGTGGCCATTGCGCTGATCGGGTTCATTCCCCGGGATGTGGGTCAGGATCTGGCGGCCAATCCCTGCAACCCGCAGCAGAAACAGTGCTACTGACCTGAGGGCCGGGGAGGACGCGAATGGACCCCTCGCTTCTCTCGGTCTGGCCAAAGGGGCTTGGCACCAGTCTGTGGAATTTCGATGCGCTGCGTCCTGAACGCGTGCCGCAATTGCCTTTTCTGCAGATCAATTTCGAACGTGAATTCCAGATCTCTTTCGTGATTGGCATCGTGCTGATCGCGCTTTTCGCATGGCGTCAGTTCCGGCATCGCACCTTCGAGGTTGATGAAGGTGACTATCGGATCTTCAACGAACTGGACCCGGCAGATCTGCGCGGCCGCGGACCGATCTTTCGGGCCTATCTGACCTATATCGGCGTCCTGATCGTGCTGTTCATCCTGCTGACCTTCTTCGGCAAGCTGATCCTGACCACGATCGCCCCGGTCTTGCCTGTGGCGGGCTTGCAGGTCGATGTCAGCAACCTGAATTTCGACAGTTACGAATGGCCGCTGACCTTGGCCTTGGCCTTCGTCGGGGCCAATCAGATCCTGCCCCAGGTTGGCGCGCTGGAACGCTGGCTGCGGGGGTGGGCCCATCGCACGGTGGGCATCCCGGTGATGATCCGGGCCAAGACCCACCTTCTGATCGACCAGATGAACCAGACCGAGCCGGGGCATGCGGCGCGCCTCCGCGAGGTGCGGGCCATTCAGCCTTGGGTCCGGACCCATATCGGCGAGACCGACAATCTGGAAAACATCCTGCTGATCCGGGATCAACTGCGCAGCTTTCTGATCTGGCACCGACAGGAACGCTGGGTCTGGCCCGAGAACGGGATCCGGTCACAGTTGCGCCGCATCGAGGGGATGGAGGCCGAACAAACCGTCAAGGTGCTGCGGGAATTCGAGGATATCCTCAAGCAGAACTATCTGGCGGTTCCCGAATCCGTTGACCCCGACAAAGATACTCCGCGCAGTCTGCCAGACCTGTCCGCCTTGCCCGAGGATCCCCCCCAGGTCGCGGTCGAACAGGTCTATCCGGGGTTTGACGGCGACCCGCTGCAGAACCACCAATGGCGCCTGGAAACCGCACTGGACGACATCCTGGCCCGCATGCGTGCGCTGCGTCTGGAACTGGCGGCGATCCTGACCATCTATGGCGAACGCGATGACAGGTATGACCGGATCCGCGATACCCGCCCGCGCCAGTTGATGCGGGCGGTTTTTCCCCAGCCCAGCTATAGCGCCGGCCCGACGATCGGGGTGGCCCTGTTGCTGGTGCCGGCCTTCATCCTGTTCGCCCTTGGCGCGGCGCTGGAATGGCATTCCCTGCTGGGCCCGGTCGAACCGGGGGCAGTGACAATTCTGGTGACTGGTCTGCTGGAGATGCTGCGTTTTGCCAATCTTTTCTGGCTGCCCTTGCTGGCGGCCTTTTACCTGCGGCTTTTGATGATGGAACATGATGCCTGGGAGGGGGCCAAGGCCAAGGGCGAACGAACCGGCGAGATCCTGCAAATGCTGCTGGTGCTGATCGTCGCGCTGGGGGTTGCGGGCCTGTTCCAAAGCCTGCTTGCCTTTTTCTGGGTGGCGTTGTTCTCGAAAAATGTAGATCGCTTTCAAGAAGTATTGTTTTCAAGGGATTACGCCTTTTACTGGTACTTCCTGACCGAAGCGTTCTTTACCGTCCCCTTCGTCTATTTCTGCCTCAAGGCGGCCGATTTGCAGCCCCGGCACCGGTCGCGTCTGGTCTATGGGCTGATCGGTGTGTGTTCGGCCCTCAGCGTCTTTTTGGTGGTGTGGATGCACAATTTCCTGTGGTCGGGTCGCCCGGCGCCGGGGCAAACCTGCGGCGGGGGGATCTTTCTGGTCGATATCCTGACCATGTGGCGCGATCCTCCGTCGGGCTGGACGGTTCAGGATTGTTTCCGCTGGTACGGGATCCTGAATGTCGCGCTGTACATGGGAACGGCTTTTCTGGCGGCGGCCTTCTTTATCCGCCCGCCCCGGCAGTCCGGTGCCACGCCAGTGGTCCCACCCAAGGGGGAGGCCGCCTTGCCGGTCCCGTCCCGGACAGTGCTGCGGGCGGTGGTCTGCCTGATCGGGATGGCGGCCGTTTTCGGGGCGGTGCGGGCCCAAGGGCAGCAGGCCTGGAGCAGCACCAAAACCCCCATTGTTGTTGGCTTTCGCATGGATGCCGAGCCCTTTTCCTATCTGGTCCAGCGCACGGGTGAGCAGGTCTACAAAGGGTATATCGCCGATATCTGCCATCAGATCTTTGACGATTCCCCGTATGAGGTGGTGGCCGTCCCGCTGACCGCGCGCAGCCGCTTCATGTTTCTGCGGATCACAGACGATCCACCGTTCGATCCTGGCCAGCCGGCCTATGACCGTAACGACATGGCGACGGGGCAGCTGGCCGGGGGGCTGGATGTGTTCGAGGCCAGCGGGCGCGTGGCCTTTCTGGACCGTATGGGCCGCCAGCCGGTGGATGTGATATGCGATCCGGTGACCCTGCGTTATTTCGCCGAACGCCAGGGAGGGGTGGGCGATATCGTGTCCAAAACGGGTGAGATCCTGCCCAGCCGCTCTGATGGCCTGTTTTCGCCCATCGTTTTCGCCTCGGGGGTGTCTTACCTGCGTCGGCCGGGACCCAAGGGGAATGTCCAGCTGGCCTTTGTCGCTAATTCCACCGCGTCAGAGGTTGCGCGCCGCGCCTGCCTGGCCAATCTGTTCCGCATTTCGGGCAATACGCTGGATGTCGCGCGCTGTGCGGATGCCAATGATCAGGTCTGGCGGTCGACCGAGCCGCTGGGGTGTCAGTCCATGGCTGGGGCGGTGCTGTCCGGTCAGGTTGGCTATTCGCCCACGGCGGCGCTGACCTATGAGGTCTGCGTCCAGGAAACCCATTCCGACATCATCGCCTGGCTTTGCGATCCCGGTGCCACTGAAGAGCGCGTTTATTTCGGGGATCGTGACATTATCCTGGGCAAGCTGCGGGCCTATCGTGCGGCCCATCCCGCCTGTGACAGCAAGCTGATCGAGGAAAAGCAGGAAACCTATACCTATGAACCCTACGCGCTGGTGGTGACCCAGACCAACGCGGCACTTTATCAGCATGTCCAGCGCCGGATCTATGAATTGTTTTCCCACCGCTCAGCGGCCAACAGCCTGTTCACAAAGTACTTTCCAGGCCAGAGGATGACGGATCCCCTGGCCTGGCTGTTCCTTCTGAATGCCGTGTCCGAAGAAAACAACTTTCGGCATGCAACCTCGGACTGGGAAGGCGAGGGGGGCAACAGGCCGGGGCCGTAAAGGCACCCTGTTCCTAGCCCCGGGCGCTGAGCGCGGCAATGATCGCCCCGAAATCCGCCGCCTTCAGGGACGCTCCCCCGACCAGGGCGCCATCGACATCGGCGGTGGCGAAGATCTCGGCGGCATTGCCCGGTTTAACTGATCCGCCGTAAAGCAGCCGGGTCGCGGTGCCTTCGGTCTGTCCCAGCAGGGCTGTGATCTGCGCGCGCAGGTGGGTATGCACCTCTGCGATCTGGTCCAGGCTGGGGGTGCGTCCGGTGCCGATCGCCCAGACCGGTTCATAGGCGATCACCGTATTGGCCGCTTGGGCCCCCTTGGGCAGGGACTGAGCCAATTGCCGTTCAACCACCGCGAGGGTCTGGCCGGCATCGCGTTCGGTCAGGGTTTCGCCCACACAGATCATCGCGACCAGCCCTTCGGCCTGTGCGGCCATCGCCTTGGCCTGAACGACAGCGTCGGTTTCATGATGATCAGCGCGGCGTTCTGAATGGCCGACAATCACATGGGTCGCCCCGGCATCTTTCAGCATGGCGGCCGAAAGATCGCCGGTATGCGCGCCGCTTTGAGTCATGTGGCAATCCTGTCCGCCCAGCATCAGGGTGGCCGTGCCGATCCGCGTGCGCATCCGGTCGATCAGGGTGGCCGGCGGGCAGATCAGCATCTCGCAGCGGGGGCTGGGATGGGCATTGATCAGGGCCGCGATCTCGGCCAGGTCGGCGGATCCGCCGTGCATTTTCCAGTTTCCGGCGGCCAGCTTGCGGCGCATGGGGGATCCTTTCGGCATGTCAGTGGTCCCAAGGTTTCACCACGCGATGGGGCCCTTTGGCAAGTCGGTCCCGCAGACGGGCGACCCCGGGATTCGGATAAACCGGATGGAAACATGAGATTTGATCTGTAAGATATTGATAATATTTAATGATTGTGAATAATTTACCCGGCTGTCCGGGTGGTACGGGCGGCCGGACTTGAACCGGCACGGCCTTTCGGCCCAGGCATTTTAAGTGCCATGCGTCTACCATTCCGCCACGCCCGCGACGAGGTGTCCCTCAGTAGCGTCTCAATCCCTTGAAAACAATGCATATCTCCGGAGGGGAGGAATTTTTCGCTCGGGCGGCTTTTGCCGGTGACAGGGAGGCACACACAGAAAAACGGCCCGCGGATCGTGTCCACGGGCCGTTGTCTGACCGAAACCGGCAACCGGTTCAGCGCGGATTACTTGGCGTCGCGCAGGTATTCCAAAACCGTTTCCGGCGAGGATACACCATAGGGATCTTCACCGAAGTTGTCGCACAGACCGGGCTCTTCAAACCAGGCCTCAATGGCGCCGTCCTTGACGATGGCGGCATAGCGCCAGGACCGCAGCCCGAAGCCCAGGTTGTCCTTTTGCACCAGCATGCCCATCCGGCGGGTGAATTCGCCCGACCCGTCGGGGATCACCTTGATGTTCTTGATGTTCTGCATTTCTTTCCACTTGTTCATGACAAAACTGTCATTCACGGAAAGGCAGTAGATGGCATCAATGCCCAGCTCTTTGAAGGTGTCGAAATTGTCATCGAAACCGGGCAGTTGGTAGGTCGAGCAGGTGGGGGTGAACGCACCGGGCAGGGCAAACAGGACGACACGCTTGCCGGCGAAATAGTCGGCGGTGGTCTTGTCTTCCCATTTGAACGGGTTGGACCCGCCCAGGCTGTCGTCGCGGACACGGGTGTGGAAGGTGACGTTGGGAAGTTTCTGGCCTTTGTTCATCTCTATTCCTCATCTGTTCCGGCGGCGAAAGGACCGCCAAGGGGGGACCGCGCGGCGTGATCGCGGTTTGGGGCGATCTGGCTCTAGCGGCAGTCCCGGCCTTTCTAGAACGATTCCAATCCGGGTCTCAATGCGCCTGCGCGGAAATATTACCGCATGGCGGGAATGCATGGATTTCGAAAGACATTCGCAGTGTCTTGCGCCTATATGGGGGGCAAAGGAATATCACATGCGCGACCTCAAGATCCCGGAAATGCGTCATCCCGAAAAGGCGCACCGCAAAGACAATGCCCAGCCGAAGAAACCGGCCTGGATCCGCGTCAAGGCGCCGGGATCCGAGGGCTATCTGAAAACGGCGCAGATCATGCGCGAGAACCGCCTGGTCACCGTCTGTCAGGAGGCGGGCTGCCCGAATGCCGGGGAATGCTGGTCCAAGGGCCATGCCACGATGATGATCATGGGCGAGATCTGCACCCGGGGCTGCACCTTTTGCAATGTCGCCACGGGGCGGCCGGATGCGCTGGACGCGTTCGAACCGGGCCGGGTGGCCGAGGCGGTGAAGAAGCTGGGGCTGGCCCATGTGGTGATCACCAGCGTCGATCGCGACGATCTGGCCGATGGCGGGGCGGAACATTTCGCCCAGACCATCCGCGCGGTGCGTCATCGGTCCCCGACGACGACGATCGAGATCCTGACCCCGGATTTCCTGCGCTGCGCCCCCGAGGTTCTGGAGGTGGTGGTTGCCGCGCGTCCCGATGTGTTCAACCACAACCTTGAAACCGTTCCGGGCCTTTATCCTGAGGTGCGCCCCGGTGCGCGCTATTTCCATTCCCTGCGTCTGTTGCAGCGGGTGAAGGAACTGGATCCGTCGATTTTCACCAAATCGGGGATCATGGTCGGGTTGGGCGAGGACCGGCAGGCGGTGTTGCAGGTGATGGATGACATGCGCGCTGCGGATGTCGATTTTCTGACCATCGGCCAATATCTGCAACCGACGCCCAAGCACCACGGCGTGGCGCGTTATGTCACGCCCGAGGAGTTTGCGGCCTATGAGAAAGCGGCCTTTGGCAAGGGCTTTGCCATGGTGTCCTCCTCACCGTTGACCCGGTCCAGCTATCATGCCGGCGAAGATTTTGAACGTCTGCGCGCTGCACGCCAGGCAACGCTGGCACGCTAGAGCGTATCGCGTTCCTTCGTATTCACATGATACGCCCTCAGTCTCTGACACTGCATGTTGGAGGAGCACGAAACCGGTCCCCAGTTTTGTGCAACATGCTTGGCCAGGTTGCGGTCGGTCGCAGTAACGCGATGTATTTCGGACGTTTGAAACCGCTTGTTCGAGATGCGTAAAGCGGCGGGGGCTGCGGGCGCGTGCCCCCGGTTGGGGGCATGGTGCACAAAACTGGGGACTGTGTCGTGCACCATGCCAAAGGCTTCAGTTCACCGGTGGGATCGCCTTGAGATAGGCGGCCACGGCGGCGCGGTCTTCGCCGGACAAGTGGCTGAAATTATCCACGACCGAAGCCATCTTGCCGCCGGCTGAATCGAAATCCGGGGTAAAGCCGGTTTCCAGGTAATAGGTGATGTCATCGGCCGGCCAGGTCAGCGCCCCGGGCGTGATGTCGGGCACGGTGCCGCGCCCGTCGGGGTTTGGGGCACCCGCCAGCCAGGCGCTGGTGTCCAGCCCGCCAAGGGGGCCGCGCGGGGTGTGGCATTCACCGCAATGGGCCAGCGCTTCGACCAGATAGCGGCCGCGGGTCAGCTGCGGATCGCTGGTGTCCAGCACCCACTCGTCTTTCATGTACAGCGCCTTCCATGCGCCCATCCCGCGCCGGATATTGAACGGAAAGCCGACCTCGGCGGGTGCGCTGGGAACATCCGCATGAGGCAGGGTATCCATGAAGGCCTTGAGATCGGCCACATCCTGCAGCGTCATGTGCTGATAGGCAGTATAGGGAAAGGCAGGATAATAATGTTGTCCGCCGGGGGAAACACCCTGGGTGACGGCCCGGGTGAAATCCTCCAGTGTCCAGCCGCCGATGCCGGTCAGCGGATCGGGTGAGATGTTCGGGGCGATGAAGGTGCCGAAATCGGTGGCAAAGCGCTGGCCGCCACTGAGGATCAGCTTTTCCTCTCCCGTCGCCCCATTGGCCGCATGGCACGAGGCACAGCCGGCCGCCCAGAATACGTCTTCGCCGCGTTGGGGATCGGCCGTGACCCGGCCGAGCGCCTGTTTGGTGTCTGCGTCCAGATCCGCCGGTGAGGTCACGATCCAACCGGTTATTCCGGCAATTGCCGCCAATGCGACGACGCTTCCGACAAAACGAGCCATAGTCTTCCTATTCTGGTGTGCGATATGTGTCGTGACAGGCCTTGCAGGCGCCCCCGATCTGTCCCAACGCCGGGCCCAGGGCCTCTTGCCCGTTGGCTGCGGCGGTTTCAAGGGACTGGGCTGCGTCGCCAAGATCAGCCCATTTCATGGCGAAATCGTCCATCCCGGACCAGATCGCCGCTTCGGCCCGGGTGTCTGCGATGGATCCGGCATCAGAGCCTTCAGGCCAGAACGGCGCCTGATTGAGGCTGGCCACGGCCACGATATTCCCGGCAGCGGCGGTGGCCAGGGTGGGGTCATATGCCATGCTGCCCCGGGCCATCCCCCCCAGGACACCAAGGTTGAGCGCAAGGATCTGCATCTCGCCCTGTCGGGCGCCCAGCGGGGCAGCGAAATCCTGGGCGGTCATGGGGCTGGCCGCCGTGGTGATCAGGGCGGTCAGGCCCAGTATGTGCAAGGGGCGCATGGTGTTTCCTCCTCTGTTCCTGAGGGCAGCAAAGCATGGTTTCCGCAACGGAACAAACGGCGTGCCCCTTTTGTCACGGGTTCGTGACCGATCCTCGCTTAGCCCGGAAAGCGGACCTTGCCGATATAGGGCAGGTTGCGGTTCCGCTGGGCATAGTCGATGCCATAGCCGACGACGAATTCATCGGGGATTTCAAAGCCGATCCAGTCGGCGCGGAAATCGGCCTCGCGCCGGGCCGGCTTGTCCAGAAGCGCGATGGTACGCAGGGATCGCGGCCCGCGTGAATGCAGCAGACCGACGACATGATGCAGCGTATGCCCGGTATCGACCAGATCCTCGACCA
>JBKDZR010000055.1:0-10630 GCA_047971485.1 Qingshengfaniella sp. | reverse complement strand
CAGGCAACGTTCGCGCCCGGCATCAATCAGGTGGCGGTGGGTCTGATCGCACGCGGTGCGCCCCTGGGGCAGGCCTTTGTCGAGCCGACTATCTCATCGAACAACCTTGCCAGCGTTGTAACGGATGCCCCGCACCCGAATGCGGCACGGCTTTTCACATCCTTTCTGATGACGGACGAAGCGCAGGCGATCAACAACGCCAATGGTTTTGCCCCGGTTGCGGGGGTCCCCAACACAATGGATCTGCCGAAAGTCATTGAGATCACACCAGAAGATGCGATGGCCGCACAGGCCGAGACAATCCGGCTTCTCGGCCTTTCTCAATAGCCGTGTGCCGGCGCGGCTGGTCCAGAAGCCGGGCCAGCCGCCAGATGAAAAGAGGGGTGGCTGTTCCATGAAGTTCGACCCACGAACATTCAAACGGCTGTACCTTCTGAAGCGTTCTCAGACGGGTCAGGAGGTTGGTTGAGCAGGGGGTATTGCCTCCGATCTTGGTGCGTCACTTGGAGGTGTGCAGAACTCGGTGACCACTGCGGGTTCGGCTTTGATTGGACGGAGACGAAGATGGGCGGCCCGATCCGGTCCTCTCCGTCCCTGTTCCCGATCTCGGATCGTGAGGGACACGGCCATTTGGACGCGCCGCCGACCGATACCCAATGGGCATTTTCCCATTTGAAGGGTGAGCGGACACGACCCTCCAGCCCGTCCGTGATTGGGGCGTATGAAAAGCATATCGAAGAGCTGGAACGCGAGAAGATCAGACTGGCGGAACGAGCCGTGTTGGCGGTGCCGAGCGATGCACGCCTGAGCGAATTTATCGACCCGGCCATGGCGTTCCTGGCAATTTTTTGGAATATTTATAAAAATGGCAACTTCGCCCTCAAGAGAAGGGTGCTCAAACTGGCCTTTGCTGAGCCACTGAGGTATAGCCGGAATGCGGGTTGTTGAACCGCAAAAATCACCCTCTCTTTCAGGGTGTTAGCGGATTTTTATCCCTGAAGTGCGGGATGGTGGAGCCAAGGGGAGTCGAACCCCTGACCTCTTGCATGCCATGCAAGCGCTCTCCCAACTGAGCTATGGCCCCATCTCTGTGCCTGTTCCCAAGCACAGCGCGTATCTAAGGAAGCGTGCCGAACACTTCAAGCGAAAAATGATCGTCCGGCTCAGCTATCGTCATCATCCGCGGCAACGTCGGCGATATCGTCCAGCGAAACGTTGTCGTCATCGTCATCGTCCAGCAGATCATCGTCCAGGTTGACGCCGGCATCGTCGTCGTCATCTTCCAGAATGACATCGTCATCGTCTTCCTTGGCCGTTTCGGGTTTGGCCTTCTTCTCGTTAATCAGCGCACGGGATTTGCCGCCAGTGTCGATGGTGACGACCTCGCCGGTATAGGGGCTGACGATCGGATCGCGCCCGAGATCGTAAAAGCGTTTCCCGGTGGTCGGGCAAACCCGCTTGGTGCCCCATTCTTCTTTGGGCATAATGCGGTCCTCTCTTGCTGGTGAAAGCGCCAAAGCCGTCCCGTGCCACAGTGGCTGTCCCTTGTCAAAGGCTTTGTTGGACCTAGAGACAAGCCTGCCGCGGCGGGCTATTCTGGGGCAAACCACTGGCATGAAACGCGGGGCGGATGAGCGTGCGCACGGACAGGCTGATTCTGGAAGGAGAACCCGAGATCGAGGTCCGGCTGCGCCGTCATGCGCGCGCGCGGCGTCTGTCGTTGCGGGTCTCGCGGTTGGACGGGCGCGTGACGCTGACGTTGCCGCACCGTGTCCAGCTGGAGGCCGCCGCGCGCTTTCTGGCCGAGCAGGGCGATTGGGTGCGGGGGCATGTTGGGGATCGGCGCCCGCCGCCGGCCTTGCGGATCGGGGGGTCGGTGCCTGTCGAGGGGGTGGCGCGGCCCCTGATCGCGCTGCCGGCGGGGCAAAGGCGGCCGGCGCTGACAGACCAGGGGGTGGTGCTGCGCCCGGATCAGCCGGCCGGTCCCCAGCTGGTCGGGTTGTTGCGGGTCATGGCGCGTGACCGGCTGGCCCGGGCGGCCGAGGGGCATGCGTGTACGCTCAATCAGCGGATTGCGCGAATTTCACTGCGCGACACACGATCGCGTTGGGGGTCGTGCACCAGTGACGGGCGGCTGATGTTTTCCTGGCGGCTGATCATGGCGCCTCCCGAAATTCTGGATTATGTGGCGGCACATGAGGTGGCCCATCTGGTTGAAATGAATCATTCTCCGGCATTCTGGCGGGTGGTGGCCGGGATCTGTCCCGGCTATCGTGCGCATCGTGCCTGGCTGCGTCAGCATGGCGCCGGGCTGCACGCCCACAGGTTTGCGGCATGATCGGCGCGCCGGGGCGTAGTACTCGGGGCGCCGAGGTGTCGGGCCTGGCCCATGATGCCGTTTATCGCAGTTTGCGGACCCGGATCATGCATGGCGAATTGCCCCCCGGCGTGGCGCTGACCCTGCGTGGCATCGGGGCCGAGTTCGGCACGTCCATGACCCCTGCGCGCGAAGCGGTGCGCCGGCTGGCGGCGGAAGGGGCGCTGACGCTGTCGGCCTCGGGGCGGGTCAGTACGCCGGAATTGTCTAATGACCGGATTGAGGAACTGGCATCGGTGCGTGCGCTTCTGGAGCCGGAGCTGGCATCGCGGGCGTTGCCGCGCGCCCATATGGCGCTGATTGAGCGGTTGGAAACGATCAACCGCGCCGTGGCCGAACGGGTCGCCTTGCGTGATGCCCAGGGCTATATCCGGACCAACCTGGAGTTCCACCGCACCCTGTATCTGCGCGCGCAGGCGCCGGCGATGCTGGCATTGCTGGAAACCGTCTGGTTGCAACTGGGGCCGACCATGGGAAAACTGTATGGCAAGCTGCGCCGATCCGAGCCACCGGCAGGTCACCGTTTGATCATTGCTGCGTTGCGCGCGGGGGATGAACCGGGGCTGCGCTTGGCGGTGCGGTCTGATGTGACATATGGGTTGCGGATGCTGGCCAGCTGACGCTGGGCCTTGGCGGCTGGCCTGATATTCTGTCGTAAGTGGGTGTCCGTTCCCTGAAGGGAATATGGAAATATGGTTATTCAGCCGCAGCCTCTCGATGCGGGGCTCGGTTTGTTGGGACCAACGGCCATGAAACGTGGCCGTTGGCATGAACCCGGTCTCATACCAACGGCCCTAAGGATTGACCGCTCGCGACAGGCGGCTTTGCGGACGAAGCTGTCGTTACCACCAGCCGAGCAAGCCGCGCCAGCGCCGGACCGGGGGCTGGCGCACCCAACCTGCCCGTTACGCGATTTATGACTGCCGTGGTAGCGCGATATTCCAGCTTCGCGCTTACATCAGCCAAAGCGCCAGACCGGTGGGCCGGTCCGGCGCTGGCGCGGCGCCCTTCGGGCTTGTCCCGCGCCGAGAGGGAGCAACGTTCAACAAGGCCTCAGAGCAGTCATTTTCCGAGGCCATTGATATCAGGCGTGGATTGCCCCGTCGCCGCAGGCCAGCGCCGCTTCGCGTACGGCTTCGGAATAGGTCGGGTGGGCGTGGCAGGTGAGGGCCAAATCCTCGGCGGCGGCACCGAATTCCATGGCCACTGCGATCTCGTGGATCAATTCCCCGGCTGCCGGGCCAATGATATGCGCCCCCAGGATCCGGTCGGTCGCCTTGTCGGCCAGAATTTTGACGAAGCCGTCGGCGGCGAAATTGGCCTTGGCCCGGCCGTTGCCCATGAAGGAAAACTTGCCAATCTTATACTCCTGACCCGCGTCTTTCAGCGCCTCTTCCGTCTTGCCGACGCTGGCCACCTCGGGGTGGGTGTAGATGACGGCGGGGATCACGTCATAGTTAACATGGCCCGCTTGCCCACCCAGGATCTCGGCCAGGGCGATGCCTTCGTCTTCGGCCTTATGGGCCAGCATCGGGCCGCTGATTGCGTCGCCAATGGCGTATATGCCTTTGATATTTGTGGCATAATGATCATCGGTCTTGATCTGCCCACCCTTCGTCGTCTCAATACCCAGATCCTCCAGGCCCAACCCCTTGGTATAGGGGCGCCGGCCGGTGGCACAGAGAACGGCCTCGGTCTCAAGGTTGTGGGTGCTGTCATCCTTGCGCAGGGTGTAGCCCACTTTGACCGTGCCATCGGCCTTTTCGACGCTTTGCACCGCTGCGCCCATGACGAATTTAAGCCCTTGTTTCGTCAGAAGTTTCTGGAAATTTCGTGATACCTCGGCATCCATGCCCGGGGTGACGTGATCAAGGAATTCGACCACCGTGACCTCGGATCCAAGCCGCGCATAAACAGACCCCAGTTCCAGCCCGATCACGCCGGCGCCGATCACCACCAGCTTGCCGGGGACCTTGTCCAAGGTCAGCGCACCGGTCGAGGTGACGACGGTTTTCTCATCCACCTCGATCTGGGCGCCAGGGACGGGCGAGGCTTCGGAGCCAGTGGCAATGATGATCGACTTGGCGTTATGAACCTCATCGCCGACCTTGACCTGCCCGGCGGCCGGGATCGTGCCCCAGCCCTTCAGCCAGTCGATCTTGTTCTTCTTGAACAGGAACTCGACGCCCTTGGTGTTCTGGCCGATCACATCGTCTTTATAGGCCAGCATCTTTGCCCAATCGACTGTGGGTGTCGCCCCCATAAGCCCCATTTTTTCAAAGTTTTCATGGGCTTCGTGCAGCATTTCGCTGGCGTGCAGCAGGGCTTTGGACGGAATGCAGCCAACGTTCAGGCAAGTGCCGCCCAGCGTATCGCGGCCTTCGACGCAGGCGGTTTTCAGGCCCAGCTGCGCGCAGCGGATGGCACAGACATAGCCGCCGGGGCCGCTGCCGATCACGATCACATCATAGTCTGCCATTGGTCTCTCCTTGGGGCGGAATCTTTTGAAAAGGGGCGTAGGGGGCGGTCTCGTTGCGGCGACGCATCGTACGGATCCTTCAGGTACAGCGCAGGGGGGCAACCAGCAGGGTTTCGGCATAGGCGGCCCCCTGTTTCGCCGTTTCCGTTTCGATCAGCGTGGTGGGCGCGTCGATCCAGGTGCATTTTGGATCATTGGCGATGGCGGTTCGTGCCGCCCGGATCCGGATGTCCAGAGGGCGCGGGGCCTCGGGGGTGAAAACGAACAGGTAAAGCCGACCGCCCTGATAGGGTTCGGTGCTGGCCAGATGCCGGACCGAGGCAATGGGCGGGGGCCGGCTGTCCGGGCGTCCGTCGTGATCGGTGCCCAGCCCGGGCCATGTTGGTAGGGGGGTCGAGCAGGCGGACAGGACCAGCGTGCCCAGAAGGATCGCCATCCGCCGCAGGGCGGTGCCGGAGAACCGGGCATGGATGGGAACTGGGCGAGACATGATGATGGCTCCGGTCGGGCGGTCCGCTGCGCGCCAGCCTTGGGGCAGGGCGCGCAGCCGGGGATTACAGGTCCAGCAGCAGGCGCCGGGGATCTTCCAGCGCCTCCTTGACCGCCACCAGGAAGGTGACCGCGCCCTTGCCGTCGACGATGCGATGATCGTAGCTGAGCGCCAGATACATCATCGGGCGGATAACAATCTCGCCGTTCACCACCACGGGGCGGTCCTGGATCTTGTGCATGCCCAGAATGCCCGATTGTGGCGGGTTCAGGATCGGCGCAGACATCAGGCTGCCGTACACCCCGCCGTTGGAAATGGTGAAGGTGCCGCCCTGCATTTCAGCCATGGACAGCTTGCCATCCCGGGCGCGCTTGCCCTTTTCCGAGATGGCTTTCTCGATCTCGGCGAAGGACAGGGTGTCGACATCGCGGATCACCGGCACGACGAGGCCCGTAGGCGTACCGGCAGCGATGCCCATATGGACAAAGTTCTTGTAGACGATATCGGTGCCGTCGATTTCGGCGTTCACTTCGGGCACAACTTTCAGCGCATGACAGCAGGCCTTGGTAAAGAAGGACATGAAGCCCAGCCGCGCCCCGTGCTTCTTCTCGAAAATATCCTTGTATTCGGAACGCAGCGCCATGACGCCGGACATGTCCACCTCGTTGAAGGTGGTCAGCATGGCGGCGGTATTCTGCGCGTCCTTCAGGCGCCGGGCGATGGTCTGGCGCAGGCGGGTCATCTTGACCCGTTCCTCACGGCCGGCATCTTCGGCGGGGACAGGCGCGCGCGGGGCCGAGGCGGCGGCCGGCTTGTCCTGCGGTTGGGTCAGGGCCTTCAGCACGTCCTCTTTCATCACCCGCCCGTCACGGCCGGTGCCGGTCACCTTGTCGGCAGGGAGGTTGCGTTCAGCCATCAGCTTGTTGGCTGAGGGGGCGTTTTCCACGTCCTTGCCGCTGTCGGCTTTGGCGCCGGTTGATGGGGTCGCGGTGGGCTGGGTGGTGGCAGGGGCCGATGCGGCGGCATCGCCAGAGGTGGAAATCACGGCCAGTTTGGCATTGGCGGCGACGGTCGTGCCCTCATCTGCCAGAACCTCCTGCAATGTGCCGGCGGCTGGTGCGGGGACCTCGACCGAAACCTTGTCGGTTTCCAGCTCGCACAGCATTTCGTCCTGGGCAACGGTATCGCCGGGCTTCTTGAACCAGGTCGAGACGGTCGCTTCGGTAACGCTTTCGCCGAGGGTGGGGACCATCACATCGACGCTGGCCCCGGCCGTATCGGGTTTGGCGGTTTCGGCCGGTTTCGCCGCCGGTTTGGTGGCCGTTTCGGCCCCGGCCTCTTCGATGGAGGCCAGAAGGGCGTCGACCCCGACGGTTTCGCCTTCGGCGGCGACGATTTCGGCCAGGGTGCCGGCGGCGGGTGCGGGGACCTCGACCGTCACCTTGTCGGTTTCCAGTTCGCACAGCATTTCATCGACCGCGACACTGTCGCCGGGTTTCTTGAACCAAGTGGCGACGGTCGCTTCGGTGACGCTTTCGCCAAGGGTCGGGACACGGACTTCGATGGACATGGATATTTCCCCTAGCTCACTGCGGGTTTTCGATTGTCAGCGCGTCGTTCACCAACGCTGCCTGTTGTGCCTTGTGCTGGCTGGCCAGTCCCGTCGCGGGCGATGCCGAAGCTGCCCGTCCGGCATAGACCGGCCGCTGGTGCTTGGCTCCGATGCGGCCCAGCACCCATTCGATGTTGGGTTCAATGAAGGTCCAGGCGCCCTGATTCTTCGGCTCTTCCTGGCACCAGACCATGTCGGCGTTGGGGAACCGTTCCAGTTCCTTCACCAGGCTAAGCGCCGGGAAGGGGTAGAACTGTTCGATCCGTAGCAGATAGACATCGTTCAGGCCGCGCGCGTCGCGTTCCTCCAGCAGGTCATAATAGACCTTGCCCGAACACATCACGACCCGGCGGATCTTGTCGTCGCTGGCCAGCTTGATCTCCGAGCGGCCGATTTCCGCATCGTCCCAGAGCACGCGGTGGAAGGACGAGCCATCGGTGAATTCATCTGCGGTGGACACGCACAGCTTGTGGCGCAGCAGCGATTTCGGCGTCATCAGCACCAGCGGTTTGCGGAAGCTGCGGTGCAGCTGACGGCGCAGGATGTGGAAATAATTCGCCGGGGTTGAGCAGTTGGCGACGATCCAGTTGTCTTCGGCCGACAGTTGCAGGAACCGTTCCAGCCGGGCCGAGGAATGTTCCGGCCCTTGGCCTTCGAAGCCGTGCGGCAGCAGCATCACCAGACCAGACATCCGCAGCCATTTGCGTTCGCCGGAACTGATGAACTGATCGAACATGATCTGCGCGCCGTTGGCGAAATAGACGAACTGGGCCTCCCACATGACCAGGGCGTTGGGTTCGGCCAGGGAATAGCCGTATTCAAAGCCCAGCACCGCGTATTCCGACAGGGCGCTATCAATCACCTCATAGCGGGCCTGACCTTCGCGGATATTGTCCAGTGGATAATAGCGTTCGTCGGTCTTCTGGTCGATAAAGGCTGAATGCCGCTGGCTGAAGGTGCCGCGGGCGCAATCCTGGCCCGACAGACGCACGGCATAGCCTTCCAGTTCCAGACTGCCGAAGGCCAGCGCCTCGGCGGTTGCCCAGTCAAAGCCCTTGCCGGAAGAGAACATCTCTTTCTTGGCGTCCAGCAGCCGCCCCAGGGTGCGGTGCAGGTTGAAACCATCGGGCACGCGGGTCAGCGCCGCGCCGACATCGCCCATGGTTTCCGCGCTGATTGCGGTGGTGCCGCGGTCGTATTCCGCACCGCGCGAATCCAGGTGCCGCCAGCGCCCGTCCAGCCAGTCGGCCTTGTTGGGCTTGTAATCCTTGCCGGTTTCGAATTCCTCGTTCAGATGGGACTGGAACGCGGCTTTCATGTCCTCGATCTCGCCCTCGGGGATCAGCCCGTCGGCGACCAACCGGTCAGTGTACAGCTGAAGCGTCGTCTTGTGCTTCTTGATCTTGGTGTACATCTCGGGCTGGGTGAACATCGGTTCATCGCCCTCATTGTGCCCGAAGCGCCGGTAGCAGAACATGTCGATGACCACGTCCTTGCAGAATTTCTGACGGAATTCGGTTGCCACCTTGGCGGCGTGGACCACGGCCTCGGGATCGTCGCCGTTGACGTGGAAGATCGGCGCCTCGACCACCAGCGCGTTATCTGTCGGATACGGCGAAGAGCGCGAGAAATGCGGCGAGGTGGTAAAGCCGATCTGGTTGTTCACCACGATGTGCAGGGTGCCGCCGGTCTTGTAGCCCACCAGTCCGGACAGGGCGAAACATTCGGCCACGACGCCCTGGCCGGCAAAGGCCGCATCGCCGTGCAGCAGCACCGGCAGCACCGTGCTGCGGGTTTTGTCGCCCATCTGTGCCTGCTTTGCCCTGGCCTTGCCCAGAACGACCGGGTTCACCGCCTCCAGGTGGCTGGGGTTGGCGGTCAGCGACAGGTGAACCTCATTGCCGTCAAAGGCCCGGTCGGATGAGGCGCCCAGATGGTATTTCACATCGCCCGAGCCATCGACATCCTCGGGTTTGAAGCTGCCCCCCTGAAATTCGTTGAAAATGGCGCGGTAGGGTTTGCCCATGACATTGGCCAGAACCGACAGCCGGCCCCGGTGGGGCATGCCGATCACCACGTCCCGGACACCCAGGGCGCCGCCGCGCTTGATCACCTGTTCCATCGCCGGGATCAGCGCTTCGCCACCGTCAAGGCCAAAGCGCTTGGTCCCCATATACTTGATATGCAAGAACTTTTCGAAACCCTCGGCTTCGACCAGCTTGTTCAGGATCGCCCGGCGTCCTTCGCGGGTAAAGCGGATTTCCTTGTCAAACCCTTCGATCCGTTCCTTCAGCCAGCTGGCCTGTTCCGGATCGGAAATATGCATGTATTGCAAGGCGAAGGTGCCGCAATAGGTGCGGGTCACGATGTCCAGGATCTGGCGCATCGTCGCGGTTTGCAACCCCAGGACATTGTCGATGAAGATCGGCCGGTCCATATCCGCGTCCGAGAACCCGTAGGATTTCGGGTCAAGTTCCGGGTGCGGGGTCTGTTCGCGCATTTTAAGCGGGTCGAGATCGGCAACCAGATGACCACGGATCCGATAGGCCCGTATGATCATCAGGGCACGGATCGAATCCAGCACGGCGCGCTTGACCTGATCGTCGGTTACGGCAACGCCCATGGTTTCGGCCTTGGCGCGGATCTTGTCGCCGGCTGCGGCAGCCTCGGTCTTTTGCGGTTGCGCGGGCCATTCTCCGGTCAGCGCGGCCAGGATTTCATCGGTGTTTTCGCCGGCCCAGTTGCCACGGGTCCAGCTGGGGGCCGACACCTCGGCCTTGATATCGGTTTCGGCATCGCCCAGGGCGCGGAAGAATTCGGACCAGGCCTCATCGACGCTGGCCGGATCGTTCGCGTATCGGGCGTAGAGATGTTCGATGTAATCCGCGTTCTGCCCCTGCAGAAAGCTGGAGGCGTGGAACAGATCGTTCTGGGAATGCTCGGTCATGGATGGTCCTCCGGGACAGGTCGTGCGGGGCCGCATCGGTCGCGGCGAAAGGGATCAGGCGGGCGGTGGCCCATAGGCGTTCGTTTCGGGGTTTCCCGGGCGGGTGAGAAACCACAATTTAGTGAGGAATGCGCTAATAACCGCCAGCCAGATGAAAATAAGGCCGGTTATGCCGACAAAAGCGCCTAGGCTGCGTATTGCAGTGCTGCCACCGGTCACATTCTCAGCCACCCCCAGACCGATGACGCCGACCATGAAGGCGGCCAGCCCGGCCATGGCGATCAACTGCGGCGCCAGAATGTACCAGCCCGAATGGCCGGTATCGTGCATCCGCCGCCAACCAGCCGCGAGGGTTGGAAAGAACAGTACGAAACTGGCCAGCAGCGTCACGGGATGATGGCCGGGTTGGGCAATATTGCCCGCCCCGAAGATCATCGTGTCCACTGCCTGGGCCATCACCGCCGCCAGAACGACAAAGACGAAAAACCACCAGTCTTCCGGGCGCGTGGCCCGGCCCTGGAGATGAAAGAACTTGCCAAGGCAGGTCCTGACGGCGGTGACAAAGCCCATGTTGCGTTACTTTCCGATCGCTTCCAGCATGGCCTTTCCCAAGCCTGCTGGGCTTTCGGCGACGGTTATTCCTGCGGCTTTCATTGCCTCGATCTTGTCTTCGGCGCCGCCCTTTCCGCCTGCGACGATGGCGCCTGCGTGGCCCATGCGGCGGC
>JBKDZR010000054.1:0-11589 GCA_047971485.1 Qingshengfaniella sp. | reverse complement strand
CGCGCTGGTAGCTCAGTTGGATAGAGTACTTGACTACGAATCAAGGGGTCGGGGGTTCGAATCCTCCCCAGCGCGCCATTTCCAAATTATCGTCCAACTGACTTATACGCCCGTCCTCTGTCAGGGGTATTTTACTTGCTGTCAGGTTTCTGTTCCAACGTCAGAGCGGCCATTCGCGCATTATGCGGCGAAAGCCGGGTTTGAGGCCTTGTTGACGCGGATGCAGCAGAGCAAGCCCGCCAGCGCCGGACCGGGGGCTGGCGCATCTGCCCTCGGGTTGGCGCGATTTATGGCTGCCAGGGTAGCGTGACCTTTAAGCGTTGCCCTGTCTTCAGCCAGAGCGCCAGACCGGTGAACCGCCCCAGTGATGGCGCGGCGCCCGTTCCGGGCTTGTTCCGCGCCGAGGGGATAAACGACCGCTTTGTCCCAAAAGCCGCGCCCCGCATCCTGCAGGCGGGGGCAGCTTTGCTTGGCGATTGGGGGGAAGTGTCTGGCGGTCTTGCCGGTCAGGCGCCGCAATGCCCCGGCCGGTGTGGTCCGCAGCGGGAACGTTCCCGTCTCAGGCCACGCCCTCGACCAGATAGCGCACCGCGTCCGAGGCCGGTTGGTCGCGCAGCCGATGCGGTGTGTCGAACTGAACGATTTGACCCTGTTCCATGACCGCAATGCGATCGGCCAGCGCCCAGGCCTCGGCCCGGTCATGGGTGACCATGATCGCGCCGACCCCGGCCTTGCGTTGCAGGGCGCGCACCGAATCGCGCAAGCTTTCGCGGACCTGTGCATCCAGCGCGCTGAACGGTTCGTCCATCAGCAGAAGGCGGGGGCGGATCGCCAGGGCCCGGGCCATGGCCACCCGCTGGCGCTGTCCCCCGGAAAGTTGCCCGGGAAAGCGGTTTGCCAGATCGGGCAATTCGATCATCTCCAGCAGCTGGGCCACGCGGGCGGTGATCTCGGCGGGCGCGGGGCGGGTGCGCCGGGGCATGACCTTCAGGCCGAAGGCGACATTCTGGGCCACGGTCATGTGACGAAACAGGGCGTAGTTCTGAAAGACCATGCCGAAATGGCGCTGTCCGGCGGGCTGACGGGTGATGTCCTCGCCATCGAAGGCAAGGCTGCCGGCATCGGCATGGGCCAGCCCGGCGATGATGTTCAGCAGCGTCGTCTTGCCCGAGCCAGAGGGGCCAAGCAGGGCGACGAATTCGCCGGCTTTCACCGACAGCGAGACACCTTTCAACACCTCGGTGCCCTCAAAGGACTTGTGAATATCGGTTGCGTCAAATGTCATGCATGTGCCCCTTTCTTCGGGCCGAACCGGTCCAGGACCCCGCGCAGGGCCAGCGTCACCAGTGCCAGGGCGGCAAGGACGGTGGCGGCGGCGAAGGCGCCCGTGGCGTCGTAATCATTGTACAGCAGCTCGATCTGCAAGGGCAGGGTCATGGTCTGGCCCCGGATCGCGCCCGACACCACGCTGACGGCGCCGAATTCACCCATGGCCCGCGCCGTGGTCAGGACTGTGCCATAGGCCAACCCCCACGAAATGTTCGGCAGCACCACATGGCGCAAGATCTGCCAGCCATTGGCCCCCAGGGTCAGGGCGGCCTTTTCCTCATCGGCGCCGGTGACCATGAGGACGGGCAGGACCTCGCGCATGACGAACGGGCAGGTGACGAACAGGGAAACCAGAACGATGCCGGTCAGGTTGAACATCAACTGGATGTTGTATCCCTCCAACACCGCGCCGACGGGCCCATAGGCGCCATAGATCAGCAGGAAACACAGACCGGCGACGATGGGTGAAACCGCAAAGGGCACCTCGATCAGGACCAGCAGGGCGCGCCGCCCGAAAAAGCGATAGCGCGCAATGGCCCAGGCGGCGGCCACCCCGAAGACGATGTTCAGCGGCAAGACGATCAGTGCGGCAATCACCGTCAGGCGAATGGCGGCCAGGGTTTCCGGGTCGCGGATTGCGGCAAGATAGGGGAACAGCCCTTCGGCAAAGGCACGCTGGAAGATGGCAGTGACGGGCAGCAGAACCATCAGGCCCAGAAAGACCAGCGCCAGGGTGATCAGGATGGACCGTGCCATGGCCTAGCCACCCGTCCGCAGATAGGATTGCAACCGCGTCTGCGCCACGTTGATCACCACCAGCAGCACCAGCGACAGTGCCAGCAGCGTGCCGGCAATGGCTGCGGCTGCCGGATAGTTGAACTCATCCAGCCGGATCAGGATCAGCAGAGATGCGATTTCCGTCTTGTAGGGCAGGTTCCCGGCGATGAAGATTACCGCGCCGAATTCCCCCAGCGATCGCACGAAGGACAGCCCCACCCCGGTCAGGATGGATGGCATCAACGGCCGCAGCGCCACCCGCAGAAACCGCTGTGGGCCACTGGCGCCCAGGGTCAGGGCGGCGGCCTCTTCGGCTGGGTCCAATTCCTCGATTGCCGGCTGGATGGCGCGCACGGCGAAGGGGATCGAGGTGAACACCATGGCAATCACGATACCCCACCAGGTATAGGCCACTTGCAGACCCATGCTGTCCAGTACCCCGCCAACCCAACCGGACTTGTCGTAAAGCGCGACCAACGCGATCCCGGCTACCGCAGTGGGCAGGGCAAAGGGCAGATCGACCAGCGCATCCATCACACCCCGGCCCCAGAACCGATAGCGCGTCAGCACCCAGGCCAGCAGCAGCCCGAAGATGCCATTGATCACCGTGGCGGCGGCCGCTGCGGTAATCGTCACACGCAAGGCGGCCAAAACCCGTTCGGATCCCATGATCCGCAGGTAATCAGCCGGGCTGAGCTGGGCCAGCTGCCACAGCAACCCGCTGATCGGTAACAGCACGATCAGGCAAAGGAACAAAAGGGTAATGCCCAGCGACAAAGAAAACCCGGGCAGGATACGCGGCTGGGGGCGGGTGAGTGCGATCATCGGGTGCCTCGGACAGGGCCGGACGGCGCACCCCGGTCCGGGGCGCGCCGTTGTCATGGTTCAGTTGCGAAAGATCTGGTCCAGGGTGCCGCCATCGCTAAAATGGGTTTCTTGCGCGGCATCCCAGCCGCCGAACACATCCTCGACGGTGACCAGGCGGACCTCGGGGAATTGCTCGGCCGTGGCGGCGATGACCTCGGGGTCATGGACGCGGTTGTTGAACGAGGCGATGATTTCCTGCGCCTCGGTGCTGTAGAGAAAGTCCAGATAGGCCTCGGCCACAGCGACCGTGCCCTTAGCTTCGGCCACCTTGCGGACCAGGGCCACCGGGAATTCGGCCAGCAGCGATACCGAGGGCACCACCCGGTCATAGGCGCCTTCATCCTCGGCGTTGCGGATGTTTTCCACCTCGGCTTCGAAGGTGATCAGCACGTCACCGATGCCACGTTCGACAAAGCTGGTGGTCGCGCCGCGCCCGCCTGTGTCGAAGACGGCGACATTCCCCAGCACCTTGCTGACGAAATCCTGCGCGGCGGCATCATCCCCGGCGAATTTGTCCAGCGCATAGGCATAGGCCGCCAGATAGGTGTAGCGCGCATTGCCGCTGGTCTTCGGGTTGGGGAAGACGATGGACACGTCCTCGCGGATCAGATCGTCCCAGTCCTGGATCCCCTTGGGATTGCCGCCACGCACAAGAAACGCGGGCAGCGAATAATAGGGCGAGGCATTGTTGGGCAGGGCCGATTTCCAGTCCGCATCGACAAAGCCATTGTCGGCCAGCACCTGCACATCCAGCACCTGGTTGAACGTGACCAGATCGGCCTGGAGGCCTTGCAGGATGGCCCGGGCCTGTTTCGACGATCCCGCATGGCTTTGCTGGATGGTCAGGGTCTCGCCAGTGTCCGCCGCCCAGTTTTCCGCGAAAACCGGGTTGAGGGCGGCATACAGTTCACGCGCGATATCATAAGAAACGTTGAGGATCTCGCGATTCTGCGCCTGGGCGGGTCCGAAAGCGCCGGCAAGGGCGATCAGCGCGGCGCCAAGGGTGCGGGCACCGGGGCGAAGGGAATGGGAAAAGAGCACGTCGTTGTTCCTGATCATGTCGATGTCTGGGGCAGAAATGGAATAATTGACCGGAAACTTCAATTATCCCGGGAAATATAGGGTCCATGTTCGGGGCGCCCCTGGAGAAATGGAATATTTGTCCTGTCCCGACCCTCTTGGCGAAACGGAATGCCGGCCGGTTCCGGCGATTGGGCAGGGTGCATTGAATTGAGGGCGGTCAGCGCGGATACTTCTGTCCGGGGAGAGAGAATCATGACCTATGCCAAACCGAGCGTTGACATGGTGCACCGGGGGCCGTCGGATCGGCCCGTTGAAAAGCTGATCGAATACCGCCGGGCGCATTACGCCGCCGATTCCGAGGCGGCCAGCTATTATACCAACACCCCGGCCCGTGTGCAGTTCCGCTTTGCCAACCCGATCATCTGCCAGTTGAAAAGCGGCTACAAGGTGATGCGCATTGATGGCGGCGATCCGTTCGGCTGGTCCCCGGGCGAGGCGCTCTATGTGCCGCAGGGCATGGAAATCGACATCGACCTGTCCGCGGCCTCGCCGGACAAGCCGATCGAATGCGACTGTATCGAAATCGAGGCAAGCCGTGTTGAAGGGGTCCTGGCGCGGCTGAATGAAAACCTGTCGAAAGAGGGGGCGAATTCGGCGGCGTTGAACTGGTCGCGCTATATTGTGCTGCGCGGTCCTGGGGGGCGGGATCTGGGCCTGCCCGGGCTGATGGCGCTGTTCCGTGGCAAGCGCGATGTCTTTTCCGAGATGCGGATCGACACGCGGATCGACGACACCCTGTTGCGGCTGTTGCAGATTTGCCGCCGCGACCTGCTGGATTTTGATCTGGGCGCGCAGGACGAGGGGGGCATGCAGGCCGTGGCCCGGCTGATCCGCGACGGGTTGGACCGGCATTTTTCGACGGCAGATCTGGCGCGTGCGGGGTGTGTGTCGGAATCGACCCTGCATCGCCATTTCCGGCGCCATTTCGGCACGACCCCGGCCCGTTTCGCCAATCAGTTGCGTATCGCCGAAGCCAAGCGGGCCCTGCGCCAATCGGGCGAGACGATGAAAAGCCTGGCGTTCCGTCTGGGCTTTGCCGATGTCAGCCATTTTTCGCGTGTGTTCCGCAAAAGCGCCGGGGAAACCCCTGTTGCCTATCGCCGGCGTCGTCAACAGCCCGCGAACATGGTGGGCTGGCAGTCTGGTTCCATAAGCTGACAGTCCCGTTCATGGACGCAGGGCTTGTCCTGTCCGATACTGGATCAATCGGAGATGGGAGGATAGAATGCTGGACTGGGCAAAACGCAACGCGCCGGAGACGGCCGGGACTGCGCGTGCAATGTTTATTGATGGGGCATGGACCGGGGCATCAACCGGCGCGTCCTTTGCGACGCTTGATCCCGCCACCCGCGCGGACATCGTGCAGGTTGCGGATGCGACACAGGCCGATGTCGACCGTGCCATAACCGCTGCGGCGGCGGCCCAGCCGGCCTGGGCGGCGATGGTGCCGGCGGCGCGCGCCGGGATTTTGCACAAGGCGGCTGCGTTGTTCGCTGAACGCCAGCAGCAATTTGTCAGCGCCCTGATCGAAGAAACCGGGTCCGGCTTTGGCAAGGCGATGTTCGAATGTTCCATGGTGCCCCTGGCCCTGGCCGAGGCCGCCGCGCTGACCACCCGCGAGATCGGCGAGACCTATCCCAGCCAGGTGCCGGGCAAGATCAACCGCACCGTGCGCCGCCCGGCCGGGGTGGCGGGGGTCATCTCGCCGTGGAACTTTCCGCTGTACCTGTCGCTGCGCGGGTTTGTTTACGCGCTGGCGCTGGGCAACACCATCGTGCTGAAACCGTCCGAGGACAGCCCCGTTGTCGGCGGTTTGATGCTGGCCGAGTTGCTGGCCGATGCGGGGGTGCCGCCGGGGGTGTTCAACGTGGTCACCACGTCGCGCGACGGGGCGGCGATGGTTGGCGACAGTTTCGTGCGCGATCCCCGGGTGGCTGTCCTCAGCTTTACCGGATCGACCCGGGTGGGGCAGGCCCTGTCCACCGCCTGCGCCGGGCAGTTCAAGCCGATCATGCTGGAACTGGGCGGCAAGAACCCGATCATCGTGCTGGAGGATGCCGATCTGGACCGGGCCGTGGATCTGGCCTTTTTCGGGTCTTTCCTGCATCAGGGCCAGATCTGCATGTCGGCCGACAAGATCCTGGTCCATCGCAGCCTGTTCGATGCCTTTGTCGATAAACTGGTGGCCAAGACAAAGCACTTCGTTCCCACCAGTCCCGAGGAACAGACCTGCGTCATCGGTCCGATCATCAATGACCGGCAGTTGCGCCGGATTGAAAAGATGATCAATGACGCCCGCGATGCCGGGGCCACCGTCCATTGCGGGGGGGCGGCGCAGGATCCCTATTACCAGGCCACGGTGCTGACCGGCGTGACCCCCGAGATGGCGGTGTGGCGCGAGGAAATCTTTGGTCCCGTCACCACCGTCACCCCGTTCGAGACCGAGGCCGAGGCCCTGGCCATGGCCAATGACACGCCCTATGGGCTGTCGGCTTCTGTGATCACCGGGGATGTGCTGCGCGGCGAGGTGCTGGCCGAACGGATCCATGCCGGAATGGTGCATGTGAACGATTCCACCGTCCATGACGAACCCCATTGCCCGTTCTCGGGCATTGGCGCGTCGGGCGGTGGCGGCAAGTGGGGGCCGAAAGGCGCGATCGAGGCCTTCACCATCCAGCGTTGGATCTCGACCCAGCGCCAGGCCCACCAACTGCCGTTCTGAGACAGGGGCGCGTCGGCCACGGCCAGGCGTGCTTTTCTTCGCATCAAGGGCCCCGGCCCGGACAGTCTGCTGTCTGTCCGGGGGTGGGTCCGTGTATCCCATGAAAGGACTGACGATGGAGATTATTTCCAAGGCCCTGTCGAAAGGCGACAGGCTGATGGCGCTGCAGGCGGGGCTTGTCCATGGCCGCATCGGTCGCCGGCGGTTCATCCAGTTGGCCCTGGCCGCCGGGGCCAGCCTTGGCACGGCCCGGGCCTGGGCGCAGGATCTGGGCGATGCGGCGATCACCCAGCGCTACAATGCCCAGACCCTGAGCAGCGGGTATGACTATATCGTTGTCGGCTCGGGGTCCGGGGGCGCGGTGGTGGCCGGTCGTCTGGCTGCGGAAAGTGATGCGCGGGTTCTGGTGCTTGAGGCCGGGGGCACCGATCAGGTGGATGCGGTGCTGAACCCGCTGCTCTGGGCGACGAATATCCAGTCGGATCTGGATTGGCGCTATGCGGCCGAGCCCTCCGACAAGGTCAATGGCCGATCGCTGATCCTGCCCATGGGGCGGGTCGTGGGCGGCGGGTCTTCGATCAACGTGATGATCTGGGCGCGCGGCCACAAGAACGATTTCGATTTCTGGGCCGCCGCAACCGGGGATGACGCTTGGGCCTATGACAATGTGCTGGAGATCTACCGGCGGATCGAGGATTGGCAGGGCGCCCCGGATGCGGCCCGACGCGGGACAGGCGGGCGGCTGTTCGTTACCGATGTCGAGGATCCCAATCCGGTGGCCCCGGCCTTTCTGGAGGCCTGCGAAAGTGTCGGGATCCCGCGGTTTGACGACATGAACGGTGCGCTGATGGAGGGGCCGGGCGGGGCGGCCCTGGCCAATGTACGCATCCGCGATGGCATGCGCCGCAACATCCCGGCCGATTACCTGTGGGAGACGCTGAAACGGCCCAACATCACCCTGCTGACCGGCGCCATGGTGCGGGGGCTTGAGATGACGGGCACCACCGTGACCGGGGTCACCTTCGAGAAAGACGGCGAAACCCACACGGTTCATGCCGATCAGCGCGTGGTGCTGGCCGCTGGTGCAATCAACACGCCGAAGATCCTGATGACATCGGGTATCGGGCCGGCCGCGCATCTGCGCGAGGTGGGGGTCGAGGTCCGCCATGATCTGCCCGGGGTTGGCCAGAACTTTCAGGATCATATCCTGGCCGCCGGCTGTGTCTGGGAATACAACACCCCCGAGGCCCCGCGCAATTCAGCGGCCGAGGCGACCTTCTTCTGGAAAAGCGATCCCAGCCTGGATACGCCTGATCTGCAGCCTTTCCAGATCGAGGTTCCCTATGTCAGCGAGGTTCACGGCGCGACCCATGATGTGCCGGCCGGATCCTGGACCATCGCGCCGGGGGTGGTGCGGCCGCAAAGCCGCGGTGAGGTGCGCCTGACCGGGGCCAGCCCCGACGCGCCGGTCAGTATCGACGGCGGGTTCCTGAAGGAAGAGGCCGATCTGCTCGCCCTGACCCGCTGCATTGAACTGTGCCGCGAGATCGGCAATGCCGCGCCCCTGTCGGATTTCGCCAAGCGCGAGGTCATGCCCGGCCCCCTGACCGGTGAGGATCTGCGCAACTTCGCCCGCAATGCCGCCGGCACCTATTTCCACGAAAGCTGCACCTGCAAGATGGGCCGCGATGAGATGGCGGTGGTCGATGGCAGCCTGTCGGTCCATGGGGTCGAAGGGCTGTCCATTGCCGATGCCTCGGTCATGCCGCGGGTGTCGACGGGCAACACCATGGCCTCAACCGTGATCATCGGCGAACGGATGGCGGATCTGCTGTTGGGCTAGGTTCCGTGGACAGTTACCTGATCCACAGAACCTAGGCTGGGTCGCCGCACCACGGCCTGACGCTGCGTGGTTCGGGGCAGGCGATTGTCAAGCCGCGCCTCCCCGGATCCGGCGGCTTGATCCGCCCGGTCCGGGGCCATAGCCTGTTGCGGGGAACACGATGTGAGGGGCAGGAATGGCATCCGGGCAAGGCACGGTGGATTTCATCTGCGATCAGATGGCCGGGGCGGGCCAGATCACCTGGCGCAAGATGTTCGGGGAATACGGGGTTTATTGCGACGGCACCTTCATCGGTGTGATCTGTGACGATACGCTGTTTCTGAAGGTAACCGGGCCAGCGGGGGTGGCCGAGCCCGGTCTGGATCTTGCCCAGGCCTATGACGGGGCAAAACCCAGTTTTCGGATCCCCTCCGAAATGCTGGATGACGCGGCGCGCTTGGCGGCCTTCGTTCAGATCGTGCGCGACAGTTTGCCGGTCGGGAAGAGCAAAAGAAAAAGGTGACGGCTTTTCCCGCCCCCGATCCGAGACGGGCCTCAGGCCGCTGAGGCTGCCTCTTTCAGCGCGGCGTTTTCCTTGCGCAGATCCATCATCCGGCGGAAGGCGCCATTGATATAGTTGCGATAGACGGTCATCTCGGCCGGGTCATGGCCGGATCTGTCCGCCAGCCGGGCGATGATGTCGTCGGATTCGGCGATATAGTGCCCGGGTTCCAGCTGCGCGGCGGGAAAGGACACTTTGGCAAGATGGGGGGCAAGCTCGGCCCGGATCTCGGCCTCGATGTCCGTGCCGGGGGTGAAGTCGCGGATCTCGACCTGGCTGGCCTGGCCCGATTCCAACAGGAAGATGCGGATCTTCAGACAGAAGGGACAATTCGCCTTGAGATAGATGGCCGGTTTGAAGGGGGAGATGGGCATGGAACCTCTCTTTTCGGTCAGGGAAGGGCGGGCAGGGCGCCGAAGCGAAAGCTGGACGCGGTGATGCCGCCCATGAAATCGGTCTGGTGATAGGTGGGCGTACCCTGTTCGGCCTCGGCCGCCCCGACCGCCACCATCAGCGGGATCAGATGGTCTTCCTGCGGGTGGGCGGCGCGGGCGGCGGGGGCCTTTTCCCAGTCGATCAGCCGCGCGCTGCGGGCGGTAACGGGGCCGGTCGCCAGTGTCTCCTGCAACCAGGCGTCGAACTGGCCCGAGGGCACATAGCCGCTGGTGCCGCGCATCTCCATCAGGTTGTGATAGCTCAGCCCGCTGCCAATGATCAGCACGCCTTCATCGCGCAGCGGCGCCAGGGCCCGGCCCACCGACAGGTGCAGCGCCGGATCATAGCCCTGATCCATGGACAGTTGCACCACCGGTATATCGGCCTGCGGGTAAAGCGGTTTCATGAGGCTGTACGTACCGTGATCAAAGCCGCGTGCCGGATCCAGCCGGGCCGCGATCCCGCCCTCGGCCAGGGCCTTCTGGACACGCCGGGCCAGATCCGGGGATCCCGGCGCATCATAGGTGATCTGGTAGAGATAGTCGGGAAAGCCGTAATAATCATAGATCATGCCGGGTTTCGCACCGGCAGAGATGGCAAAACCCTGTTCCTCCCAATGCCCCGAGATGATCAGGATCGCCTTGGGCAGGGGTCCTAGTTCCGCACGCATGTCGCGCAGGGATTTTTCCAGCTGGTCGAAATGCTGGCGAAAGGGGCCATCCATCCAGGGCCAAGGGCCGCCGCCATGGCTGAGGAAATAGGTGGGAAGCCGGGAAACCGTCATGGGGCCCTCGCTTGGGTGTGGATCCTAAGGGGAGAATGTGTGCCTTTCCGGTCCACAGATCAATATCTGCCGGAACGAATGGTCTGCGGGTCTGGCCGGGGCGTGGTGAAAATTTCCGGGGTAAAACCCTTTGCGGGGGTGCCTTCGCGCTTGACGCCCCCCGGCGGGCACCGTAAGACGCCTTCCACGCCCGGGGCCTTGGTCACGGGTGACGGTGAGCGGTTGTAGCTCAGTTGGTTAGAGTACCGGCCTGGCACGCCGGGGGTCGCGGGTTCGAGCCCCGTCAACCGCGCCATCGCCGTCCGGCTTTGAAGAGGCCGAAAACTCTTCTGCGAAAGGAGAGCGGTTGTAGCTCAGTTGGTTAGAGTACCGGCCTGTCACGCCGGGGGTCGCGGGTTCGAGCCCCGTCAACCGCGCCATTTCTTCCGAAATGGCAACTGTTCAGATCGTTGAAAGAAAACGGGATTTTCAATCTCGTTTGCTTCTTGTTGCTTAAAATGGCCGGAATTTGTGGACCAAATTGGGACCAGATTGTGGACCAATGGTCGGCGTGATGAAGCGCGTCGACGACAATTCCTACCTCGAACAGCGAGGCCGCGTCTGGTGGTATAACCGGCGTGTGCCGAGCAAGTTCGCACACCTCGATACGCGCAAGCGGATCAAGGAATCGCTTGGGACCACTTCACTTGACCAGGCCCGCTACAAACGGGACCTGCTGGCCGAGGCAGACGACCGCTATTGGGCATCGTTGAAGATCGCCGAGGAGGTCGGCCCCTCGTCCAATCGGGAAACCTCGGAGGCCGTCCGTCGCCGCTACAGAATGGCGACCGTCAAGGCGCTGGCGAGCGGCTTCACCTATCAACCGATTGAGCATCTCGCGACCGTGGTGCCTCTTGAAGAGGCGCTGGCCCGATTGCTCGCGGTTCATCAGAACGCGGGACCCGCCGAAATCCCGAAAGAGCGAGACGCCGAAGCGCTTCTTGGCGGTGCGCCGAAACCAACTGTTAGCGTGTCCGAAGCCTTCGAGGTTTATGTGGGTGACATCGCCTACAACGCGCAGCTCTACAAGTCGCCGAACCAGCGCGCCTCTTGGGAGAAAACCAAGCGGACCTCGATCCAGTACTTCATCGACTTTGCTGGCGACATCGCCCTTGAGGAGATCTCTCGCGACCTGGCGCTCGATTATCAGAAACATTGGGCCAAACAGG
>JBKDZR010000053.1:0-95093 GCA_047971485.1 Qingshengfaniella sp. | reverse complement strand
GTCAACAAGGCCTCAGAGCAGTCATTTTCCAAGGCCATTGATATCAGCCGTCAGTTAGAGGGGCTTGGCAGGCATAAAGCACACCCGCCCCAACGGACCAAAGCGCCCACCCAGGGTCGGGCGCGTCCCTCAGCGCGCGGGTCAGAAGGCCGGGCCGGAACAGTTTCCCCGTCCGGCATTGCCAGGTTTCCTTTTCAGCAGCCTGTTAGCGCAAGGGATTGTCGGTGGGCAGGGGCCTTTGCCCGGGGCTTTGGGCTGTCCGGCCCCGTGTGTCGCCGGGCGATGTCGGATCGGGGGCTGGCCGCCCTCGCACATCCCCGGCAAGTGTGACAGAAGGGGGCCGCACAGACCGGGGAAAGACGACATGGCGCACGCGTTCGGCAAGGGACATCATCTGCATCTGATTGATGGCTCGGCTTTCATCTTTCGGGCCTATCACGCCTTGCCATCGCTGACCCGGAAATCCGATGGGTTGCCGGTGGGGGCGGTTGCCGGGTTCTGCAACATGATCCTGCGCTATATCGAGGATAATCATGGCCCCGATGCGCCCACCCATGCGGCTGTCATCTTCGACAAGGGCAGCCACACCTTCCGCAACGATCTCTATCCCGAATACAAGGCCAACCGTGAGGCCATGCCCGAGGATCTGCGCCCCCAGATGCCGCTGACCCGCCGCGCCACCGAGGCCTTCAACATCGCCTGCAAGGAACTTGAGGGCTATGAGGCCGATGACATCATTGCCACCCTGGCCTGCCAGGCGCGCGATGCCGGGGGGCGGGTCACGATCATTTCCTCGGACAAGGACCTGATGCAACTGGTCGGCGACGGGGTCGAGATGCTGGATGCGATGAAGAACCTGCGCATCGGGATCGAAGGGGTCGAGGCCAAGTTCGGCGTCACCCCGGACAAGGTGGTCGATGTGCAGGCCCTGGCTGGCGACAGCGTGGATAACGTGCCCGGCGCACCCGGCATCGGCATCAAGACAGCGGCGCAACTGATCAACGAATACGGCGATCTGGAAACCCTGCTGGCGAGGGCCGAGGAAATCAAGCAACCCAAGCGCCGCCAGACCCTGATCGACAAGGCCGATCAGATCCGCATTTCGAAACAGTTGGTACAGCTGGATTGCGCGACGCCGCTGGATTTCACCCTTGATGATCTGGAGGTGAAGGATCCCGATCCCGAGACGCTGCTGGCCTTTCTGGCCGAGATGGAATTCCGCACCATCACCAAGCGCATTGCCGATCGTATGGGGGTGGCTGCCCCTGAAGCGCCCGAACCCGTGGCTGCGGCTGCCCCGGCTGCGGCGATCCCCTTCGGCCCTGATGGCTACACTACGGTCAGCACCGCCGAAGATCTGCGCACCTGGGTCGATCTGATCAACGATCGCGGCTGGGTGGCGGTGGATACGGAAACCACCGGTCTGAACGAGATGCGCGCCGATCTGGTGGGGATCTCGCTGGCGGTGGTGGCGGGGCAGGCCTGCTACATCCCCCTGGCCCATCGTGAGGGCGAGGGCGATCTGTTCGGCGGTGGCGATCTTTGCCCCGGCCAGATCCCGCTGGATGAGGCGCTGGCGATCCTGAAACCGGTGCTGGAGGATCCGGCGATCCTGAAGATCGGCCAGAACATGAAATACGACGCCAAGATCTTTGCCCGCAACGGCATCACCGTGGCGCCGATTGATGACACGATGCTGATCTCCTACGCCCAGCATGCGGGGCTGCACGGCCACGGGATGGACGCGCTGTCAGAGAAATACCTGGATCACACGCCGGTGCCGATCAAGCCGCTTCTCGGCGCTGGCAAATCGGCGATCACCTTTGATCGGGTGCCCATCGACAAGGCCTCGGCCTATGCCGCCGAGGATGCCGATATCACGCTCCGCCTGTGGCAGCTGCTGAAACCCCAGTTGCATCAGGCACGCACCACCACCGTTTATGAGACGATGGAACGCCCGCTGGTGCCGGTGCTGGCGGATATGGAAATGCGCGGGGTCCTGGTGAACCGGGAAACCCTGTCGCGCATGTCCTCGGCCTTTGCCCAGAAGATGGCCGGGCTTGAGGCCGAGATCCACGACCTGGCCGGCGAAACCTTCAATGTCGGCAGCCCCAAACAGCTGGGCGAGATCCTGTTCGAGAAGATGGGGTTCGAGGGCGGCAAGAAGGGCAAGGCCGGGGCCTGGTCCACCCCTGCCGATGTGCTCGAAGATCTGGCGACCGAGCACGAACTGCCCCGCCGGGTGCTGGACTGGCGGCAATTGTCCAAGCTGAAATCGACCTATACCGACAGTTTACAGGAACATATCCACCCGGAAACGGGCCGGGTGCATACGTCCTATTCCATTGCCGGGGCGGCGACAGGGCGGCTGGCCTCAACCGATCCGAACCTGCAAAACATCCCCGTGCGCAGCGAGGAAGGCCGCCGCATCCGCGAGGCCTTCATCGCGCCCGAGGGCCGGGTGCTGGTCAGCCTCGATTACAGCCAGATCGAGCTGCGCATCCTTGCCCATATCGCCGGGATCGACAGCCTGAAACATGCCTTCCGCGATGGCCATGACATCCACGCCATGACGGCCTCGGAAATGTTCGGTGTGCCCCTTGAGGGTATGGATCCCATGGTGCGCCGCCAGGCCAAGGCGATCAACTTTGGGGTGATCTACGGCATTTCCGGCTTCGGTCTGGCCCGCAACCTGCGCATTCCACGCGCCGAGGCCCAGGCCTTCATCGACCGCTATTTCGAACGCTTCCCCGGCATTCGCGCCTACATGGATGAGACGATCGAATTCGGCAAGGAACACGGCTATGTCCAGACGCTGTTCGGCCGCAAGATCCACACCCCCCAGATCGGTGAACGGGGCCCACGGGCCGGCTTTGCCCGCCGGGCGGCGATCAACGCGCCCATTCAGGGTACGGCGGCCGATGTGATCCGCCGGGCGATGATCCGCGTGCCGGCGGCCATTGCCGATCTGCCGGCGGTGATGCTGTTGCAGGTGCATGACGAATTGCTGTTCGAGGTCGATGAGGGCGCTTCTGAAGCCCTGATCGCTCGGGTGCGTGACGTAATGGAAGGCGCCGCCGATCCCGCCGTGCATCTGTCCGTCCCCCTGACGGTTGAGGCCGGGCAAGGCCGTAACTGGGCCGAGGCGCACTGAGGATGAGGGGCGCATTCTAGGGCATGCAGTGCCAAAGCGGATACCGGTTTTGTGTTCCTAGAATGCGCAATATCAAAGACTTGGAGCGTGTCGTGTGAAGGCGAATGAACGCGGCACGCGCTAGCCGTCGGGCAGTTCTGCCGCAGGGATCATCGGAAAGAACTGTCCGCTGGACCACAGGCCGAACCAGTCGGTCCCGTCCTGGCTGGCCACCGTGCCCAGGTCGACCAACCGGTAAAAGCTTTTGCGGTCGATCAGGGCCTCCAGCCCGGCGCGGACCATGACATAGGGGGATGGTTCCCCGGTGTTCGGATCGCGGGCGACGCGGATCGGATGATCCGGTCCGGCACTGACCGTATCGCCCACCTGGGTGACAAAGCGCAGCACCTGTGCAGGGCCTGCCCCCTCGGCGCTGAAATCCACGGCGACGAAGGGCGCGTCCTCAACCGTGATGCCTACTTTCTCGACAGGGGTGACCAGAAAGTAATCATCCCCCTCTTTTTTCAGGATCGAGGAAAACAGCCGTACCAGTGCCGGCCGCCCGATCGGTGTGCCCTGGTAAAACCATGTCCCGTCCCGGCGGATCACCATATCGAGGTCTCCGCAGAAGGGCGGATCCCACAGATGCACCGGCGCGGGGCCGCTTCGGGTGGCTTTTGCCGCGCTGGCGGCCAGTCCGTCGGCCGAAGGTTTCACGATGTTTTGTCCCATGTCGCTTTTTGCCATTTGTCACAGCGGGAATAAACGGTTTCACTAGGAATATACTGTTGCACGAGGGAAAGTCATGGCCGGCGGCGAAGAACTGATCCGTGAAATCGAGTCATTGGGCGAGGATTTGGCCGGGGCCAAGGCCTCGATCACCCGGCGTTTCATCGGGCAGGAGCGGGTGGTGGACCTGACGCTCTCGGCGCTGCTTTGCGGGGGGCATGGGTTGCTGATCGGCCTGCCGGGGCTGGGCAAGACGCGGCTGGTGGAAACCCTGTCCACCGTTATGGGGCTGCAGGGCAACCGCATCCAGTTCACCCCGGATCTGATGCCCGCTGATATCCTTGGCTCCGAGGTTCTGGAAACCGCGGCGGATGGGGCCCGGGCCTTCCGCTTTATCGAGGGGCCGGTTTTCTGCCAGCTTCTGATGGCCGATGAGATCAACCGCGCCAGCCCCCGGACGCAATCGGCCCTTCTTCAGGCGATGCAGGAAAAATCCGTCACAATCGCCGGCCAGGCCCATCCGCTCAGCCCGCCCTTTCACGTTCTGGCCACCCAGAACCCGCTGGAGCAGGAGGGCACCTATCCGCTGCCCGAGGCCCAGCTTGACCGGTTTCTGGTGCAGATCGACGTGCCCAACCCGGATCGGGATACCGAGCGCGCGATCCTGCTGGCCACCACCGGGGTAGAGGAAGATGAGGCCCACGCCGTCTTCACCGCCGAACGCCTGATCGCGGCCCAACGCCTGTTGCGCCGGATGCCGGTGGGCGAGGCGGTGATGGAGGCGGTTCTGGATCTGGTCCGGGCCTGCCGCCCCGATGATGACAGCGCTTTGCCCGAGGTGCGGGATGCGGTCAGCTGGGGGCCGGGGCCCCGCGCGGCCCAGGCCCTGATGCTGACCATCCGTGCCCAGGCGCTGCTGGAGGGCCGGCTGGTGCCCACCATTGAGGATGTGGCACGCATGGCCGTGCCGGTCCTGACCCATCGCATGCAACTCAGCTTCGCGGCGCGTGCACGGGGCGAAAGCCTTGGGGGGCTGATCGCCCGGGTCAGTGCGGCCGTCACGCGCCATGAGGTGGCGGCTTGACCCCGCAATCCGGCCTGCGCGGCGCGGGCGAGGCCCTTGCCGCCCCCTTGCCGCCGCTTCTGGCCGAGGCCGAGCATCTGGCCTCGACGATGCTGCTGGGCGAACATGGCCGCCGCCGGGCGGGCATGGGCGAAGAGTTCTGGCAATATCGCCCGGCCATGGCCAGCGATGAGGCGCGGCTGATCGACTGGCGGCGCTCGGCGCGGGGGGACACCCATTACATCCGGCAGAAGGAATGGCAGGCGGCACAGACCGTGCTGATCTGGGTGGATGGGGCACAGTCCATGGGGTTCGCCTCGAAAGGCGTGCCGCCTAAGGCGGATCGGGCGCGGGTACTGGCCATGGCCGTGGCGATCCTGCTGTTGCGCGGGGGCGAACGGGTGGGTCTGAGCGGCCATGATGTGCCGCCCCGGCGCGGCGATGTGCAGTTGCTGCGCCTGGCCGCCGGTCTGCTGGGCGACAAGACGCAGGGCGATTACAGCGCACCGGATCTGACCGGCATGCTGGGCCGGTCGCGGGCGCTGTTCGTCTCGGATTTCATGGGGCCGTTTGAAGGGGTCGAGGAGGCCCTGACCCGGGCGGCTGATCGCGGGGTGCGTGGCGCGCTGGTGCAGGTGCTCGACCCCGAGGAAGAGGCCTTTCCCTATGATGGGCGCGTGGTGTTCGAAAGCATGGGCGGCGGGCTGCGTCACGAGACCCTGCAGGCCGGGGCCTTGCGCGATCGCTATCTGGCGAGGCTGGCCGAGCGCAAGGACCGGCTGGCCCATCTGGCGCGGCTGACCGGTTGGCAATACACCTGCCATCACACTGGCGACAGCGCCCAGGCGCCGTTGCTCTGGCTCTATCGCGCTTTGGAAAAGACCCGCTGATGCTGGTGCTTGGCCCCATTGCCTTCACTACGCCGTGGCTGCTGACAGCGCTGCTGGCCCTGCCGGTGCTGTGGTTCGTGCTGCGCGCCGTGCCGCCCGCGCCGATCCGGCGGCGCTTTCCCGGGGTGGCCTTGTTGCTGGGTCTGAAAGATGACGACAGCCAGAGCGACAAGACCCCCTGGTGGTTGCTGCTGCTGCGCATGCTGGCCATGGCGGCGCTGATCCTGGGCTTTGCCGGCCCGATCCTGAACCCGGCCCCGCGTGAGGCCGGGCAGGGGCCGCTTCTGGTCCTGATTGATGCGACCTGGGCGGATGCCGGGGATTGGGCGGGGCGGATCGACCGGATCGACGCGCTGTTGGCCGAGGCTGCCCGCGATGGCCGCCCGGTGGCGGTGGTTGCCGCCACGGCCCTGGAGGCCCCGGTCTTTCGCGCGGCAGAAAGCTGGCGTCCGCATTTGGCCAGCCTGACCCCGGCGGCCTGGGAACCGGATCCGGCCGATCTGGACGCCTGGGCCGGGGCGCTGGAAGGGCGGTTTGAGACGCTCTGGGTGTCCGACGGTTTGGCCCGCGAAGGCCGTGATACGGTGCTGGCGGCGCTGGAACGCCATGGCACTGTGCGGGTGTTCGAAAGCGTCCGGCCGGTCTATGGCCTGGCGCCTGCGGTTTACGAGGACGGGGTGATCCGGCTGTCGGTTCTGCGGGCCCGTGCCGGGGCGCCCGCCGAGGTGACGCTGATCGCCCGGGGGGTGGATCCGACCGGTGTGGAACGCGATCTGGCCCGGGGCACGGGGGCCTTCGCGACGGATGAGACGACGGCGACGGTCGCCCTGTCGCTGCCGCCGGAATTGCGCAACCGTATCAGCCGGTTTCAGGTTGCCGGCCAGCGATCCGCCGGGGCGGTCAGCCTGACCGACGATGCCCTGCGCCGCCGCGAAGTGGCGCTGATCGCCGGGCGTGAGGATCGCGAAGGTCTGGAACTGCTGTCGCCGTTGCATTTCCTGGCCCAGGCCTTGCAGCCCGGTGCCGATCTTATCGAGGGTGCGCTGTCCGATATCCTGCCGGCCAATCCCGATGTGATCGTGCTGGCCGATGTCGCGCGTTTGGCCCCGGCTGAAGCAGCGGGGGTTCAGGCCTGGGTGGAACAGGGCGGTCTTTTGCTGCGCTTCGCCGGGCCGCGTCTGGCGGCCAGCGATGTCAGCCGCCGCGAGGAGGATCCGCTGCTGCCGGTGCGCTTGCGCGAAGGCGGGCGCAGTGTGGGAGGCGCCATGAGTTGGGGGGAACCCAAGACGCTGATGCCCTTTGCCGAGACCAGCCCGTTCTTCGGTCTGACGGTGCCACTTGATCTGCAGATCACCGCCCAGGTTCTGGCCCAGCCCGACAGCGATCTGGCCGGGCGTGTTCTGGCCGCGCTGGCCGATGGCACACCGCTGGTCACCCGCAAGGGTTTGGGCGAGGGACAGGTGGTGCTGTTCCATGTCACCGCCAATGCCGAGTGGTCGACGCTGCCCCTGTCGGGTCTGTTTGTGCAGATGCTGGACCGGCTGGCTGTGTCAAGCCGTCCGGCCGGGCCGCAGGCGGCCGCGCTTGAGGGAAGCACATGGCAGGCGGACCGGATTTTGGACGGGTTTGGCCAGATCCAGGAGGCCGGGGTGCTGCCCGGGGTGCCCGGCGATCGGCTGGCGACGGGTCGGACCGGGCCGGATATGCCGCCGGGCATCTATGGCGCGGGAAATCTGCGCCATGCGGTGAATGTGATCGCCGCAGACAGGGCGCTGGCGCCGACCGTCTGGCCCGAGCGGATTGTGGTCGAGGGATTGGCTGTGGCCCGTGAAACCCGGCTGATGGGGCTGGCGCTGACCCTGGCCCTGGGGCTGTTGCTGGCGGATCTTCTGGCCTCGCTGCGCCTGTCGGGCCGGATCGGCACAGGGGGACGGGCGATCGCGCCCCTGGTCCTGCTGGTGCTGGCGGCCGGACTGGTCCCGGCGCCATCAGCCCAGGCGCAGGACAGGGATGATGCCTTTGCCCTCGCCGCGACGGGCGAGGTCGTGCTGGGCCATGTGAAAACCGGCGATCCTCGGGTGGATGAGATCGCCGCGCGCGGGTTGACCGGTCTCAGCCAGGTGCTGTTCAGTCGCACTTCGGTGGAACCGGCCGAACCGATCATGGTGGATCTGGAACGCGATGAACTGGCCTTTTTTCCCATGCTCTACTGGCCGATCACTGCCGATCAGCCTCTGCCGTCGCCGGATGCCTATGCCCGTCTGACCCGCTATCTGCGTAGTGGTGGCATGATCCTGTTCGATACCCGCGATGCCGGTATCACCGGTGGTGGACAGGGGCCGAACGGGCGCAGGCTGCGGGATCTGGCTGCGCCGCTGGACATTCCGCCGCTGGAACAGATCCCCGAGGATCATGTGCTGACCCGTGCCTTCTATCTGTTGCAGGATTTCCCGGGTCGCCACATTTCGCGCGATGTCTGGGTGGAAACCGCCCCCCCTGGGGCCGAGCAGGTCGAAGGCATGCCCTTTCGCAACCTCAATGACGGGGTGACGCCGGTGGTGATCGGTGGCAACGACTGGGCGGCGGCCTGGGCCGTGGATGAACGCGGCAGCTGGATGTTCCCGGTGGGGCGGGGCTATGCCGGGGATCGCCAGCGCGAGTTGGCTTATCGTTTCGGGGTCAATCTGGTGATGTATGTGCTGACCGGCAATTACAAATCCGATCAGGTCCATGTGCCGGCCCTGCTTGACCGGCTGGGGCAATAGCCATGGTGCGCGCGGTGATCTTTGCCCCCCTGATGGATGCCTGGCTGTTGGCTGGGTTGGCGGCGGTGTTTGCGCTGCTGCTGGTCTTTGCCGCCTGGCGGGGGCTGACCGGCTGGTGGCTGCGGGCCCTGGCCGTGGCGGCGGTGATCGGTGCCCTGGCCAATCCCAGCCTGCAGAGCGAGACGCGCCGCCCCCTGTCGGATGTCGTCATCGCGGTGGTCGACAATACGGCCAGTCAGGGCATTGCCAACCGCCCGGATCAGACGGCGGCGGCGTTGGGCGCGATTGAGGCGCGGGTAGCGGCCCTGCCGGACACCGAGCTGCGCGTGGTTCAGGTCCACGATGCGGCGGGCAATGAGGGCTCGCTGGTCATGGGGGCGTTGTCCGAGGCCCTGGCCGATGTACCGGCTGCCCGGATCGCCGGGGTTATCCTGCTGACCGATGGGCAGGTGCATGACATCGCGCGCGCCCCTGATGTGCCGGCGCCCCTGCACGCGCTGCTGACCGGGCAGCGCACGGACTGGGACCGGCGGCTGATTGTCAGGAATGCCCCGGCTTTTGCCATCATGGGGGAAGAGGTCACGCTGACTCTGGCGCTGGAGGATCAGGGCGCAGTGCCCCCCGGTCTCGGCGAACAGGCGGCGCTGGATTTGTCCATCGACGGGGCCCCCCCGGTGCGGGTGGTCGTGCCTGTGGGCCGGGATCTGGAGCTGCCGGTGACACTGCCCCATGGCGGGATGAACGTCATCCAGGTCACCGTGCCGCCGGCCCCGGGCGAATTGACCGACCGCAACAATGGCGCGGTCATCCAGATCAACGGGGTGCGTGATCGGCTGCGGGTGCTGCTGGTCTCGGGCGAACCCCATGCCGGCGAACGGACCTGGCGCAACCTGCTGAAATCCGACAGCTCGGTGGATCTGGTCCATTTCACCATCCTGCGCCCGCCAGAGAAACAGGATGGCGTGCCGGTGACGGAACTGTCGCTGATCGCCTTTCCCACGCGTGAGCTGTTCCTGGAAAAGATCGACGAGTTCGACCTGATCATCTTTGACCGCTACAAGCGCCGGGGGATCCTGCCGCCGATCTATCTGGATAACATCCGCCAATATGTCGAGGATGGTGGCGCAGTGCTGATTGCGGCGGGGCCGGATTTTGCCTCGGCGGCTTCGCTCTATCGTACGCCTTTGGGCGATGTGATCCCGGGTCAGCCGACGGCGCGGGTGCTGGAACAGGGCTATGTGCCGCAGGTCACCGATCTGGGCCATCGCCATCCGGTAACCGAAGGGTTGGACCAAGCTGCCCTGCGCAATGAGAGCACACCCGAAGGCGCCCCCTGGGGGCGTTGGTTCCGGCTGATCGACGTGATCCCCAAGGACGGTGCCGAGACGGTGATGTCCGGCCCGGAGGACCGCCCGCTTCTGGTGCTGGATCGGGTTGGAGAGGGGCGGGTGGCGTTGCTGGCCTCGGACCAGGCCTGGCTGTGGAGCAGGGGCTATGAAGGCGGCGGGCCGCAACTGGAACTGCTGCGCCGCCTGGCCCATTGGCTGATGAAGGAACCCGAGCTTGAGGAAGAGGCGCTCTGGGCGGAAGCCGATGGCCAGGGCCTGACGATCATTCGTCGCAGCCTGGGGGAACAGGTGGGGGATTTCCAGATTACGGGCCCGGATGGGGACGTGGTGGTTTTGCCCCCCGAAGAGATCAGTCCCGGCCGGTTCGAAGCCCATCTTGATGCGCCCGGGGTCGGCCTTTACCGGATCACCGATGGGGAAATGTCGGCCGTTGCGGCCCTGGGCCCTTCAGCCCCGCGCGAATTTGAGCAAACCATCGCCAGCGGCGATCTTCTGGCCCCGTCGGTTGCCGCGACCCGGGGCGGGGTCCGCGTGCTGGAGGATGGCTTGCCTGACCTGCGGCAGGTGCGTCCGGGCCGTCCGGCGGCCGGGCGGGGCTGGATCGGAATCCTGCCGCGGGGGGCCTATCAGACGGCGGATGTGACGGTGCGCCCGTTGCTGCCGGCCTGGGCGATGTTGGCCCTGGCTGGTCTTCTGGCCGTGGCCGCCTGGCTGTGGGAAGGGCGGAGCAAGGGACGGGTTGTGGGGTAGGCCATTCGGCGGGTTTGTTAACCGTGTCTCAGTTTGAAACGCTCTGGAGCATGCCGCACAAAATTGGGTGCCGGCTTTGATGGCGTCGACCATGCCTTGTCAATGGCCTCGGGGACTGACCTGCCACTTCCGTGGCGAAGGGCCGATGCGAGGCCGTTATGACACCCGTTCCCCAGCACGGGCGCTTTGCTACGTGCCGGCCCGGCCCGTGGTCTGGCCCTGCGGATTTCCCGGCGGGGGCATGACAGGATCCTCGTGAGGCTTGCATGCCCCCTGAAATTGGTTATAACTTTTTACCAATCAAGGGAGGCCAACATGCAAATGCCCAAACCCAGCGATCTGGTCATCAGTCGCAAGGCAGACATCGTGGCGCGGTTGCGGGATATCCTGCCCCATGATGCGGTGATTGACGATCCGGCGGAAACGCGGGTTTATGAATGCGACGGGCTGACCGCATACACCTGTCCACCGCTGGCCGCCGTGCTGCCTGCCTCAACCGAAGAAGTGGCGGCGGTGCTGACGCTTTGCCACGAGATGGGTGTGCCGGTGGTTCCGCGCGCGGCTGGGACATCGCTGGCGGGGGGGGCATTGCCGACCGCTGACAGCATCATACTTGGGGTGGCCAAGATGAATGAGGTGCTGGAGGTCGATTACCCCAACCGGTTCATCCGGGTGTAGACCGGGCGCACCAACCTGTCGGTGACTGGCGCGGTGGAAGAAGACGGGTTTTTCTATGCCCCGGATCCCTCCAGCCAGCTGGCCTGCGCCATCGCCGGCAATATCGCGATGAACTCGGGCGGGGCGCATTGCCTGAAATACGGCGTGACCACCAACAACCTGCTGGGCGTCAAGATTGTCCTGATGGATGGCACGGTGACGGAAATCGGAGGCCCGTGGATGGATGCCGGCGGGCTGGACCTGCTGGGCGTGGTCTGCGGCAGCGAGGGCCAGCTAGGCGTTGTTACCGAGGCCACCCTGCGCATCCTGCCCAAGCCCGAGGGCGCGCGCCCCGCGTTGATCGGCTTTGACAGCGCGGTGACGGCGGGGGCCTGTGTCAGCGATATCATCAAGGCGGGGCTGTTGCCCGTGGCCATTGAGTTCATGGACGAAGCCTGCATCAAGGCGACCGAGGCTTTCTGCGGCGCCGGCTATCCTGATTGTGCGGCGCTGCTGATCGTCGAGGTCGAAGGCTCGGAAGAGGAAATCACCTATCAGTTCGATCTGATTCAGAAAATCGCCGAAGCCCATGATCCGGTGGAATTCCGTATCTCGGCCAGTCCCCAGGAAAGCGCAGCCATTTGGAAGGGGCGCAAGGCTGCCTTCGGGGCCATGGGACAATTGGGCGATTATATATGTCTGGATGGAACGATCCCGGTCAGCGCGCTGCCCAAAGTGCTGGGCCGCATGGGCGAGCTAAGCGAGGAATTCGGTCTTGATGTGGCCAATGTCTTCCATGCCGGCGATGGCAACCTGCACCCGCTGATCCTGTTCGATGCCAACAAGCCGGGCGATCTGGAAACCTGCGAGGCAATGGGGGCCGAGATCCTCAAGCTGTGCGTTGAGGTCGATGGCTGCCTGTCCGGCGAACATGGCGTTGGCGTGGAAAAGCGCGATCTGATGCTGGTGCAATACGGGGCCGAGGATCTGGAGGCCCAGATGCGGATCAAGGATGTGTTCGATCCGGCCTGGTTGCTGAACCCGGCCAAGGTCTTTCCCCTTGCGGTCAGTGCCGCGCGGAGGGCGGGGGCATGAGCAGCGCGGATATGGCGGTTGATCAGACGCCGCTGCGCCCCCGCGATGAGGCGGATCTGGCCGAGGCCGTGGCCGGTGCCACCGGCGGCGTGCAGATCCAGGGGGGCGGCACACGCTGGGTGGGGCAGGTCAGGGGCCAGGTGCTGGATGCCTCGGGCCTGTCCGGGGTTCGGTTGTACGAACCCGGTGCCCTGACCCTGGTGGCGGGCGCGGGAACGCCGTTGACCGAGATCGAGGCGACCCTGGCCACCGAGGGCCAGCGCCTGGCCTTTGACCCCCCCGATCTGCGCGCCCTTCTGGGCCGGGACGGCGTGACCACCATCGGCGGGATCGTTGCGGCTAATGCCAGCGGCCCGCGTCGGGTGCAGGCTGGCGCGTGTCGTGATGCGTTGATCGGTGTCCGTTTCGTCGATGGCATGGGGGTGATTACCCGCAATGGCGGCCGGGTGATGAAGAACGTCACGGGCTATGATCTGGTCAAGCTGATGGCCGGCAGCCGGGGCACGCTGGGGGTGCTCAGCGAGGTGGCGCTGAAGGTGTTGCCTGGCACCGAGGCCAGCGCCACGCTGGAGATCGCCGGCTTGTCGGATAGTGCCGGGCTGGCCGCGCTGTCGGCGGCCCTGGGATCACCCTATGAGGTCAGCGGCGCGGCGCATCTGGGTGGGCCGGGGGCGCGCACCGTATTGCGGATCGAAGGGTTCGAGGCCCAGGTGGCCCATCGCGCGGCACGGTTGACCGAATTACTGGCCCCTTGGGGGGTGGCCCGGGTTGAACGCGCGCCCGATGCAGTGCAGGCGCTTTGGGCACAGGTGCGCGATGTCACTGTTTTCGCCGATCAGCCCGGCGATGTCTGGCGGTTGCATGTGGTCCCCGGCGATGCGGCGGCGTTGGTGGCCGGGATCGCCGGGGCCCGCGCGCTCTATGACTGGGGGGGCGGGCTGGTCTGGCTGCTGCTGCCCGAGGGGCGCGATCTGCGTGTGGAACTGGGCCCGATACGCGGCCATGCCACGCTGATGCGGGCGGCGCCGGAAACCTTTGCCCGCCTTCCGGCCATCCCGCCGGAAAACCCCGTGGTCGCCCGGCTCAGCCGTGATTTGCGGGCGCGCTTTGATCCGCGCGGCATCCTCAACCCCGGCCTGATGGGCTGAAAGGACGATCATGCAGACGAATTTCACCGAAGCGCAACTGCGCGAGCCGGGGCTGAAACGTGCCAATGAGGTCCTGAGATCCTGCGTCCATTGCGGTTTTTGCACCGCGACCTGTCCGACCTATCAGGTGCTGGGCGATGAGTTGGACAGCCCGCGCGGTCGTATCTACCTGATGAAGGAAATGCTGGAAAGCGGCCGGCCGGCGGATGCGAAAACCGTCAAGCATATCGACCGCTGCCTGTCTTGCCTGTCGTGCATGTCCACCTGTCCCTCGGGGGTGCACTACATGCATCTGGTGGATGAAGCCCGCGCCTATATCGAGCGCACCTACACCCGCCCCTGGCATGACCGCGCCCTGCGGCGTCTGCTGGCGGCGATCCTGCCCTATCCCGGGCGGTTCCGTCTGGCGCTGTTTGCGGCCAAGCTGGGCCGACCCTTTCGTGGCCTGATCCCCGATCGGCGCCTGCGGGCCATGCTGGACATGGCCCCGCGCCAGGTGCCGCCGGTCAGCCGCAATGACGACCCCCAGGTCTTCCCGGCCCAAGGCCCGCAGCGGATGCGGGTGGCGTTGATGACGGGCTGTGCGCAAAAGGCGCTGGATACCGATATCAACGATGCCACGATCCGCCTGTTGCGGCGGCTGGGATGTGAAGTGGTCGTGGCGCGCGGGCAGGGGTGCTGTGGCGCGCTGACCCATCACATGGGCCGCGTCGACGACAGCCATGCCGCCGCGCGGGCCAACATCGCTGCCTGGATGGCAGAGGTGCGGGGCCAGGGGCTGGATGCGATCGTGATCAACACCTCGGGCTGCGGCACGACGGTGAAGGATTACGGGCATATGATGCGCACGACGGATATGGCGGCTGAGGCTGCCGAGATCTCGGCCCGTGCGGTCGATATCAGCGAGCTTCTGACCCGGCTGGAAATCCCCGAAGGCCCGGCCAAGGGGATCCGCGTGGCTTATCATGCCGCCTGTTCGCTGCAGCATGGTCAGCAGGTGAAAACCGCGCCAAAAGATCTGCTTAAGCGTGCCGGATTCGACGTTGTCGAGCCGCGCGATTCGCATCTGTGCTGTGGGTCGGCGGGCACCTATAACCTGTTGCAGCCGGAAATCGCGGGACAGCTGAAATCGCGCAAATTGACAACATTGGCCGCGACCGGGCCGGACTTGATCGCAGCGGGAAACATCGGGTGCATGATGCAGCTTTCTCAGGGGGCTGATGTGCCGATTGTACACACGGTGGAGCTGTTGGATTGGGCGACGGGTGGGCCGAAACCGGAGAAAATTCCGGCAATCTTTCCCCAATGAAAAGGACGACACGGTAACCAGTTTGTGGCATAGAAGGGCATGACCTTTTTCCTGCGCCTTGCCCCGCTTTTGCTGCCCGTCCTTTTGGCCCTGCCAGCGGGGGCTGAAACCCTGCGTCAGGGCATGAGTGCGACCGACCAGAACCGATGGCTGGCGGTGGGGCGGCTGAACATCGCGGGGCAGGGTTTTTGCACGGCAACGCTGGTCGCCCCGGATCTGGTGCTGACGGCGGCCCATTGCCTGGTCGACAAACGCACCCAGAAACGGGTTGCGCCTGAGCGGGTCAATTTCCTGGCCGGCTATCGTTCGGGGCAGTTCGCGGCCCATGGCAAGGGCGCGCAGGTTACCCTGGTCGAAGGCTTCAGCCGCGTCTCCCAGACCGTGTCCCGTGATCTGGGGCTGGTGCGTCTGTCCCGGCCGATGCCGCCCCGGATCCGGCCATTGCCGGTGGTTTTCAACCTGCATCCCGGTGACCGGCTGGAGGTGATGTCCTATGCCATCGACCGGTCGCAGTTGCCATCATGGCAAGAGGCCTGCGAAGTTCTGCAACGCAACGGATCGCTGGTTTTCACCAGTTGCGAGGGTGTGCCCGGTGTTTCCGGGGCCCCCCTGATCCGCGAAACAGTGGCCGGGCCTCGGTTGGCCGGGGTTGCGTCCTCGATTGCCTCGCGCAGTACGAAACGGCCGGCAAAGGGCAATATCGTGGCCATCGCACTGGACCCGGGGTTAACGGATCCGATGCTGCATCGTCTGGGCCGCAGCCGCAAAGAAATCATCGCGATGCGCTGACCGGGATCGGGCCGGGTCTTGAAACCGGCCTGGGGGGCGCACACATCCATGGGCACGGCATCGCCCAATTGGGGATGCCGAATTATCGAAACGCCGTCTGTCCGATGGAGGACGGCCCAGGTATCGCTCTATGGAGGATGACCAAGATGCGTAATTTCGACCTTGCACCGCTGCACCGCGCCACTGTCGGCTTTGACCAGATCGCCGACTTGATGGATCGGGTGCTGAGTTCCGATGTCAGCCAGCCCAGCTATCCCCCCTACAATATCGAGAAGACCGCTGAAGACGGCTGGCGTATCTCGATTGCCGTGGCCGGATTTGCCGAAAGCGAACTGTCGGTGGAACAGCGTGAAAATGCGCTGATCGTTTCGGCCAAGAAGGCCGCAGACGGGGGCAATCGTGTCTATCTGCACCGCGGCATTGCCACCCGCGCCTTCGAACGCCGCTTCCATCTGGCAGAACATGTGCGTGTGACGGGGGCTGCCCATCTGGATGGGATGCTGCATATCGATCTGATCCGCGAGGTGCCCGAGGCGCTCAAACCCCGCCAGATCGCAATTTCCCGGACCGCGCCGTCGGTGAACTGATCCGGGTTTCCGGGACCGGCCGGATGTGACAGAGGCCCGCGGCATGCCGCGGGCTTTTTTGCGTGTTGCCCGCGGCGCGGCGATGCGTGGCTTGGGCTGTACAGGGCAGTGGCCGCCTTATCGACAAAGCCGGCTTGGCAAATGGCAAATCCCTGTTGTCGTTGGTCTCGAAGCTGTCAGGTGTGACGGCGAAACAGATCGGTCTCCATCTCCACGCCCTTTGGGATCAGAAATCGAACCCTTCCAAACCGGCGAAATCGATCATGCTGTAGATCGGCATCATGATCTCGACCGGCGCGCCTTCGGCCTGAACGAGGATGCGGCTGGCGATCACTGTGGTCAGGGTGCCATCCATGTTCAGGACCTTGGTGTCGCCCAGGCGGTCCAGGCTTGCCCCGGCCGCGCGGGCCAGCATCGGGTTCGAAGCCATTTGGCTGAACATGGCCATCAGCGGGTTGTCGATGCTGATCGTCAGGGTAAAGACATCGGTTCCGTCGGAATAGTCGGCCGCGCTGCCGATGGCGTTGGGGGCAAAGGCGATCAGGCTGCTGGTCACGTTGTGTTGTTCGCTGGTCCAGCCTTCGGGCGCGGGGGGCAGATACTGGGACAAGCTGTCAGTCCGCATGTCCTGCAACAGCGCCTGGGCGAAGGACAGTTCCTCAAGCGCGCGGGCGATGTCGCCTTCGTCATAGGCGCTGCGGGCCGCTGCCAGCGTATCGGAGATCTCATCGGCGGGGGCCAGGGCCGGGGACAGGACAAGCAGGGCGGCCAGGGCCAGTGCGGTGCGGAATGACATGAAGGATCCTCTCGGTCTGCAATGTGTCAGGCGTAAAGCGATTGCCAGCTGGGTACGGTATCGCCGGGCAGGGCGCGGGCGGCATGGACCCCCCGCGCGACGGCCCGCGACAGGCACAGTGCGGCGGCATGGCCCAGGCGAAACGGGGTGGCTACCGGATCGGGCAAGGGCACTGCACCGGTCGCGGCAGCAAAGACCAGATCACCGTCCAGCAGGCTGTGGGCGGGCACGATGGCCCGGGCCAGCCCATCATGGGCGGCCACGGCCAGGCGTGTCGCCTGGGCTTGATCCAGCGCGGCATCCGTGGCGACGATGGCAATGGTCGTGGCCTCGCCCGGGCCGCGGGTCAGCCGGGGGATCGGCGGCGGGGGCATGCGTGGCGCGGGGCCGCAGCCGCCGAATTCATCACCGATCTCGAAGGGTGCGGCCCAGAAATGCCGGGTATCGCCAACGGTGACCTGACCAAGCGCATTCACGGCGACCAGCGCGCCCACCGTGATCCCGTCCAGGACCAGCGAGGCCGAGCCAAGCCCGCCCTTCAGTCGCCCGGCCGTTGCGCCATAGCCGGCCCCGGTGGTGCCAAGGGCAAAATCCGGGCGCGCCGCTGCCAGCGCCTGCGCCCCCAGCGCGGGATAGGGCGAGACGGGCCAGCCCTTGTCCCCGCCATTGAGCAGGTCAAACAGGATCGCGCCGGGCACGATGGGTACCCGCTGATCGCCCACGGCAAAGCCGCGCCCCTGATGGCGCAGCGCATCGCGGACCCCATCGGCCGCCCCCAGCCCAAAGGCCGAGCCGCCGGCCAGGACCAGGGCATCGACTTGCTGAACCAGCTTGTCGGGGGCCAGAAGATCGGTCTCGGTGGTGCCTGGCGCGCCGCCCATGACGTGAACGGCGGCGGTAAAGGGGCGATCGGCGGTCAGCAGGGTCACGCCGCTGCGCAGGGCCTTGTCCTCGGCATTGCCGACCCGCAGACCGGCAACATCGGTGATCAGATTGGCGGGTCCCGGTTGCATTGGCATCCCTCCTCGGTTCGCGCTAAGCTGCGCTGTGCCGGCGGCTGCGTCAAGGCGTGGACCGTCCGATGAAGCCGCGCCGTTGACGGGCCGCGATGATCGCCGGATAACGGCGCCGTTTGACTGATCGGGATCCCGCCATGGCCTTTGCCCGCTTTGCCCTGATCGTGCTGGTTGCCCAGACGATCATCTATGCCAGCCTGTTTTTCTATTTTCGGGCGGCGGAACGAGAACGGCTGGAGGCGGGTTATGCGCCGGGTACACCGGAACCGGAGCGGGACGCCTTTGTCGAGCGTGCGCTGTTGTCCTATATGCGCCGTCTGCGGGTGCGTCTGGCTACGGTGGTTTATGGGCTGCCAATCCTGATCCTGGCGGGCTATATCTATTGGAGCAATCTCAGGTAAAGACCGGTCATGCGTATCGCCCTTTGGATTTTTCGTCTTCTCGTGATCGCCGTTATCGGCGGTTTCCTCCACTACACGCTGCCCAAGCACGATGTGGTTCGCATCGTCGGCAATGAGGTGCGCCGTGTCGAGGTCTCGGGCTGGGACAGTATCTTCTGGAACACCGCCGAACGTGCGGATGTCACGGCGCAGAACCGGGATGTGAAATTCATCTCCTCAATCCGGGAAAACGGCCGCCCCCGGGTGTTCCGCAATGAGGATACCGGTTGGGGCTGGCCGTTCTATTTCAAGTTCAACAGCGCCGATCTGCAGGCCAATGCCGCCGATCTGAATTCCACTGCCGAGGCGCCGCGCTGGATCAAGGTGCGGTATTACGGCTGGCGCAATCAGCTGTTCTCGATCTACCCCAACGCGCTGAAGCTGACCCCGGTGGCGGGGCCGGAGGTGCGGATCATTCCCTGGTTCAATATCGTTTTCCTGGCCGGGCTGGCGGTGCTGATCACGGCGGTCTGGCGGGCCTGGCGCCGGTTCCGGAAGAACCGGATCGACCCGGTCGTGCGTGATGTGCAAGAGGCGTTCGATCCTGACGACAGGCCAGAGACGACGCCGGTGGACCGGCCCTTTCGTGGCCCGGGGACGCGTTTCAAGGAATGGTGGACCGAGGTGTTCGGCTGAAGGATCTGTCGCCATTTGATCCGGATTTGTGGGTCCGTCAGGTGTTCTGACGTCCGTTTCGTGCGTGTCCCGTGCCGGGGCTGCGCGCACAAGACCCCAGAGCAGCCCTTGGTGATGAACACGCGGTCATCGGCATCCGGGGCAAAGACACATTTCCCGGGGTGCGAAGATCAGGGGGTATCCCCCAGGGCCAGGCGCATTGATTTCTCGATATGGGCCTGAAGCGCCTTTTTCGCCGCCCTCTCATCGCCGTCCAGCATCGGGCGCAGAAAGGCCAGGTGTTCCTGGGCCACACGCACGATGTTCAGCGGGGTGACCTGAAGCCGTGACTGGACAGCCATGCGGATCTTGATCGTGTTGACGCGATAGATGTTGTCGACCAGGCTGTTGTTCATGCTGTGCACGAGGGTGCGATGCAGATCCCAGTCGAGATGCTGGAACTGCTCCGACACCGCATCCTCGACATCGGACAGGCCGGTTTGCAGGCCGGCTTCGTGTTCGGCGATCCAGGACTCGATCCGGGGCCGGGGCAGGGCCCGCATGGCATCGGGCAGGGCGCCGGTCTCGATCAGGCTGCGCAGGCGATAGGCTTCGCGCACGAAACGCACGTCGACGCTGGGCACCATCAGGCCGCGATTGGGCAGGGTCTTGAGCAGGCCCTCGGCCTCAAGCCGGGGGATGGATTCGCGCACGGCGGCCAGGGTCGCGTCGGTGCGGCGCATCAATTCGCGCTGGGTGACGATTTCGCCAGGGGCGAGGCGGGCGGTGTTCAGCAGGTCCTCGATACGTTCATAGGCGGCTTGGCGCAGGGTCTGGCCGGAGGGCCTGATATCGTGTCTGTGGCTGTCCATTTTAGTGTCCTCCCGCAGGCCCCTTTGGCCGTTCTGGCCTGCTACAGCTTGTCCTCTTGCTGGAATCATAGTGCCACGCTACTAACATGTCACTCAACGTTCGACCGTAGGACGGTCAAATCTGATCACACATGGGAGGATCCATGAAGCTTTCAACCAAATCCCTCGGCTTGGTGGCCGTGCTGACTTGTCTTGGCGCGACGGCCCAGGCCGAAACGCTGCGTTTCGCGACGACACTGCCGGAAGCGGACAACCCGGAAACCCACGCCATGAAGGCGTTCGAGAAATATGTCGAATTCCATTCGGGCGGCGATATCGAGGTGCAGTTGCTGCATGGCGGTGTCGGGGGCGATCGCGAGTTGCTGGAAAACGTCCGCAACAACATCTTTCAGATGACCGCGACGACGGATGGGGCGCTGGCCTCGTTCTATCCGAAGGTCCAGGTCTTCTCGGTGCCGTATCTGTTCAGCTCGGCCAATGCCGCGATCCATTTCATGAACACCTCCCCGGTCATGACAGATTTTGCCGCTGATCTGGAAGACACGGTTGGCTTGCGCATCACCGGCTTTGCCGCAGACGGGTTTCGCAACTTTGTCAACAACAAGGGGCCGATCAAGACGCCTGAGGATGTCAGTGGGCTGAAGCTGCGGTCAATGGAAAGCCCGGTGATGATCGCGCTGATGAACAGCCTGAACGCCGCGCCGACGCCGATCCCCTTCCCGGAAAGTGCCATGGCGATTCGGCAGGGCGTGGTGGATGGCGGTGAAAACCCGCCCTCGACGGTGATCAACGGCGGCTGGGCCGAGGTGATCAAGTACATGTCGATGGATGAGCATATCTTCTCGGCAGTGTTCGCCTATGCCAATCCCAAATTCCTGGACGGGTTGAGCGAAAAGAACCGTAAGGCGGTGCTGGATGGTACCGCGCTCTATGCCACGATCATGATTGCCGGCAAGGGGCAGGGCTATCTGGCCGACACCCAGAAGATCCGCGACATGGGGGTTGAGGTGTATGTGAACACCCCTGAGGAAAAGGCGGCCTTTGCCGAGGTGGCCCAGGGCCCGGTGCTGGAGTTCCTGTCCAAGGAACTGGGTGCCGCGTATGTCGAGGGCTTTGTCGCCGCTGTCGCCGACAGCGAGGCCGCGCTTTACGACGAATAATCCTTTTCCGGAATTTTCAACCCTCGCCGGATTGACCGGCGGGGGTGTTTGCACAGGTCTTTTCCCATGGCTTTCGCACAGAATCACTCCCTCCGCGCGCGGCTGCTGCGCGGGACCGACCGGCTGGCTGACCTGGCCGAGAACATATCGGCCATATTGCTGGCCCTGATCATCATCGTGAACCTGGCGGCTGTGCTGGCCCGCTACGTCTTTTCCAGCCCGATTGGCTGGAGCGAAGAGGCGATGCGCTATGGCATCGTCTGGGCAGTCTACATCGTGGCCGGCACCACATTCCGCCGGGGCGAACAGATGGCGATCGACTTGATCGACATCCTGCCGTCGCCGCTGTTGCGCCGGATTGCGGCCATCGTGTCGCTTGTCGCCACCCTGACATTGGCCGCCGTTGTCGTGGTGCTGGGGCTGCCGTTCCTGCTGGATACCGGGCAGGTGTCGCCCTCGATGCGCCTGCCGATGTGGATCCCCTATGCCTCGGTGGTCATTGGCTACCTGTTCATCGCGGTTCAGGCCATCGCCGCCTATGTCGATCCGCCGGCCACGTTGCTTGAGGAGTTGTCCGAATGAGCCCCTCTTCCGTTTTCATCTGTTTCTTCTTCCTTGTTCTGGTCGGCGCCCCGATCGCGGTGGCGCTGGGCCTGACTGGTGCGGCGGCGGCGTATTTTGCCGGCTTCCCCATGGTGCTGATCCCGACCCGGTTCTTCAGCTCGCTGGACAATTTTTCGTTGCTGGCGGCCCCGTTTTATATCTTCGCCGGCGAGGTCATGAACCGTGGCGGGATCACTGAAACGCTGATCACCTTTGCCGCGAAAGTGACGCGCTGGGTGTCGGGCGGGGCGGCCTATGCCAATATCCTGGCCTCGATCTTCTTTGCCGGGATTTCGGGGACGGCCATTGCCGATACGGCCGCGCTTGGCAAGATTTTCATCAACGGCATGCCCAAGCAGGGTTACAGCCGGGAATTTTCCGCCGCCGTGACGGTGGCCAGTTCGATGATCGGGCCGATCATTCCGCCCTCGGTGATCATGATCGTTTATGCCTCGGTGGCGCAGGTCTCGATCATCAAGCTGTTCATTGCGGGCATCGTTCCGGGCCTTTTGTTGGGCTTTGCTTGTGGTGTCGTGGTGTTCATCACCGCCATCCGCAAGGGGCTGCCCAAGGGCGAGATCCAGGCGGTCGAGAAAACCGGTGGCCGGCTGACCTTTGAAGCGGCGCTGGTCTTTTCGATCCCGCTGTTCATCGTCGTCGGCACGCTGTCAGGGGCCTTTACCGCGACCGAAGCGGGGGGCATCGCCTGTGTTTATGCGCTGGTGATCGCACGCTTTATCCTGCGCACCTTGTCGAACGGCAATCTGATCGGGGCGCTCAAATCCTCGATCCGGACGACCTCCAGCCTGTATCTGGTGATCGCCGGGGCCTCGGTTCTGTCCTACGTGCTGACCGTGACCGGTGCGGTGGCCGGTGTGCGGGACCTGACGACAGCGTTCTCGGTCGATCCGACGACCTTCCTGTTCTTCGTCTTCGCCGTGCTGATGGTCGCCGGTTTCTTTCTGGAACCAGGGGTTCAGGTGCTGCTTCTGGCGCCGATCTTTTTGCCGATCTCACGCAGCCTGGGCATCGACGAGATGCAATTCGCGATGGTCTTTCTGCTGTCCGGCACGATGAGCCTGATGACCCCGCCTGTGGGCATCTGTCTGTTCGTGGCGGCGCAAATCGGACAGATCCCGATCGGCCGGATGTTCCTGGCTATCCTGCCCTTCCTGATCGCGCAACTGGCAGCGATTTCGCTGCTGATCGTGTGGCCGGATCTGGTGACGTTCCTTCCCAACCTGGTGAACTGATCATGACAGCGAAAAAGGTGCTCGTCCTTACCGAGCAATTTACCCAGGACTGTCCCCTGTTCGAGCCGCTGCGCGCGGCCGGATATGAGGTGGTGGTCAATGAAACCGGGCGTTTGCCGGATGAGGCGCAGCTGACGGCGCAGCTGGCCGAGGGGGTTGTTGCCACGATTGCGGGGGGCGAACCCTATACCCCCGCAGTGCTCGCCGCGGCGCGGGATCTGAAGATCATCGCGCGCTGGGGCGTGGGCTATGACAAGGTCAACGTGCCGGCGGCCACCGAACATGGCATTCCGCTGGCCATGGCTTTTGGTCAGAACCATGAAAGCGTGGCCGAATATGCCCATGCCATGGCGCTGGCGCTGGCCTGTGGGATCGGGCGGCGCGATGCGATGGTCAAATCCGGCGCCTGGACCTTCGATGGCTTTCACCCGGGGCTCTGGGGGCGCAAGGCGGGTTTGATCGGGTTGGGCCGGATCGGTGGGGCCATGGCGCGCCGGTTGCTGGGGCAGGGCATGGAGGTTCTGGTCTATGATCCCTTCCTTACGCCTGAGGCCGCTGCTGCCGCCGGGGTTGTGCCGGTGGATCTGGAGACCCTGCTGGCCGAGGCCGACCTGATCTCGGTACATGCGCCCTCGACCCCGGAAACGCGCCATACGCTGAACGATGCGGCCTTTGAGCGGATGAAGCCCACGGCCATTGTGGTCAATACCTCGCGTGGGCCGCTGATCGACGAGGCGGCCTTGGCGCGCGCGCTGGCGGCCGGCAAGATTGCGGGGGCGGGCCTTGATGTGTTCGAAACCGAGCCCCTGCCTGCGGACAGCCCGTTGCGGGGCTTTGACAATGTTGTTCTCAGCCCGCATGTCTCGGGGATGGACAAGATGGCCGAACGGCGCGTGACCGAACGCTGTGTGCGCAATATCCTGGCCTGGCTGGAAGGCCGGCCCGAAGAGCTGACCCCCTATGTCGTCAACCCCAAGACACTTTCCCCGACACAAAAGGACCCTGGCCAATGACCGCCGCGATTACCGGGATCATCCCGGTCATGTTGACCCCGTTCACCGATGACGACAAGGTGGACTGGGACGGCTATGAAAAGCTGATCGACTGGTATCTTGCCAAGGGGGCCCAGGCCCTGTTCGCGGTGTGCCAGTCCTCGGAGATGCAGTTCCTGTCTCTTGAGGAACGGGTGCAACTGGCGCGGTTCACCATGGACAAGGTGGCCGGGCGTGTGCCGGTTATCGCTTCGGGGCATGTGTCGGATGGGATCGAGGATCAAAAAGCCGAACTGGCCGCAGTGGCGGAAACAGGGGTTGATGGTCTAGTTCTGGTGACCAACCGCCTGGCCCGTCCTGAGGACGGCGCGGATGTTCTGCGCGCCAATCTTGATGCGCTGCTGGATTTTCTGCCCCGGGATCTGACGCTGGGCCTGTATGAATGCCCGGCACCGTATCGGCGTTTGCTGAGCGATGACGAGATCGCCTATTGTGCAGAAACCGCCCGGTTTTCCCTGCTGAAGGACGTGTCCTGCGATCTGGCCACGGTCAAGCGCCGGGTGGCGCTGACCCGGGGGTCGGGCTTTACCATCAACAACGCCAATGCCGCCATCGCCTGGCCCGCGTTGCAGGCCGGGGCGGCGGGGTTCTGCGGGGTGTTCAACAACATCCACCCCGATCTCTACCGCTGGCTTCAGGATCACGGGGCCCACCACCCGGATCTGGCCGAAGAGCTGGCCGTTTTCCTGGTCCTTGCCGCCTGTACCGAGCCGATGGGCTATCCCAAGCTGGCCAAGCTTTATCACCAGCGACTGGGCACCTTTGCCAGCACCCGGTCCCGGACCATTCCCTTCGATATCGTGGAAAAGTTCTGGGCGCTTGAGGCGGTTCTTGAACGGGTTGAGCAAGGCACGGAACAGTTCCGGGCGCGCATCGCGGCGCTGGACACGGCAGCATGACTGTTGCCGTCTTCGGGTCGGTCAATCTTGACCTGACGGTCTATGTGCAGGCCTTGCCCCGTCCGGGGCAGACCATCCATGCCGACCGGCAGGTGATCGGGCTGGGCGGGAAGGGGGCCAATCAGGCAGTGGCGGCGCAGAAGCTGTCGGCCACGCCGGTGCGGTTGATTGCGGCCACCGGGGCGGATGCCTTTGGTCAGACCCTGAGGACAGCGCTGGCCGAGAACGGTATCGCGCTGGATCATGTGGCGGTTTTTGACGATGTGCCGTCGGGCAATGCGTTGATCCATGTGGACGCCCGCTCGCAAAACGTGATCACGGTCACCGGAGGCGCGAACATGGCCTGGCCGGATGCGGGCCCCGGTGCCGAGGGGTTCGCCGGGGTCGGCGTTGCGTTGTTCCAGTTGGAAACCCCGCTTGTGGCAACCCTGGCGGCGATGCGGGCGGCCCGCGCGGCCGGGGCGACGGTGATCCTGGATCCCGCCCCCATTCCTCGGAGGGATCTGACGGATGTGCTGGCGGAGGCCGATGTCGCGACGCCGAATGAAACCGAGGCCGAGGCCCTTGTCGGTATCCGCCCCGAAGATCCGGCCGCGGCGATCGCGGCAGCCCGGGCCCTTGTCACGCGCGGGCCCCGCCTGGCCATCGTCAAGATGGGGGCGCGCGGGCTGGCCTATGCAACGGTGCAGGGCGAAACCGGGATCGTGCCGCCCTTTGCCGTGACGGCTGTGGATACGGTCGCGGCAGGGGACAGTTTCAACGGCGCTCTGGCCGTCGCGCTGGACGAAGGCCTGCCGGTTCCGCAGGCGCTGCGCTTTGCTGCGGCGGCCGGGGCGCTGGCGACGACACGTTTCGGCGCCTCGGCCGCCGCACCGTCGCGCGCCGAGGTGGAGAGGCTGATCGGGGATCAGGCAGATCCCGGAACGGGCTGAACGGTGCGGGGGCGGGGGCCACGCGGATCCCCGTGCCGCCCAAGCCCGATCTGTCCTGTTGGCACAGACACAAGCGGGGGCAGCGGATTACCCCCATCCGGGCACGGTGATTGCGCCGCCATCCTGTCGTGGGTCCGGGCGGCAGGATACCGCCCGGTCGCGTATCAGATTTCGCCCCAGATTGCCTCGGCGGTCTTGACCACCAGTTCCAGCTTGCGCATCTGATCGTCATAGGTGATCGCGTTGCCTTCCTCGGTCGAGGCAAAGCCGCATTGCGGGGCGATGCCCAGCTGGTCGATATCGGCGAATTTCGCGGCCTCATCGAATTTCCGCTTCAGCCCGTCGATATCTTCCAGGTTGCCGGTCTTGGTGGTGATGAACCCCGGCAGCACCCGTTTCTTGCCCTTGGGCAGGATCGACAGCGGTTCCAGCCCCCCGGCACGGTCGGTGTCGTATTCCATGAAATAGATGTCGACCCCGGTCTTGTTGAAGATCGCGTCGGCGGCGCGGTCATAGGCGCCCTCGGCGGCATGGGTCGATTTGAAATTGCCCCGGCACATATGCATGCCGATCACCATGTCCTCGGGCCGGGACTTGATCGCCTCGTCCAGCATCCAGGCGTAGCGATCAATCAGCCAGTCGGGATCCTGACCGGCGGCTTGCTTGGCCGCGCGGTGTTTGGGGTCGCACAGATAGGCGAAGAAGATATCGTCCAGTTGCAGATAACGACAGCCGACATCGTAGAAGGCCTGAACCGCCTTGGCGAAGGTGCGGGCCAGATCGTCGAACATTGCCTGCGGATCGTCCTTGTAGGCGGCGACATGGATGTCATCGGCATCGACCCGGAAATGGCAGGCCGAGGGGCCGGGGATCGAGATCTTGGGGACCACGCCGGTATGATCGCGCAGGAAAGCGAAATGGGCCAGCATCGGGTGATCGGCGGGGAAATCGAAGCGCTCGGTCACCACCGGGGCGACGGGAAGGGCCGTGGTCTTGGAAAAGGTGACGCCATCGGCCCGCTTTTCCAGGTTGAGCCCGGTCAGCCCCTCCATGAAGTCATAGTGCCAATAGGCGCGGCGGGCCTCGCCGTCGGTTACCACGGGCAGGCCGACATTTTCCTGGGCCTTGACCATGGCGGGGATTTCCCGGTCTTCGATCTCCTTCAGGTCATCAGGGCCGATCTTGCCGGCGGCCAGGGCTTTGCGGGCCTCGGCGATCGCGGTGGGGCGCAGCAGGCTGCCCACATGGTCCGCGCGAAAGGGCGGGGTCAGGTTGGTCATGATCTTTCCTCTTGCGGGGCTGGTTTCCGAAGGCGGGGCGGTGGATCCGATCCGGATTCTAGAGTGTAACAGGTTGTTGAAACGTCCCATACAGTCCCGGTTCCATCTGCAAAACCGGAAAACCTGTTCTGCCCGCCCCTCCTCCAGGAAAGGGGTCGTGCAACGTTGGAAACAGTGCAATGGATGGAAGGGCCTGGCCAGTATAAAACACACTACCCAGCCGGTCAAAGCGCCCAGCGACGGGTCGTGCGCGGCCTTCAACGCCCGGGTTGAGGGGCGGGCAGAACATGTTGTCGGCACGGCAGTGATCGAATGCCTTTTCAGAAGTCTGTCAGAGTGTGTCGCGTTCAGTCGCAGTCACACGGCACGCTTTAACAGGCTGCTGAAAAAAGAAATTTGGCAATACCGAGGGGGTAAATTGTTCTCTGCCACCTTGCTGCCAAGCGCTGAGGGCCGCGCCCGACCCTGGGTGGGCGCCTCGGTGCGCTGGGGTTGGTGTGCTTCATGCCTGCCAAGCCCCTCCAACCTTTGCGCAATTCGAAACATTGCAATGCGCCCTCCCGGGGGGAGGGTCGTGCGCGGCCCGGGCTGGTCGCCCGTGCCATGGTTGGTGGCAGGCGATCGAGGACAATTTTCCGGGCTAACCGCTGAAAACGGAGATGCCCGAGACTTGTTCAGCAGCCTGCTAAGTCTTTGGGAATGCCTGTTCGAGGAGCACAAAGCCGGTATCCCCTTTTGTGCAACATGCGCTTGACGGTGCGGCCGCGAAGGACGTCGGGTCAGGCCGCGCCGGTGATCCGTGCCGTGGCGGCGGTCAGCGGGCCGTCCATCCGGTCAAAGCGCATATGCGCCAAGGCCTGCCCGCCGGATTGGGTGAACAGCGTGCCGGCGGGTTTGCCGTCCTCGGTCAGGATCGGGGTGCCGATGGGGGCCGCGCCCTGAATGGCCACGCGGATCAGGCCCTTTTTCAGCGTGGTCTTGTGCTTCATCCGGGCCGTGACCTCCTGGCCGACATAACAGCCCTTGCGGAAGTCGACGCCATGGAGGCGCTCGAACCCCGCCTCCAGGATGAAACTGTCTTCGGGGATCAGTTCCACGCCACTTTCCGGCACGATCAACGCCACCCGCAGCGCCGCCCAGTCGGTGCCGTCATCGCCGCCCTCGGGGCCGTAGACGCGCCAGCCGAGATCCGGGTGGCGGGGATCGGGATGGGCGCCGGCGGGGGCCGGGCCAGTGCCGCGATAGACCTGCAGATCGGTCTCGGCAATGGTGACATCGGCGCGCAGCCTGTACATGCTCAGACGCTTGTACAGGGGGGGGGCCAGGGGGGCGGCGACATCCAGCAGGATCGTTGTATCACTCTCCTCGATCAGGAAGAAATCCGCCAGATACTTGCCCTGGGGCGTCAGCAGGGCAGCATAGACAGGCCCATCTGCCAGCCGTGTCATGTCATTGGTGATCAGCCCTTGCAGAAAGGCGCTGCGGTCGGCCCCGGTCATGCGGAAGATCTGGCGCTGTTGGTCGGGGTTATGCATTGTCGTCGTCCTGATCACCGAATTGCAGGCGGTAAAGTTCGGCATAGGCGCCGTTCCGGGCCAGCAGTTGATTGTGGCTGCCCTCTTCGATCACCTGACCGGCATCCATGACCAGGATCTTGTCGGCATCGCGAATCGTGGACAGCCGGTGGGCGATGACCAGGGCGGTGCGTCCGTTGCTCAGGCGATCAAGGGCGGATTGGACAACGGCCTCGGATCGGGTGTCCAGCGCCGAGGTGGCCTCATCCAGCAGCAGGACCGGCGTGTCGCGGAGCAGCGCCCGCGCGATGGCGACCCGCTGGCGCTGGCCGCCCGACAGGTTCGAGCCGCGGGGGCCGGCCTCGGTGTCCAGCCCTTTGGCCAGTTGGGGCAGAAAGTCGCTGACATGGGCGGCGTCGAGAACCTGCTTCAGACGATCCTCGCTGACATCGCGGCGTCCCAGCAGGATATTTTCGCGCAGGGTTTCATCGAACAGCAGCGCGTCCTGGGTAACGACGGAATAGAGCCCGCGCAATTCCCCCAGGTCCATTTGCGGCAGGGGGACGCCGCCCAGGGTGACCTGGCCGGATTGCGGGTCGATCAGGCGGGTCAGCACGCTGAAGACGGTGCTTTTGCCCGCCCCCGAAGGCCCGACCAGGGCGGTGGTCTGGCCAGCCTCGGCGGTGAAGCTGCACCCTTGCAGGACCGGCAGATCGCCATAGGCCAGGCGTACATTGTCGAAGACGATGGCGGGGCGCGCGGTATCGCCGGATTGCGGAACCGCGGGGGTGACGATCGAGGGGGGCGTGTTGAACAGCGCCTGCACCCGTTCCAGGCTGGCAATGGTGTTCTGCCAGGTCCCCCCCAGGGCCGCCAGGCGGCGGACAGGTTCGAAGGCCAGGGTCATGGCGGTGAAAAAGGCCATGAATTCACCGATGGTCTTGTCGCCGCGGATGATCTCACCCCCGCCGAAATACAGCACGGCAATAAACCCCATCCCGGCCATCACATCGACCAGCCCGGGGATCAGCGCCTGGCCGAATCCGGTGCGCAGCGCCAGCTTGATCGACCGGTTCTGCAACCGCCGATAGCGTTTGGCCTGATAGTTTTCCAGCGCGTTCAGCTTGATCTGGGTGATCCCGTGGAACACCTCGTTCAGGCGGGTGCTGACCTCGCTGGCGATAACCCGGTTTTCACGCGATCGCATGCGCACATAGCGTTGCGCCCGCAAGACCGGCAGGATGATGATGGGCACCCCGATCAGGGCGATCAGCGTCCAGCGCCAATCCATATAGATGGCCACGCCCATCAGTGAAAAAAGGGCCACCAGATCGCGCCCCATGCCCTGGGTCAGCATCTTCCAGATCGAGGTGATCCCGCCGACATCGCCCTGTACCCGTTCCATCAAGTGTCCGGGGGGATGGCTGGCGTGAAAGGTGGTGTCCAGCTGCATCAGATGGCGCAACAGGTCCTGGCGCATATCGGCGGTGGATTTCTGTCCGACATAGGTCAGCAACAGCTTTTGCAGCATCCCGGTGACGGCGCGGGTCAGAAAGATGCCCAGGATTGCCACGCCAACCCATTTCATCGCCTCGACACTGCCACCGACAAACACATTGTCGAACATCGGTTTCAGCACATAGCTGAGAACCCCTGCGGTGCCGCCCTCGATGGTGGTCAGCACGAAGGCGATGGCGACGATCCATTTGTACTTGTTCAGATAGCCGGCCCAGAGCCATTTGAACAACGGCCAGCTGCGGGCCAGGGGGATCGGTTCTGTCTTGCGGCGGCTCATTCCTGGGCGGCCCTCCAGCGCCGGGTCAGCGCCTTGGGATCGTAGCGGGTGTGGAACCACTCTTCCAGTGTGATCGGGGTTTCGGCGGTATCTTCCTGGTAGGCATCGAAGACATAATCCAGGATGCCTGTGTCGTCATTGGACAGGTGCAGGTATTTCCAGTGCAACTGTTTGCGGGCCTCGGCCACAGGGCGCCCGGCGATCACCGCCAGATAGATGGCGGCGGCGAAACCGGCCCGGTCAGCACCGGATTTGCAATGCATGACAAAGGGTTTTTCCACGTGACGCATCAGGTCGATCAAGGACAGGATATCTTCGCGGGGAACCAGCTTGCGGGCGCTCAGCGCGATGCTGTGCAGGCTTAGGCCCAACTGCTCGCAGGCCTCGCGTTCGAACAGGTAAGGGCTTTGCTTGGCGTCGCCGCGCAGATTGATCACCGCGCGGATGCCCTTGGCCTTGTAGCGGCGCAGCCGGCGGGGCGAGGGTTGATTGGATCGCCAGATCCCCGGCGCGATTTCATGGAGGTTCCACCACCAGGCGCGCAAAAAGGCATGATCCAGCAGTTGGAAATGCCACCAGGCGCGTCGCCGTGCCGCCGGGGTCGAGATGTCGCGGCCATAGCGCCGGCGCAGGGTGTGCTCGATCTCTCGGAAGCGGGATTTGATGCTGGAGGCCATGGGTCCTGATCGCAAGGTGCAGGCCCAGTCAATACTCATGCGCGCGGGGCGGTTCAAGCGGCGGGAAGGACTTGGTCCAGAAAACGGGTCACGTTCAGGCACACATGCACGGGGCTGTTTCCTCGGTTTGGCCATGGCCCGATCCCCGGCTTCGGAGACGGCCAGCCCTCGTTTGACGCGACAGGCCGGGCGGCGTAGCTGGTAGGGAATTGATTTCAGCCCGGAGCCCCGACATGAGCCTTGCCCACGGCCGCCACTACCTTGCCATTCCCGGCCCCTCGGTGATCCCCGATCGGGTGCTGGGCGCCATGCATCAGCCCGCGCCCAACATTTATACCGGCGATCTGGTGGAGATGGTTGACGGCATGGTGCCCGATCTGTGCCGTGTGGCGCGGACCGACGGCAAGGTGGCGATCTATATCTCCAATGGCCATGGCGTCTGGGAGGCGGCCCTGGCCAATGTCGTGACGCCGGGTGAAAAGGTGCTGGTGCTGGCCACCGGGCGTTTTGCCGAGGGCTGGGGGGTGGTTGCCGCCAGCCTTGGGATTGAGGTCGAGGTGCTGGATTTCGGCCAGCAGGCCCCGGTGGATCCGGCACAGGTCGAGGCGCGGCTGCGGGCCTATGGGGCCTGGACGATTCGCGCCGTTCTGGTGGCGCAGACCGATACGGCCACCTCGGCGCTCAGCGATATCGCCGCGATCCGGGCGGCGATGGATGCGGCGTGCCATCCGGCGCTGCTGATGGTCGATTGCATCGCGTCGCTGGCCTGTGACCGGTTCGAGATGGACCTTTGGGGGGCCGATGTCATGGTCGCAGGCTGTCAGAAAGGGTTGATGACACCGCCGGGGCTGGGCTTTGTCTTTTTCAATGACAAGGCGGCGGCGCGGCGATCCGCCATGAGCCGGGTTTCGGCCTATTGGGACTGGGTGCCCCGGACCGAGGCGGGGATGTTCTATCAGCTGTTTTCCGGCACGGCGCCGACCCATCACCTGTTTGGTCTGCGCGAGGCGTTAACCATGATCCTGGAGGAAGAGGGGCTTGAGGCCGTCTGGGCCCGCCACCAGGTGCTGGCCGATGCCATTCGTGCTGCTTGCCGCGCCTGGGGCGCGGGCGGGCCGCTGCGGTTGAACATGGTCGATCTGGCCGCCAGCAGCAACGCGGTAACGGCGCTGCATATCGGTGCGCCCCACGGCACCCGGCTACGGGATTGGCTGAGCGCCCATGCCGGGGTGACGCTGGGCATCGGGCTGAGCACCGGCGATGACGATCCCGAGGGGCATGGCCTGTTTCGCATCGGTCATATGGGCCATGTGAACGCCCATATGGTGCTGGGGATGCTGGGCACGATCGAGGCAGGGATGCGCGCACTCAAGATCCCCTTTGGGGACGGCGCGCTGTCGGCGGCGGCCGCAGTCTGTGCGGGACAAGACCAGTGATGGCCACGGGGGGATGTGATCATCCTTTGCGCAGCACAAGGCGGCAGGCCGTCGCGCTTGCGCTGTGGCGCCGTGTGGCCATGATGGCCATCCATCGCGCTGACCGGCCCTAAGGGCGCCAGCACCGTTCTGGCGCTGGCGCGGCTTGAGGGGGCTGGTCTGCTGTTTCCGCCCGTGTCCTGCCCGGGATCAGGCCATTGCCGCCAGACGGTCCAGTGCGGCGCGGATCTTGGCGGTTTCCTCATCGCCCTGGGCCAGACGCTCGCGGGTTTCCTCGACCACATCAGCCGGGGCTGAGGCGACGAAGCTGGCGTTGTTCAGCCGGCCGCGCAGCCCGCCGAGGTCTTTCTCCAGCTTGGTCAGCGCTTTTTCCAGCCGCTCGCGTTCCGCGCCGATGTCGATGGCATCGGCTAGGGGCAGGGCGAAGAGGCCCCCCTCGACCGGGATCGACACGGCGCCCTTGGGCAGGCTGTCGGCATCGGTGATGTCCACCAGCCGGGCCAGCCGCAGGATCAGCGCTTCGGACCGATCACAGGCGGCGCGCCCGGGCGCGTCCTGTTCCAGCCGCAGAAGCGGCAGTTTCAGGCCGGCGGGCACATGCATCTGGGCACGGACCGAACGGATTTCCTCGATCAGCCCGATGACGCGGGACATCTCGGCCTCGGCGGCGGGATTGACCAGATCGGCAGCGCTGTAGCTGGGCCAGTCGCCATGGATCAGCATGCCGGTGCGGCCCCCGGTGGGCGCGGTCAGCCCCCAGAGTTCCTCGGTGATGAAGGGGGTGAACGGGTGCAGCAGGATCAGGCACTGGTCCAGAACCCAGGCCATGGTGGCGCGGGTCTCAGTGACGACCGCTGGGTCATCCGAGGCGAAGAGCGGCTTGGCAAACTCCACATACCAGTCACAGACCTTGCCCCAGACAAAGGCATACAGCGTGTTGGCCGCGTCGTTGAAGCGATAGGCCGTCAGGGCGGCGTCCACCTCTTCGCGGGCGCGGGCGACCTCGCCCATGATCCACTGGTTGGCGGTCTGGGTCAGGCCGGTGGGGGCGGCAGCGCTGGTGCGGTTCTCGAAGACGCCATTCATCTCGGCAAAGCGCACGGCGTTCCAGATCTTGGTGCCGAAATTGCGATAGCCGGCGATGCGGTCCTTCGACAGTTTCAGGTCCCGGCCCATGGCGGCCATGGCGGCCAGGGTGAAGCGCACGGCATCGGCGCCATATTCGTCGATCAAATCCAGAGGATCCAGGACATTGCCCAGGGATTTCGACATCTTCTTGCCCTTCTCGTCACGGACGAGGGCGTGGACATAGACGGTATCGAAGGGGCGCTGGCCGACCACGGCATATTGCATCATCATCATTCGGGCGACCCAGAAGAAGATGATGTCAAAGCCGGTGATCAGCACCGAAGTGGGGAAATAACGGTCCAGTTCCGGGGTGGTCTCGGGCCAGCCCAGGGTGCCCAGTGGCCAGAGGCCCGAGGAGAACCAGGTATCCAGGACATCGGCATCGCGCCAGATCGGATAGACCAGATGGGTCGGATCCTGGCTGAGGTTATAGTCGGCCAGGCTTTGCGCCAGCAGATCCACGGCGGCCTGGCGGGTGTCGACCTCAACGATACGAGCGGCGTAAAGCGGCGCGGGCAGGGGGCCCAGATCCTGGCGGAACTTCTTGCTGACCGCGTCGAAATCGGCGGCGCAGTGATGGGTCGGATCGGCGTGGTTGAAGGCGCCCTCGTTCAGCAGGCGGAAGAGTTCCACCTCATCCAGCGCGTTGTCGCCTTCGTCATCGCGGAAGCCGGTGGGCCAGATGTCCAGCCCGTACCAGACGGGGATCTGGTGGCCCCACCAGAGTTGGCGGCTGATGCACCAGGGCTCGATGTTTTCCAGCCAGTGGAAATAGACCTTCTGGTCGCGTTCGGGTAGGATCTTGACCTCGCCCTTGCGCACGGCATCCAGCGCCGGGGTGACGATCTGTTCGGCATCGACGAACCACTGGTCGGTCAGCATCGGTTCGATGACCACCTTGGAGCGATCACCGAAGGGCTGCATGATCTTCTTGGGTTCCACCAGCGGCACGAGGGCCGGGGCTTCGGTGGTATCTTCCTGACCCCTGGCCGGTTTCTTCCTGGGTTTGCCCAGGCGCGGATCATCGGCGGCGACCATGACGGCCAGCCCTTCGGAAGTGATCTGGTCGATCACGCGTTTGCGGGCCTCGAACCGATCCAGGCCGCGCAATTCGTCGGGGACCAGGTTGATGGCGTCGATCTCGGCTTCGGTGGCTTGTTCGCCGTGGGCGAGGGCCTGGGCGCGCTCGGCCGTCGTGGCGTAGGGGGCGCCGTCGTCGCGCATCGCGCCCTTGCTGTCCATCAGGCGGAACATCGGGATGTTCCCGCGTTTCGCCACCGCGTAGTCGTTGAAGTCATGCGCCCCGGTGATCTTGACCGCGCCTGATCCGAAGGTGGGATCGGGGTAGTCATCGGTGATGATCGGGATCAGGCGGCGGTGTTCCTTGGGTCCTACGGGGATTTCGCAGAATTTGCCGACGATGGGCGCGTAGCGTTCATCCGAGGGGTGCACCGCGACGGCGCCATCGCCCAGCATGGTTTCCGGCCGTGTCGTGGCGATGGAGATGTAATCGCGGGTTTCGCGCAGGGTGACGGTGCCGTTTTCGTCCTTTTCCACGTATTCGTAGGTCTGGCCGTCTGCCAGCGGGTACTTGAAGTGCCACATGTGGCCGTCGGTTTCGATATTCTCGACTTCGAGGTCAGAGATCGCGGTTTCGAAATGCGGATCCCAGTTGACCAGCCGTTTGCCGCGATAGATCAGTCCCTTGGCGTACATGTCCACAAAGACCTTGATGACGGCATCGTGGAAGTTGCCCTCTTCGCCTTTCGGGGCCTGGGGGGCGCCGGACATGGTGAAGGCCTCGCGTTCCCAATCGCAGGAGGCGCCCAGACGTTTGAGCTGGCCGATGATGTTGCCGCGGGATTTCTTCTTCTGGTCCCAGACCAGGGCGGTGAACTCGGCGCGGCTCATGTCGGTGCGGCGGCGGTTGTCCTTGGCCAGTTCGCGTTCGACAACCATCTGGGTGGCGATGCCGGCATGATCCGTGCCCGGTTGCCAGAGCGTGTCGTGGCCCTGCATCCGGTGCCAGCGGACCAGGATATCCTGCAGCGTGTTGTTGAAGGCATGCCCCATATGCAGGCTGCCGGTGACATTGGGGGGCGGGATCAGCACCGAGAAGGCCGGGGCCCCGGGCTTGGCGTTGGCGCCCGCGCGGAAGGCGCCGTTTTCTTCCCAGCTCGCGTAGATGCGATCCTCTGCCGTGCCCGCGTCGAATGTTTTGTTCATCGCCATGGTGCCGCCCCTCGTTCCCGTGTGCTCTGGCGGTGCAGATAGCGAATGGCGCGCCGGAGGCCAAGACCCGGTGCTGTCCTTGTCCGTTGCAAGCGGTGTCCGGTTGGCGGGCCGGCGCCCCTGCCGGTGCTGTCATTTGTGCTGTCCTTCGTGCCCGGTGGCAGGGGCCCCTTTGATGTCGGGGGGCGAAAACCGGTGTCCACTTTCCGAAAATCCTGCTTAGACTGAGGACCCGAATCCGGATCACGGCGTCGTCTTCACCCAACGGCAAGGTCTGGTGCGAAAGACTGGACGGAAAGCCGAAAGGAGTTCGTCATCTTTACCCTTCTCCACCGCCTGAGCAGCAAGCTGGGGTTATTCCCGCGCAAGGAAGCGCCGCGGCCCGCGCCGCCGCAGCGTCCGGCGCGGGATCTGGTGGTGTTGATGGATGGGACGATGTCCTCGCTGGAGGAGGGGCGGGAAACCAATGTCGGCCTGATCTACAAGCTGTTGCGCGATCTTCCCGTGCGCACCCGTCCGGTGATCTATTATGAACCGGGTATCCAGTGGGTCGACTGGAAAGCGGCATTCGATGTCATTGAGGGGCGGGGGGTGAACGGGCAGATCCAGCGCGCCTATGCGTTTCTGGCGGCGCGTTACCGGCCCGGAGACCGGATTTTTCTGATGGGCTATTCGCGCGGGGCCTTTGCCGTGCGATCGCTGGCCGGGGCGATCGACCGCGTTGGGCTGTTGCGGGCCCGTTTTGCCACGGAACGCCACCTGGAGGTGCTGTACCGCCATTATCAGACCGACCCGCATGGGCGCGCGGCCCAGGCCTTTTCGCGGCGCTTTTGCTATGAGACCTGTCCGATCGAAATGGTCGGGGTCTTTGATACGGTCAAGGCGCTTGGGCTGCGCCTGCCGGTGCTGTGGCGCCTGACCGAGGCGAGCTATGCGTTTCACAGCCCGCATTTGGGCAACCATATCCGGCACGGCTATCATGCCCTGGCGCTGAACGAGACGCGCGATGCCTTTCGGCCGGTGCTGTGGAAAACCCCGCCGGGCTGGCCGCCGGACCGTGTGGAACAGGTCTGGTTTCGCGGTACCCATGGCGATGTGGGCGGGCAGATCCTAGGGTCACCGCAATCGCGGCCGCTGTCCAATATTCCGCTGACCTGGATGCTGGAGCGGTTGGAAACCTGTGGAATCGTTCTCCCCGGAGACTGGCGCGACCGGTACCCCTGCGATCCGAAGGCGCCCAGTGTCGGGTCCTGGCGAGCCTGGAACAAGCTGTTCCTGGCGCGCCATGCCCGCCAGGTCGGCCGCGATCCGTCGGAGAAACTGCATCCGACGGCGCTGTCGGCGGCCCGGCGGCGCGGAGCGGATTTGCCGGTGGTGATGGATCAAGCGCCAGAGGCGGATCCGCTGGCCGGTTAGGCGACTTGTTGCAATACGTTGCGCGGCCCCAGCCCAAGCGCCTGGCAGATATCCCAAGTCAGTTGGGGTTTGTTCAGTGTGTAGAAATGCAGGTCGTCGACCCCGTTTTCCAGCAGTTTGGCACACATTTCGGTACACAGGCGCGTGGCCAGCTGATCCTGTGTGCCATCACGCTTGGCGGTGTCGAAGGCCTCATCCAGCCAGGCGGGGACCGTTGTGCCGCAGCGGTTGGCAAAGTTGCGTACGCCGTCCCAGTTCTCGATCGGCAGGATGCCGGGGATGATCGGTGCGGTAATCCCCCGGGCGTGGCAGGCGTCGCGAAAACGCAGGAAGGTATCGGCCTCGAAGAAGAACTGGGTGATGGCGCTGTGGGCGCCGGCCTCGAACTTGCGCTTCAGCCAGCGGATTCCGGCGGCGGGATCGGCGGCCTCGGGGTGGGTGTCGGGATAGGCGCCGACCCGCAGGGTGAACGTCCCGGTCTCGGCCAGGGCGGCGATCAGGTCACAGCTGTCGGTAAACCCCTCGGGGTGGGGGGTGAAGCGGGTGGTGCCGGCTGGAGGATCGCCGCGCAGGGTGACCAACTCGGTCACGCCGGCATCGGCAAAGGACTGTGCGATGGCCAGCGTCTCGGCCCGGCTGGCGCCCACGCAAGTCAGATGTGCGGCGACATTCAGGCCGAAATGGCGGTGGATGGTGTCGACTGCTTCATGGGTCTGGTGGCGGGTGGTGCCCCCGGCCCCGAAGGTGACCGAGACGAAGCCCGGTTCCAGAGGTTTCAAGGTGTGCACCGTATCCCAAAGCCGAAAGGCGGCATCCAGGGTCTTGGGTGGGAAGAATTCGAAAGAGATGCGGGGCCGGGCCATGTCACTGTCCTTGTTTTCTGAGCCTAGTTATGACAGGAGCAGAAACAATCGACAAATTCATAATCTTCATCACGATGTTGTGGAATATCGAATATGTATCTTGAGCTGAGGCATCTTCGGGCGGTGCGCGCCATTCATCAGGCCGGCGGACTGGCGCGGGCGGCGGATCTGTTGAATTTGACGCAATCGGCGCTCAGCCATCAGGTCAAGGGGTTGGAAACGCTGACCGGGGTGGAACTGTTCGTGCGCCGGGCCAAACCCATGCGCCTGACGGCGGCGGGGGTGCGGCTTTTGGATCTGGCGGATCGGATTCTGCCCCAGGTCGAGGCGATGGAAGAAGAATTCAAGGGGGTCGAGGCTGGACGCAGTGGGCGGTTGCACATCGCCATCGAATGCCACGCTTGTTTCGACTGGCTGCTACCGGTGCTGGATGTCTTTCGCCGCAGCTGGCCAGAAATTGACGTGGATATCCGGCCGGGGCTGTCCTTCAAGGCATTGCCGGCACTGGGCCGTGAAGAGGTGGATTTCGTCGTGTCTTCGGACCCTGAGGCACTGGACGGGATCGGCTTTCTGCCGTTGTTTGATTATGCCCCGGTCTTTGTGTGTTCCAGCCGTCATCCGCTGGCCTCACGTGCCTATATCGAAGCCGAGGATTTCGCCGATCAGACACTGATCACCTATCCGGTCGCGTCGGAACGGCTTGATGTGTTCAACCAGCTTCTGACGCCGGCTGGCGTGATGCCGCGCGGGGTACGGCAGGTGGAATTGACGGCGGTTCTGCTGATGCTGGTGGCCTCGAACCGGGGGGTTGCGGTGTTGCCCGACTGGGTGGTGAAAAGCGTGCGCGACCATCCCGATTATGCCATCCTGCCCTTGACCAAGGGCGGGTTGACCCGGCGGATGTTTGCCGCAATCCGCAACCAGGATCTGGGCAAGCCCTACATGGCCCATGTGTTGCGCCTGTGCCGGACTGAACCGGTGAAGTTGCAGCGGGTTTAAGGCGGCGAAGGGGCGGGGCGGCGAAGGGGCAGGGCGGCTTTTCTGCGGGATTGCCCCGGCGGGCCTGCTTTGCCTGGCTGTCGCCGGAACGCCAAATCCGTCCGGCAGGTGCTGGCACCCCGGCGGGTTGGCCCTGGACCTTGGCGGTTAGGGACAAGACTGGTGCATTTGCCGCCCGGTTGCCCTTGGCAATGTGCCCCGCCGGGCCTATGGGTCTGTCCCGAAACCGAAGGGATATGACCATGCAGGGCAGTGCCAATCTGAACGTGATGATCAAGGCCGCGCGGCGCGCGGGGCGGGCCCTGGTCAAGGATTTCCGCGAGGTCGAGAACCTGCAGGTGTCGATGAAGGGCGCGGGGGATTTCGTTTCGCGTGCCGATATCGCCGCTGAAGAGATGCTGAAGGAAGATCTTCTGGGCGCGCGGCCCAGCTATGGCTGGCTGGGCGAGGAAAGCGGCGCCGAGATCAAGGGCGCCGACCCGACCCGGCGCTGGATCGTCGATCCGCTGGACGGGACGACCAACTTTCTGCACGGGCTGCCCCATTGGGCGATCTCCATCGCACTGGAGCACAAGGGTGAAATCGTCTCGGGCGTTGTCTTTGATCCGGCCAAGGACGAGATGTTCTATGCCGAGAAGGGCCAGGGGGCCTGGTTGAACCAGTCCCAGCGGCTGCGCGTGTCTGGCCGTCAGCGGATGATTGAAGGGCAGTTCGCGGTTGGCCTGCCCTTTGGAACGCGCCCGAAGATTGGTGAGACCCTGGCCGATATGGCGCGTCTCTTGCCGCAATGCGCGGGTGTGCGGCGCTGGGGGGCGGCGGCGCTGGATCTGGCCTATGTCGCGGCGGGGCGCTTTGATGGCTATTGGGAACGCTACATCAACCCCTGGGATATCGCCGCCGGTCTGCTGCTGGTGCGCGAGGCTGGCGGATTTGCCATGGCGATGAGCGAAGACGGCGATCCGCTGACCGACAAGAGTGTGATTGCCGTGAATGCCAACCTGGCCGATCCGCTGGTCAAGGTACTGCGCCAGGCCTGAGGGCGGCCCGGCGCAGCCCCACCGATCACGAGGCTTTCAGATAGGCGGTCAGCAGGTCGCGCGCCGCGCCGAGATCGGTCTTGTCGGCCATCTCGGTGACGGTATGGATGTAGCGTGTGCCGACGACGATGCCGATGGCGCGGGCGCCGGCAGCGGCCTGTTGCGCGGCGGCCCCGTCCTGACCGCCGGCGCGCAGCATGGTGCGCTGGAAGGGGATGCCTTCTTTCTCGGCCAGGGCGGCGAAATCCGCGACCAGTGCGCGATCGGCGATGAAGGATCCGTCGCGGACATGCAGGCCGACGCCGTTGCCCTGTTGGGTGGTTCGGTCCTGTTCCGGCACGCCGGGGGTATCGCAGGCCAGGGTGGTGTCCACGCCGATGCCGATATCGGGCTGGATGGCGAAGGCGGCGGTGCGGGCGCCCCGCAGCCCTACCTCTTCCTGGCAGGTGAAGGCGACGTGGATTTCAGCGTTGGTACGGGTATCGGCCAGGCCGCGGATCGCCTCAATTCCCAGCCAGCACGCGATGCGGTTGTCCAGCGCCTTCGAGACGACCTTGGTGCCCATTTCCAGGAAGGGTTCATCCATCACCACCATGTCTCCGACCGAGATGTGGGTGGCGGTTTCCGCGCCCAGTCCGAGGTCGAGGAAGAAGTCATGAGGTTCGGGGATCTTCTTGCGATCCTCGGGTGAAGCGATGTGGACAGGGCGTCCGCCGGGGTTCATTACGCCCTTGAAGTCGCCCTGATCGGTACAGACCCGGACCCGGCGCGAGAACAGGTTGCGCGGGTCGAAGCCGCCCACGGGCTGGACGTGGACAAAGCCCTTGTCGCTGATATGGCTGACGAGAAAACCGATTTCATCCATGTGGCAGAGCAGCATGATCTTGGTGGGCGCGCTGCCCTTGCCGGCGCGTCGGCAGAGCAGTGAGCCCATGGCATCGGTTCGCACTTCATCGAAGAGGCCGTCGATTTCGGCCAGGATCAGGTCGCGGACCCGGTGTTCCTGGCCGGGGACGCCGGGGGTTTCGCAAAGGCGTTTGAGAAGGTCGAGATTGAGATCAGCCATGGGATATCCTGCTTCTGTCGCTGGATGCCCTTGTGACATGGCTGCGCCCGGACGGAAAGGTGGGCAGGGGATCCTCCCGCCCCCTGCGGGCCTGGCGGCCCGAAGGCGTTGGGCCCGGCGCGGCTGCGCCGCGCGGTGGGGTTCAGGGTGAGGGTGCGCGCCTTCCCTGGGCGGTCTCTGACCTATAATACCCCCTGCCCATTGCGTCCTTCTGTCCTTTGACGGGCTGTGGTGTCAGTTGTTCTCGCCGATCTTGTCCTGGGTACGGGTGTCGAAATCGGACGCGTCGTGGCGTTCGTGCAGTTGGCTGGCTGGTTCGCCCATCACCCGGTTGACCATACGGCCACGTTGAACGGCCGGACGTGCGTCGATATCCCGGGCCCATCGCTGGACGTGTTCATAGCTCTGCACGTCGAGGAACTCGGCCGAGTCATATTGTCGGCCCAGGGCAAGTTGGCCGTACCAGGACCATGTGGCGATATCGGCGATCGTATAGTTTTGGCCGGCCAGATAGGGCGTTTCGGCCAGCCGGCGGTCCAGAACGTCCAGTTGGCGTTTGGCCTCCATGGTGAAGCGATCAATGGCGTAGCGGATCTTGTCCGGCGCGTAGGCGTAGAAATGGCCAAAGCCTCCGCCCAGGTAAGGCGCGCTGCCCATCTGCCAGAACAGCCAGTTCAGTGTCTCGGTCCGCTGGGCGGGGTTCTTGGGCAGGAAATGTCCGAACTTCTCGGCCAAGTAGAGCAGGATGGACCCGGATTCGAACACCCGTGTCGGTGGTGTGGTCGTGTGGTCCATCAGCGCGGGGATCTTGGAGTTGGGGTTGACCGCGACGAAGCCGGATCCGAACTGATCCCCGTCATTGATGCGGATCAGCCAGGCATCGTATTCCGCCCCGGTTTCGCCAAGGGCCAGCAGTTCCTCCAGCATCACTGTCACTTTCACCCCGTTGGGGGTGGCCAGGGAATACAGTTGCAGCGGGTGTTTGCCGACGGGCAGGGGCGCGTCATGGGTGGCGCCCGCCGTGGGGCGGTTGGTGCTGGCAAAGCGTCCGCCATTGCCCTGTTCCCAGGTCCAGACCCGGGGCGGCGTGTAGGTTTGATCGTCTTGCATGGGTTCCTCATCGCTAGCTGCCGGGTAGACTACCTGTTCGCGCGCAGGATGCCAGTGCGATGCCAACGATAAGCGGTGGCTGGCCGGTTTCGTCGGGGCGGTTGTTGTTGAGAGCGGCAGGGAGGGGCAACGATCAGGGGATTGTAAGGGCGCCGGAAACGGGTGCCGGTTACAGGGCCATCAGCCGGAAGACGGTCACCTGTCGGTAGGTCTGGCCCGCTGCCAGGATGTACCGGGTCGCGCTGCCATCGTCGCGCAGGACAAGGCCCGATGTGGGTTCCAGGCAAATCCCGGCATTGGCCATCAGGGGCTGGCCATCCGGGTTGCCCGGCGCAGGGATATTCAGCTTGCCGCCGTCATAGACATGCAGGCCGGTTTCGGTTGTGTGTACGTCCATCCGCAGGTCCCCGCGCCCGGCGGTCAGCCGCGCGGCCAGGGCCGGTTCGGATCGTTGATCCGGGCAGAGGATGTAGGTGTCGTCAATCCCGGATCCGTTGCCCACCGGGCGCGGGCGGCTGAAATCGTACGGCTTGTCCAGCGGTTGGCGTTGGCCCGTGGGGTGGCCCGCAGCATCCCGTTCGATCAGGGCGGATGAGGCGATTTCCAGACGGTGGGCCCCGATCGTTCCCGCCCCGTCAAGGTTGAAGTAGCCGTGATGCAGCAGGTTCAGCGGCGTGTCCTGTGTCGTGGTGGCGCTATAGGTGATGCGCAGGGCATCAACCGACAGCCGGTAGGTGCAGGTCACGTCCAATGCGCCGGGATAGCCCTCGTCGCCGTCGGGTGACAGGATCCGGAAGCGGGCCATGGTGCCGGTCAGCGCCTCAAGTCGCCAGTTGCGCCGTCCGAGTCCAAGAACGCCGCCATGGACATGATGCCGGCCGTCGGCGTTCCGGCTGAGCGTTACGGGACGGCCGTCGATCTCGACCAGGGCATCAGGGATTTTGCCGGCATATCGGCCGCAGGTTGCCCCGATATGGGCGCCATGGGCGATATAGGCGGCCAGATTGCCCAGTCCCAGCGCGATGTTGCGGGGCCCGTCAGGCAGGGTGATTTCCAGCTGCCGCAGGCTGGCACCGTGGCTGAGCACCTGACATCGAAGCGGCCCGGCGCGCAAGGTCGCGGTCAGGGCCGTTTCGCCTGACGGGTAGGTGCCGAAAGGAATGGCACGGGTCATGGGGCAGGGCGTGCAAAGGCAGCGCGTTCGGCGGTGACGAAGCGCTCGGCGGTTTCCCGGATCCCGGCGGGGGAAAGGCCGGGACGGTACAGGGCGGACCCGATTCCAAAGCCGGCCGCGCCCAGCCCGGCCAGTTCGGCAATGTCCCCGGGCCCGATCCCACCGACGGGGATCAGCCTTGTGCCGTTGGGCAATACCGCCTGCCAGGCCTTCAGTGCCGCTGGGCCAAGGGTTTCGAAAGGGAACATCTTCAACCCGTCAGCCCCCGCCTGAAGCGCGGTGAAGGCCTCGGATGGGGTGGCGACGCCGGGCAGCATGACCAGCCCCAGCGCCTTTGCGGCCCGGATGACCCCGACGTCGCAGTTGGGCGACACGATGAGCCGCCCGCCCGCCCCGGCCACGGCTGCGCAATCGTCGGGGTGCAGCACCGTGCCGGCCCCGATCAGTGCGCGATCGCCGAAGGTCTGGGCTATGGCGGCGATGCTGGCGAACGGATCGGGTGAGTTCAGCGGCACCTCGATCAGGGTGATGCCGGCGGCGATCAGTTCGGCGGCGATCCGGGGAGCCTCGTCCGGCCGGATCCCGCGCAGGATGGCGATCAGGCGACAGCGGGCCAGGGCGTCAGTCAGGGTCATGGGGCACCGTTTCAAGCAGGGCGAAGATTTCAAGCGCGCCGTGGATGGCTGCTGCTGTACCGCCATCCGCGACGATCAGCCCGAACACCCTGGCGGCGCGGCCATAGCGGGCGTTCAGCCCGTCATTGCCGACGATGCCGAGACGCTCACCGGGGGTGAACCAACCTGCATCCCGGGCCTGGCGGAACTCGGCCCCGATCAGCAGGCCGGACACGTGGTCGCGCAGGTCGGCTGGGTTCAGCTGATCGGCCAGCATCCCGGTACGCGCCGAAAAGATCTGGGTCAGAAAGGCGGCGTCGCTGCCCGTGGTGTCCCTGGCGATCTGAACGCCCCGCTCAAAGGCGGACCAGTTCGCTGTAGCGTTGGCGGTGCCGGCGGCCTTGGCGATGAAAGAGTGTTGGGACAGCAGGGCGAAGACCTCGCCGGTGACGAAGGTCTGGAAGCCCGCGATCCGGCCCTCTGCCAAGCGCGCCCATTTGCTGTGGGTGCCGGGCAGGACCAACGTCGCGGGTCCGTCCAGCCCGTAGCCGACGATCTGGGTTTCCTCGCCGCGCATCACATCGGGAAAGGGATGGCGGCTGTGATCGGTCAGGCCGGGCAGCAGGATCAGGTCGGATCCGTTGGGCAGGCGGCGGTGCACAGCCCCTGCGGCCAGATCCCGGGCTGTAGCCGGGCACGGGACATACGGGACCTCAACCCAGCCATTGCGGCTGGTGATCATCCCAAGGGCGATGACGGGCAGCGCGCCATAGCGGTCCAGCCAGGGGCCAATGGTTTGCATCAGTTCGGGCGCGAAGGCGCCGGCAGGGATCGCCTGGATGCCACGGAGGCTTTCCAGCGCGGCGATTGCGGTGCCTGCGGCATCAACCAGCGTGGCGCGCAGCGATGTCGTGCCCCAGTCGATGATGATGACGTGGGGCGTGGCGGCGACGGGCGGGGCAGAGGCCTGGGGCACGGGCGGGATCTTTCGGAACGTTGCGATGGGACGTGTTCGGGGCTTGCAATACGCGATGCGACCTCGTAGTGTCAATTAATGATATAAGGTATCATATAATGGACCAAGCCATGAAAAACGCCCTTGCCGGGATCCTGCCCGTTCTGCCTACCCCCTTCACCGCCACCGGCGCAGTGGATCGTGCCGCGATGGCTGGGTTGGTGGGCTATGCGCGCCAGGCGGGGGTTGGCGGTGTCGTGTTTCCCGGCTTTGCCAGTGAGGTTGAGCATCTCAGCGGTGATGAGCGCCGCGTCCTGCTGGCAGAGGTCGTGCAGGCCGCAGGCGGGGCCTTTCCTGTCGTGGCCGGGGCCAGTGCCGAGACTGCGGCCGAGGCTATCGCCCATGGGCAGGTTGCGCGCGATCTGGGGGTGGCCTGGCTGATGATCCAGCCGCCCAAGGCCATTGGGGCGACGGCCGAAGCGGTCACCGCTTTTTTCGCCGAAATTGCCGCTGCCCTGCCCGAGGCGCGCATCGTGTTGCAAAATGCGCCAGCGCCGCGCGGCTCAGATCTGTCGCCGGACACGATCCTGCGGGTGGTCCGCGCCATTCCGCAGATTGTCTATGTCAAAGAGGAAACCCTGCCGGCCGGTCCGGCGATCACCGCGATTCTGGCGGATCGGCCCGCGCATCTTCTGGGGGTGATCGGGGGTGGGGGCGCCCGCTATATCCTGGATGAATACACCCGGGGGGCCTGTGCGGCGATGCCGGCGTTGGAAATCGCCGGGGAACATGTCGCCATGGACCGGGCTTGGCGGGCCGGTGACCGGGCGGCGGCGCGGGATCTGTATGTCCGGACCCTGCCGCTTTTGACCCTTCAGGCGGTGTATCGGATGCGCCTGACCAAGCACACGATGATGCGGCGCGGTGTGATGGACACGGCTGTGGTGCGCGCACCCACCCCTGAGATGGATGCCATCGCCATGGCCGATATTGACGCGAACCTGGCGGAACTGGGCGTCCTTGATGCCATTCCGGCCTGACGGAGGGTATGGTGTCTGATCCGGTCAAATCCGTTCAGGTCTTTAGCCTGACCTTGCCGCGCGATACCCCCTATCTGGGGGCTGCACGCGCGGGTGAAGAACCCAATGCCCAGGGCTATCTGGTGCGCAAGGGCAACCGTACGGTCTATCCGGTCTTCGATCGCTCGGTTCTTGTGCGGATCGAGACGCGGGCCGGTGTGGTCGGCTGGGGAGAGACCTATGGGCTGGTCGCCCCCGGTGCGGTCGGGGCGCTGATCAACGATCTGTTGGCCGGCTTTACCATCGGGCGTGATCCCGGGGACCCGGCGGCGATCTATGATGACCTCTATGATCTGATGCGCGTGCGCGGTTATACGGGTGGCTTTTATGTCGACGCGCTTGCGGCCCTGGATATCGCGCTGTGGGATATTGCCGGGCGGCAGGCGGGACGATCCGTGGCCGACCTTCTGGGCGGTGCCCGGCACGCACGGATCCCGGCCTATGTGTCGGGTCTGCCGGAAACGACGCGGATGCGGCGGGCGGCCCTTGCCGTATCCTGGCAGGAGCGGGGTTTTGACGCCTTTAAGTTTGCGATGCCCGTTGCGGATGATGGTCCGGCCGCCGAACTGGAAACCCTGCGTGCGGCCCTGGGACCCGAGGCACGGATCGCGGTGGACATGCACTGGAACCAGGGCCCGGATGAGGCGCTGGCGCTGATCAAGGCCATGGCCCCCCATGATTTGTGGTTCGCCGAGGCGCCGGTGCGCACCGAGGAAATCTCGGCGCTGGCCCAGGTCACGGCGCGCAGCCCGGTTCCGATCGCCGTGGGCGAGGAATGGCGTACCGATCACGACATGCGCCATCGTCTGGATCGGTGCAAGATCGCCATTGTTCAGCCGGAGATGGGGCACAAGGGCATCACCAATTTCATGCGCATCGGACGGCTGGCCGAGGAATATGGCATCGACGTGATCCCCCATGCGACCATCGGCTGCGGGATTTTCCTGGCCGCCAGCCTGCTGGCCAGCAGTGCCTTGCCGGCGACGCGCTTTCACGAATTCCAGCATTCGATCTTTGAACCGAACCGCCGTCTGCTGCGGGGCGATATGGATTGCCAGGCCGGTGCCTATACGCCCCCGGACGGGCCGGGGCTGGGCGTGGCGCCGTCCGACGCGGCGCTGGCCCTGTTGCGACCGCTCTAGACATCCAAAACAACGTGAGGAGGAGGAACCCATGAACGTCACGACAACACTGGCCGGAAGATTGGCCGGGGCCGCTATCGCCGGCATGCTGGCGCTTGGCGCCTCGGCAGAGACGCTGGTGCTGGTGAATGCCGATACGATCGGCTCGCCCATGGATCAGATGAACGCGCAGTTCGCCAAACTGATCGAGGACCGCTCGAACGGTGAGATCGATGTGAATTATATCTCGGGCAATCAGCTGGGCACGCCACCGCAGGTGATGGATCAGATTTCGGCGGGATCGCTGGATGCACTGGGGACGGCAGCGGCCTGGCTGTCGGCCTATGCACCGGATACGCAGATCCTGACCTGGGGGTTCACCTTCCGGGATGGTGCCCATATGCAGGCCTTCTTCGCCAGTCCGCTTTTTGATGAACTGGTCACCGACATGCGTGAAACCGGTCGGATCCGGGTGCTGTCGGCCGGCCCGACGGAACCGCGTGTGGCCTTCATGACCCAACCGCTGGGCGCCGATGGCAGCTTTGCCGGCCGCAAGATGCGCATCCCGCAGATCCCGTCCTATCTGGCGCTGTGGAAGGCGCTGGGGGCCCAGCCCACCCAGGTCGCCTGGAGCGAGGTTTACCTGGGCATGAGCACCGGTGTCGTGGATGGTGCCGAGGGCCCGCCGACCGCCGCCATCGCCCAGCGGTTTCACGAAGTCGCGCAGAATATTTACCTGACCAACCATGTCTGGGCGACCTCGACGATCCTGATCAACGAGGACAAGTTCAACAGCCTGTCACCCGAACATCAGGCCATCGTCGCCCAGGCGGCACAGGATGCCACCCAATGGGCCTATGAGGATGCCACCGCACGCCGCGAAGAGGTGCTGGCCGAGATGGAGGCCGGCGGTGCCACGATCAACGCCTATGACGCCACCGGGTTGCAGGCCATCGCCCGCGAGGCGGTGGGCGTGCTGGAGGCCGAGGGCCTGTGGCGCGAAGGCCTGTTTGACGCGGTTCAGAACTACTGAACATCGGCCGCCGGATCCGCGCGCCCGTGTCCGGCGGCATGTCGGGGCGCATGCCCCGTCGCCCGAGGGAGGAGCCGATGCAACGCATCCTGAAAGCCGTCGTCACCTGGACCGGCAAGATTGAACTGACCCTGACGATGATCCTGCTGGTGCTGATCGTCGCGACCATCGCCATGCAGATCGTGGCCCGCTATATCTTCAGCGCGCCGGTCCCCTGGATGGAGGAAAGCGTGATGATCATGTTCATCTACGTGACCCTTTTGTCGGCGGCGGTGGTGGCCAAGGAAAAGCGCCACATCGTTGTCGATCTCTTTCCCGATGGGCGGATTTCCCGGGCCCTGGGTGTGATCATGGCGGTGATCACGATCATCACGCTGATCCTGATCCTCGACAGCATCGGCCCGATCGTCACGGTCGAGATGCGGCGCAATACGGTGTCGCTGCCGTGGAACTTTCCGCTGGCCTACTACAATTCCTACCCGCTGATTTACTGCTTCTGCTCGATCATCCTGGCCATCGCCTATGATCTGGTCTTTGAACGCAAGACAGCACAAGAGGCGTTGATCTGATATGGAAGCCCTTCTTCTGCTCGCCATTCTGTTTGGCCTGATTTTTCTGCGCATGCCGGTGCCCTTCGCGATGCTGACGGCGGCGGTGGCGTTCATCCTGATCCAGAGCTGGATGGGCACAAACCCGCTGTTCGCCATTGCCGGGCTCAAGGTCATTGCCCAGCGGATGACCCCGTCGCTGGAAAGCTTTCCCTTGCTGGCCATTCCCTTGTTCGTGCTGGCTGGTAACCTGATGAATGCCACCGGCATCTCGGACCGGATCTTTACCTTTGCCAAGGCGCTGGTCGCCCATATCCATGGCGGGCTGGCCCATGTGAACATCCTGGCCTCGATCGTGTTTTCCGGCATGTCGGGCGTGGCCACGGCAGATGCCGCCGGTCTTGGGGCGATCGAGATCAAGGCGATGACCAAGGCCGGGTTTGACCGTGCCTTCAGCGCCGCCGTCACTGCCGCCTCGTCGATCATCGGGCCGGTCATTCCGCCCAGCGTGATCATGGTGATCTACGCGGTGCTGTCGGGCGAGAGCATTGCCAAGCTGTTTCTGGCGGGGATCCTGCCGGGGCTTTTGCTGGGCTTCATCCTGATGCTGGTCATCTATGGGCTGGCAGTGACCGGCAAGGTGGCCTCACCGCGCAGTCCGCGGGCCTCGTTTCGTGAGGTCACCTGTTCAGCCTGGCGGGCGCTGCCGGGGCTGATGGCGCCGGTCCTGCTGGTCGCCGGGTTGCTGAGCGGTGTGGCCACTCCGACGGAACTGGGCGCTATCGTCACTGTTTATGCGATCGTGCTGGGCGTCGCCTCGCGCGAGTTGACCTGGGCGGGCTTTCTCGATGCGCTGCGCACCACCGTCTTTACCATCGGCGCGCTGGTCTTCATCCTGGCTTGTGCCGCGCCGATTTCCTGGATCATCTCGGTGCTGAATGTGCCAGAGATGTTGCAAAACGGGTTGCTGGCAATTTCCGAGAACCCGATCGTTCTGTTGTTGCTGATCAACCTGATGCTGCTGGCGGCGGGGCTGTTCCTGGAAACCACGGCGATCCTGCTGATCGCAGTGCCTACGCTGCTGCCGCTGGTCAAGGCCATTGGGATGGATCCCACCCAGTTCGGGGTGATGATGATCTTCAACCTGTTGATCGGCTCCATCACGCCGCCGTTCGGGGTGATCCTGTTCATCATGATGGATATCGCCAAGGTCAGCTATGGGGCCCTGGTGCGGGCGATGCTGCCTTTTTATGTGCCGATCATCGTCACGCTGATCCTGATCACCCTGGTCCCAACGATCACGCTGTTCCTGCCCGATCTCGTGGCCGGGGGTGCCCCGTGACATTCCTCCTTCAAGCGATGAAAGAAAGACGATGAAAGTTCTGGTAACTGGGTCTTCCGGCCGGGTCGGGTCCTGCGCGGTTGCGCGGCTTCTGGCCCGTGGCGATACGGTGCGCGGCATGGATGCGCGCGCTTCGGGGCGCACGGCGGCGGGTTATGATGAGGTCGTGGCCGGGTTCGACGATGCGGCCGCAGCCGCCCGCGCGGTTGAGGGCATGGATGCGATCCTGCATCTGGGGGCCTTCATGTCCTGGATCCCGGCAGAGCGTGCGGCCATGTTCGCGGCCAATGTCGAGGGCACCCGGGTTCTGCTGGAGGCCGCAGCAGAGGCGCAGGTGGGTCGTGTTGTCTTTGCCTCGTCGGGCGAGGTCTATCCCGAGAACGCGCCGCAATTTCTGCCGGTGACCGAGGATCATCCGCTGCTGGCCAACAGCCCCTATGGCCTGACCAAGTTGCTGGGTGAGGAATTGGTGCGCTTTCACCAGCGGGCGGGATCCTTCGAGACGGTGATCCTGCGGTTTTCCCACACCCAGAACGCGGCCGAGTTGCTGGATGAGGACAGCTTATTTTCCGGCCCCCGGTTCTTCCTGCGCCCGCGCGTTGCCCAGCAGCGCGGCTTTGGCAATGAGGTGGTGGCCAGCCTGCTGGAAGCCGCCGATCCTGGCCAGCCCGCCCACATCCTGGCGCGCAACGACCAGGGCCGGCCGTTTCGCATGCACATCACGGATACCCGGGATATGGTTCAGGGGCTGGTCGTGGCACTGGACCATCCGGAGGCGGCGGGCGAGGTATTCAATCTGGGCGCCACGGCACCGGTCGATTTCCCGGCCCTCCTGGCAAAGATGTCCGAGATCACCGGCTATCCGGTGGTGACGGTCGATCTTCCTGGCGCCGGTGTTTACTATGAGACCTCGAACGAGAAAATACGGACGAAGCTGGGGTTCACGCCGGAATGGACAATCGAGCGGATGCTGACCGAGGCGGCCGAGGCCAGACGGGCGCGGCGGCAAAAGTGACGGCCCCGCAGGGGGCGGTTCCGGCCGGTGCGGCGGCGCTGGCCAAGGGGTTGACGCTGCTCAATCTGGTGGCCGATGCCGACACGCCGCTGCGGTTTGCAGAATTGATGCGGCTGTCGGAACTGCCCAAGCCCACTTTCGCGCGGATTCTGCGCACGCTGATCGCCTTTGGTCTGGTGCATCATGACGAGGCCAAGGGCACCTACACGCTGGGGCCGCGCTTCCTGGAACTGTCGCACCGGGTCTGGGATACGTTTGATCTGAATTCCCTGGCGCTGCCGGAACTGGACCGCTTGTCCAAGGATCTGGGCGAAACCGTGGCCCTGTGCATGCTGGATCGCGATGCGGTTACCTACACGGCGGCGCGATCGGGGGCGGGGCTGGGCGTGCTGATTGATGTCGGGCATCGGGTGCCACTGCATTGCACGGCGGCGGGCAAGGCGCTGCTGGCGTTTCAGGATCCGACATCGGGCCGGGCGCTGATCGACCGGCTGGTGCTGGAACCCTTTACTGACACCACGCTGACAAGCCGGGCAGGGCTGACCAGCGATCTGGCCCTGACCCGGGCGCGCGGCTATGCGGTGTCGCTGGAGGAACACCTGCCCGGGGTCAATGCCGTGGCGGTTGCGATCGGGGCACCCGATGGCACGCCACTGGGGGCGCTGGCGGTTCTGGGCCCGGCCTCGCGGCTGGATGAGACGAATATTCACCCGGTCGGGCGGGATCTGATCGCGGCGGCACGGCGGATCACGGGATCGGCCGGGGCGGTTGCCATCAGTTCCCGCCCGCAACCACGCAACAGGCAATCACGCAAGATGGCGGATTTGGAATGCATCCTGCCCTGGGGGGCGCAACTGGGCGAGGCCCCGGTCTGGCATCCACTGGAACGGCGGCTCTATTGGGTCGATATCCTGCGCCCGGCGGTCTATCGCTTTGATCCCGAGACGGGGGTGAACGATGTCTGTGTGCTGGACAAGCTGGTCAGCGCGGTTCTGCCGCGCGCCGATGGCGGGGTGATGATCGCGACGCTGGACGGGATCGAGGCACTGGATTTCGCGCAAGGCCAAACCGTGCCGCTGTGCCACCCCGAGGCGAACCGGCCCGAAAACCGGCTGAACGACGCCAAGGTCGGGCAGGGGGGCGCGATCTGGGTTGGCTCGATGCGCATGGATGCGGCCAAGCCGACGGGTGCGCTGTATCGGATTGATCCCGATGGCGGATATGACTGCAAGGAAACCGGTGTCACTGTATCCAACGGGCTGGGTTGGAGCCCCGATGGCCGCACTTTCTATTTCGTCGATACGGTGCCGGGCATCATCTATGCCTATGACAGCGCGCCAGGCACCGGAACGCTGGACAATCGTCGGATCTTTGCGCGGATCCCCCAGGAAGACGGGCGGCCTGACGGGCTGGCCATCGACCGTGAAGGGGGGGTGTGGTGTGCGCTCTGGGATGGATGGGGGGTGCGCCGCTACCGGCCGGACGGGGGACTGGACTACATGATCGAATTGCCGGTACCGCGCCCGACCAGCCTGGGCTTTGGCGGGGCTGGGATGGATACGCTTTACATCACCAGTGCACGAACCCGGTTGCCGGCGACAACCCTGTCTGAAGCACCGCTGTCCGGCGGGGTGTTTTCCTGCCGGCCCGGGGTGTGCGGGCTGCCCTCCAATCTGTTCACGCCGGCGGGGTAGGGCGAATGATGGGGTTTTCTCCGCAAGAGGTGTTTGACCTGTCCGGCCGTTCGGCCCTGGTCACCGGATCGAGCCGGGGGATCGGGGCGGCCATTGCCCAGGGCTTGGCCGGGGCCGGGGCGCGGGTCCTTGTGCACGGCCAGTCGCCCGCGTCGGTCATGGCCACTGTGGATGCGATCCGTCGCGCCGGGGGGCAGGCCGAGGGCATCGCCGGTGACCTGGCCCGGCCCGGGCAAGGCGCGGCCCTGATCCAGAGGTGTGAGGATCGGGCCGGTCGGCTGGATATTCTGGTGATCAACGCGTCGGCCCAGGTCAACGCCCCGCTGGCGGATTTGACCGATCCGGATCTCAGCTTGCAGATCGACGTCAATCTGCGGGCGACCATCGACATGTTGCGTGCCTGTTTGCCGGCGATGGCTGCTCGGGGCTGGGGGCGGGTGGTCAATATCGGGTCGATCAACCAATCCGCGCCCAAGCCCGTTGTCACCGCGTACGCTGCGACCAAGGCCGCGCAACACAACTTGATCCAGAGCCAGGCGCGGGAGTATGCCCAAAGCGGTGTGGTCCTGAACACCCTGTCGCCTGGCCTGATCGACACCGATCGCAATGCGGACCGGAAAACGGCCGATCCCGAAGGCTGGGCCGATTATGTGGCACAGGTGAACTGGATGGGGCGGGCCGGATTGCCCCGGGAAATGGTCGGCGCGGCCCTGTTTCTGGCCTCCGATGCATGTAGTTTCATGACCGGTGAGGTGATTACCCTGTCCGGAGGTGTCTGAACGAAGCGTCCTGGTGTCATGGGGGCCGGCCTTGAGGTTTTCCCGTCGCCTTGCCGTCTGTGCCGAAGGGCGCGGGTCCGGTGGCTTGATCGGGGGTGCCGGTTCGGCGTCCGCTGTCCCCTGTCGTTGCAGGGCGGCGTGTGGCGGAGAATGCCCCGGCAGTGACCCCTGAAGACGCGCGGCCGGGGCCGTTATGGGGGACCTGCTTTGAAACGGCCCGCCGGTGCGCGGTTCGGGAAAGGGGGTCGGGATGGCACCGGTGGCACAGATCGCATGTGCATATATCGGCCCGTGCTCCAGTACCGGGTTTCTCCGTTGGATGCTTGATTTCACGCGCCATCCGGTTGACCAATGGCATGATGGCAACGCGCGCGCCCCGGTCCCGGGCCCGCAGGTATGGAGAGACGATCATGACACAGCGCTTGACCCGATCTGCCGGACTGGTCCTGGCCGGACTGGTCTTGGCGCCGGCGGCCTTGGCCCAGCCCGCAGAAATCACGGTAGGCTACTTTCCGGAACTGCCCATGCCCTTCGAATATGCCAAGGCCAAGGGGATTTATGACGCAGAAACGGGCGTGCGGGTGAACTGGGTGGCCTTTGATACCGGCACGGCGATGTCGGCGGCCATGGCCTCGGGGGATGTGCAGATGGCGCTCAGCCAGGGGGTGCCGCCCTTTGTCGTGGCGGCCTCGGCGGGGCAGGACCTGCAGGTTCTGGATGTGACGGTGACCTATGCCGACAGCGACAATTGCGTGGTGGCCACGGCGCTGGAGATCGACAAGGACAGTGCCGGGGAACTGGAAGGCAAGCGCGTCGCCGTCCCCATGGGGACGGCGGCCCATTTCGGCTTTCTCGAACAGATGGCCCATTTCGGTGTCGATACCGCCACAATGGAGATCGTCGATATGGCGCCCGCTGACGGGGCGGCGGCCTTCGCCCAGGGCAATCTGGACATGGTGTGCGGCTGGGGCGGTGCGCTGAACCGGATGAAGGCGCACGGCAATGTTCTGCTGACTGGCGCGGAAAAGGAGGCCCTGGGCATCCTGGTGTTCGATGTCACCTCGGCGCCGGCTGGCTTTGTCGCGGCCAATCCCGATCTGGTCGCGCGCTTTCTGAAGGTTACCGCCGAGATGAACGCCATGTGGACCTCCGGGGATCACCGAGACGAGATGCTGCCGGTGATCGCCCAGGATGCGGGGCTCGACCCCGAGGCCACTGCCGCGATCATTGATGGTTTCGTCTTTCCGCCGGTCGAGGAACAGCTGTCTGGGAAATGGCTGGGGGGCGGTATTCAGCAGATGATGCTGGGGATCGCCCGGGTCTTTCAGCAGGAAGAGCTGATCCCTGCGACGCTTGACAGCTATGAAGCCGCGGTTGAACCGGGGCCGCTGGCGGCCGCCCAAGGCGCCATGTGACGGCGCGTGTGTCCGGACTGATCATCGACCAGGTTTCCATGGCCTTTGCCCGGCGCGGCGCGGCGCCGGTGCAAGTGCTGGGGGACATCTCGCTTGATATTGCATCTGGCGAGTTGCTGGCCGTTCTTGGTCCTTCGGGCTGCGGAAAAACGACGCTTTTGAACATTCTGGCGGGATTTCTGGCGCCAACGTCGGGGCGGGTCACCCTGAATGGCCGGCCGGTGACGGGCCCGGGCCCGGACCGGGGCATGGTGTTTCAGCAGGGCGCGTTGTTCGAATGGATGAACGTGCGCGACAATGTCGGCTTCGGGCCACGCATGACGGGCCGGCCGGCCCGGGAACGGGCCCGGATCGTGGCGCATCTGTTGGATACGGTGGGGCTGGGGGCGGTCGCGGAGAGGCCGGTTTACGACTTGTCGGGCGGCATGCAGCAGCGCGTCGCGCTGGCCCGCTGCCTGGCCGGCGATCCGGATGTCGTGCTGATGGAAGAACCGTTGGGGGCCCTGGATGCGCTGACCCGTGAAAAGATGCAGGGGCTGGTGCTGAAACTGTGGAAGGATACCGGAAAGACCGTCATCCTGATCACCCATTCGGTGGAAGAGGCGCTGCTGCTTGGCGCGCGGCTTGTGGTCATGGCGCCGCACCCGGGCCGGATCCATCGCGACGTGCGGCTGCCCTTTGCCGAACGTGGTGTGGGCGGGGATCTGCGGGCGGTCAAGGCCTCGCCCGGCTTTGCCGAGCGGCGCGATGAGATCCTGGAAATGATCTGGGACATGGAAGAGGATATCATGGGCCGGTCAGGGCGGACCCCATGATCGTTGCCTTGGTCTACATCGGGATCTTCACGGTGGCCTGGGCCGGTGTTGTCCTGTTGCGGAAACGCCGGGGACCGGCTGCGCCCGGGGCGACAACCTTCGGCGAGGAAGCTGCGGTGAGGCCCGACCGGCTAGCCTCGGTTCTGTCCGTGCTGACCGTCTGTCTGATCTGGGGGGCGTTTACCGGATCGCGGCTGGTGCCCGTGCATGTGCCGGGGCCCTTCACCGGCCTGACCGCGTTTACCTATACGGCGCGTAATGCGGCGGGGATGACTGATCAGGCCACCGTTCGGGTGCATGTGCATGCGCTTGGGGCCGCGCCCCGGATGCCGCAGGTCGTGCCGGGGTCCGGTTTCGCCCGCGATGACGCCGCAACCATCGCGGCCTGGCGGTCCGGGCTGATCCGGGTGGCGGGCAATGACGTTGGCGGACAGGCCGCGGGCTATCGTGTCATTGCCGTTGATGGTCAGCCGATCGCCCCGGGGGGGCAGGTCATGGTTGCTGACGGGCGGGTCGGGATGACGCCGAAGGGGACGCTGAGCTTCATGCCGGACCGGGGATGGCGGATCGAACCGATCTGGTTGCCGGCCCCCGAGACCGTCGCCCTGCGCCTTCTGGATGTCGCGCGTAACGGGTTTCAAAACGTGTCGTTATGGGAGCATCTGGGCTGGTCGCTGTGGCGGGTGATCGCGGGATTTTCGCTGGGATCACTGCTGGGGATCCCGTTGGGCTATGCGATGGGCCTGTCGGGCTGGGTGCGCGGCTGGTTCGATCCTGTCGTGGAATTCATGCGCCCGGTCCCGCCATTGGCGTTGATCCCGCTGGTGATCATCTGGTTCGGAATCTGGGAAACCGGCAAAATTGTTTTGCTGTTTCTTGCCGCCCTGTGGATCATGATCATCGCGGCGCGGGCCGGGGTTTCGGGGATCCCGGTGTCCAAGCTGCGCGCGGCCTTGTCGCTTGGGGCCAGTCGCAGGCAGATCCTGCGTCATGTCATCGTACCCAACAGCCTGCCCGAGATCTTCACCGGTGCGCGTGTCGCAATGGGGGTGTGCTGGGGGACGGTGGTGGCCGCCGAACTGGTCGCGGCCCAAAAGGGGGCGGGGATGATGATCATTGCCGCTTCCAAGTTCCAGATGACCGATGTGGTGATCCTGGGAATCGCCCTGATCGGCGGGATCGGCTATGGCATTGATCTGCTGATCCGCTGGGCCGAGCGCCGGTTGGTGCCGTGGAAGGGACAGGGGTGATTTTCGATATTCAATAAAAACAGAAGAATATGCGGCACTCTTCACAATTTGTTTTCGTGATATGGGCCGGCCTGTTCGCCATCATCGGAATGAACGTGACCGACAAGGAAGCCCTGCCATGACTGAAACGGATGAAACCCGCCGGGCCCTGATCGCGGCTGCGATCCTTGCCGGAGTCCGCCAGAGGCTGGGTTGACCACGATGGGGATGGATCCGATATCGAACGGCCGGCGGCGGATGCTGGGATGGGGCGGACTGGCGCTTGCCGGTCTGGGCGGGGTTGCCGGGCTGCGTTGGGGGCTGCCGCAGGTGCGCGTGGCCCTGTCCCCGGATCTTGCCTTCGCGCCGCTGTCCCAGCCACCTGGATTTCGCCGCCTGGCCGGGCAAGGCAGGGCGTCCGGCGGGGTTGACCCGTTCCTGGGCATGGGGGGCGGGGCGCAGGACGTGGCTGCGCCACCCGACGATCTGTGCGCTGCGCTTTTTGGCGGACCGGCACCCGAGGGGATCGTGCCAGCAGCCTATTTCACCGATTACAACTGCCCGTTCTGCCGGGTTCTGGGCGGGCATTTGCGCCGGCTGGAGGCCGGGGCCGGCGGGGCCTTGCGCCTCCAGTGGCATGAGCTGCCCTTGCTGGGCCCGGATTCCGTCCTGGCCGCGCAGGCTGCCTTGGCGGCGAAACGCCAGGGAGCCTATGACGCGTTTCATCGGCGGCTTGATCGGGCACGGTTTCAGATGACACCGGCCTATATCGCCACCCTGGCTGAAGGGGTGGGGCTGGATCCGGATCGCCTGGCAGCTGATATGACGGGGCCTGCCGTGGCCAGGGATCTGGGCGACAGTGCAGCCCTTGCCCGAATCTTCGGGATTTCAGGGACACCGGGGCTGGTGCTGGGACGGACCGTGGTGCTGGGGGTGATCTCGGAACCAGCGCTGGCCCGTCTGCTGGCACGGGAAGTTGCAGATGGCCCGGTGCCGGCCTGCGGCGGGTAACGGGCCTCAGATCAGCCGGGCCATCGCCGCCGCTGTATCCAGCATCCGGTTCGAAAACCCCCATTCATTATCGTACCAACTGAGGATCCGGCAGTTCCGTCCGTTCATGACTTTGGTCTGATCAGCGTGGAACACCGAGGAACGGGGGTCGTGATTGATATCCATCGACACCAGCTGTTCGTCGGTGAAGCCCAGGATGCCGGCCATGGGGCCCTCGGCGGCGGCGCGCAGGGTGGTGTTGATCTCGTCGGCGCTGGTATCGCGGCTGGCCTGAAAGACCAGATCGACGGCCGAGACGTTGGGCGTGGGCACGCGGATGGCAACCCCGTCCAGCCTGCCGTTCAGATCCGGCAGGACAAGGCCCACCGCCTTGGCGGCGCCGGTTGAGGTGGGGATCATCGACATGGCCGCCGCGCGCGCGCGATAGAGATCCTTGTGCAGCGTGTCCAGCGTTGGCTGGTCGCCGGTGTAGGAGTGGATCGTGGTCATGAACCCCCATTCGATCCCCAGTGCGTCATGCAGCACCTTGGCCACCGGGGCCAGGCAGTTGGTGGTGCAGGACGCGTTGGAGACCACCAGATCTTTGGCGGTCAGGGTGGTCTGGTTCACGCCATAGACGATGGTCTTGTCCGCGCCGCTGGCCGGGGCCGAGACAAGAACCCGTCTGGATCCGTTTTCCAGATGACGGGCGGCCTTGTCCCGATCGGTGAACTGGCCACTGCATTCCAGTGCCACATCGACTCCGTCCCAGGGCAGGGCCGCGGGATCGCGCAGGGCGGTGACCCGGATCTTGCCCTGGCCGATATCAATGCAATCATCGCCGATGCTGATCTTGCCGGGAAAGCGGCCGTGGACGCTGTCATATTTCAGCAGATGCGCATTGGTCGCAACAGGACCCAGATCGTTGATCGCCACGACCTCGATATCCGTGCGGCCGGTTTCGGCGATGGCGCGCAGGATGTTGCGGCCAATGCGGCCGAATCCGTTAATGGCAAGTTTTACGGTCATTGGAACCTCCGGGGCGCGTCATCATGGGGCTGAAAGGGGCGGCGACCGAAGGCTTGGGGCCGAATCGCCGTATCCGCAGGGGCACCCTATCCGTAGGAGTACGCAGTTGGTAGCGCTAACATGGAGGCTGAGCTATGCGGCGCACACACGAAAACGGCGCGGAAAGCCGCGCCGTGAGAGGATCGTTTCGGATGGGGCGGGCCAAAAAGGTGGCCCGGATCTTCAGTCGATAAGACGCCCCATGGCCCCGGCTACATCGGCCATGCGCGCGGAAAAGCCCCATTCGTTGTCATACCAGGCCAAAACCCGGACGGTCCGGCGTCCGACAACCTTGGTCTGGTCAGGGGCGAAGATCGAGGAATGGACCGTGTGGTTGAAGTCGATCGAGACCTTCGGTTCGGGATCATAGGCCAGAACCGATCCCATCTGGCCCGCCGCAGCGGCGCGGACGACTTCATTGATGTCGGCGACGGTCACGTCCTTGCCGGCCTCGAAGGTCAGATCCACGGCTGAGACATTCGGTGTCGGCACGCGGATGGCGGATCCGTCCAGCTTGCCGGCCATTTCGGGCAGCACCTCTTTCAGGGCTTTGGCCGCGCCGGTCGAAGTGGGGATCATGGCCATGGCGGCGGCACGGGCGCGATACAGATCCTTGTGGCGGCGGTCCAGTGTGGGCTGGTCGCCGGTATAGGAATGAATCGTGGTCATGATGCCGCGCTCAATGCCGATGGCGTCGTTCAGCACCTTGACCAGCGGTGCCAGACAGTTGGTGGTGCACGACCCGTTGGAGACGACCTTGTGTTCGGCCAGCAATTCCCGGTGGTTGACGCCGAAGACGATGGTCTTGTCGGCATTCTTGGCCGGGGCGGACACCAGCACGCGCTTGGCGCCCTGATCCAGGTGAACGGCGGCCTTGTCGCGGGCGTTGAACTTGCCGGTGCATTCCAGCACCACATCGACCCCCGACCAGTCCAGTTCCTTGGGATCATAGGTCGAGAACACCTTGATCGGACCGCGGCCCAGATCCAGCGTGTCGCCGTCAACTATTACATCGCCACCAAAGCGGCCGTGCACACTGTCATAGCGCAGCAAATGGGCGTTTGTCTCAATCGGGCCGGTGGCGTTGATCTTGACCACCTGTACATCGTTGCGCCCGCTTTCGGCGATATGGGCCAGTGTAGACCGCCCGATCCGTCCAAAACCGTTAATCCCAATCGTGACTGTCATATCCGCCCCTCGCACCTTCATTCGCCGTCTGTATACAGAAGTGGGGGCTGTCCAGAAAGTCTGAAAAACCTTCTGTTTCATAATGTTAGCGCAAAACTTTTCAGTTAGCGCAAACGGATGCGGGCCGGGGGCAGGATTCAGCCGAGATTTCCCATGCCAGGGCCCGCATCCCCGGGTTTTGCCCGGCCCGAGGGGGCCGAGGCGTTTGTGGCGGCGTTAACCGATTCTGTCAGCCGAGCAGACGGCGGACCTCGGCGGCGGTGGCCTCGGCGGTGATGTCCAGTTCCTCATAGAGGGTTTCGGCCGGTGCGGATTGGCCGAAATCGTGCATGCCGATGAACCCGGCCTTCTCGGCCCGGCCGCGTTCGCCCATCAGCCAGCGATCCCAGCCCTGACGCACCCCGGCCTCAATGGCTACGCGCACGGCACCGGCGGGCAGGACCCGGCGGCGATAGCTGTCTTCCTGTTGGGCGAACAGTTCCCAGGACGGCATGGACACGACCCGGGTGCCGATGCCCTCGGCCTCCAGAATGTCCCGCGCGGCCAGTGCCACCGATACCTCAGATCCGGTGGCCAGCAGGATCGCCCGGCGCTTGGATCCGGCCTCGGCCAGCACATATGCACCCTGGCGGGTCAGGTTCTTGGTCTTGAACTCGGTCCGCACGGCGGGCAGGTTCTGCCGTGACAGGGCCAGAACGGTGGGGGTTTCGCGATCTTCCAGCGCGATTTCCCAGGCCTCGGCGGTTTCCGTCACATCGGCGGGGCGGATCACGGTGGTGTTCGGTGTAGCGCGCATCATGGCCAGGTGCTCCACCGGCTGGTGGGTTGGTCCGTCCTCACCCAGCCCGATGGAATCATGGGTCATCACATAGACCACGGGCTGCTTCATCAGGGCCGACAGGCGCATGGCTGGGCGGGCATAATCGGTGAAGCACATGAAGGTGCCGCCATAGGGCCGGATGCCGCCATGCAGTGCCATGCCGTTCATCGCGGCCGCCATCTCATGTTCACGGATACCATAATGGATATAGCGACCGCCCCGGTTGCCGGGCTCATGCACGCCCATGCCACCGGTCTTTGTGTTGTTGGATCCGGTCAGGTCGGCCGAACCGCCAACCGTTTCCGGCATGATCGCGTTGATCACCTCCAGCGTCATTTCGCTGGCTTTGCGGGTGGCAACCTTGGGCTGGGTTTCGGCCAACTGCTTTTTCAGGGCGCGGATGGTCGAGGACAGCTTTTTCGGTGTCTCGCCGGCCATGATCCGGGCGAATTCCTTTTGCTTGGCCGTGGACAGTGCCGCCAGCCGGTCGATCCAGTCGGCATGGGCCGCCGCGCCGCGCTGGCCGATGGCCTCCCACTGGGCCTTGATGTCGGCGGGCACCTCATAGGCGCCCCAGGGCGTGCCATAGGCGGCCTTGGTGTCGGCGATCAGTTTGGCGTCGGTCAGTGCGCCATGCCCCTTGGATGTGTCCTGGGCGCTGGATCCCAGGGCGATATGGGTCTTGCAGGCGATCAGCGCAGGTTTCGAGGTCCGCTTGGCGGCGGTCAGGGCCTCGTCGATGTCTTCGGGGTTGTGGCCGTCGCATTCGAAGACAGACCAGCCCGAGGCCTTGAACCGCGCGATTTGGTCGGTGGTGTCGGACAGACCCACCCGCCCGTCGATGGTGATGCCGTTGTCGTCCCAAAGTACGATCAGCCTGGACAATTCCTGACGTCCGGCCAGCGCGATGGCCTCCTGGCTGATCCCTTCCATCAGGCAGCCATCGCCCGCCATGCAATAGGTGTAGTGATCGACGATCTTCTTGCCATAGCGGGCGCGCAGGATTTCCTCGGCCAGGGCAAAGCCCACTGCCGTGCCGATCCCCTGACCCAGCGGGCCGGTGGTGGTCTCGATCCCCGGGGCGTGGCCGTATTCGGGATGGCCTGCCGTGCGCGCCCCCCACTGGCGGAAGGCCTTGATCTGATCCAGCGTCATCTCGGGATAGCCGGTCAGGTAGAGCAGGCTGTAAAGCAGCATGGATCCATGCCCAGCCGACAGGATGAACCGGTCGCGATCGGGCCAGCCGGGGGCGGCGGCATCGAATTTCAGGTGTTTTTCGAACAGAACGGTGGCCACATCCGCCATACCCATGGGCATGCCTGAATGGCCGGAATTCGCCCCGGCCACGGCATCAAGCGTGAGGGTGCGGATGGCGGCGGCTTTCATCCAATGGGCGGGGTCGCGCTCGCGCAGGGGTTGCATGGTCACGTCTGCTGGCTCCGGAAAATGGGCGGTTGAGACGCCGGTCCCGTGCCGGCGCCGATGCCATGCCTCTTAGCGATTGCGTGTGGAAGTGCAAGCCAATGGGCTGTTTTCCACCGCTTTTGGGGCACTTGAGGGTTCCCAAGGGTTGTCGTGAGGGCCGCCACCTGCTTGTGTCAACGAAAAGTGATTCGCGCCGGCACGGCACACGGGTTGGCCACAAGAGGGACGTTGGATGGCAGAGACAAGCGAATTCGAACGCCGCCTGAGCACGGCGCTGGACCGGCTGCGTCAGGCCGCCGAGGCCCAGCTTGCGGCACGACGTGCGGCCGAGGCGCGGGCGCAGGATCTGGAGGCCGAGCTGCGCGCCGCCCGTGATGCGGCTGTCGATCCTGCGGTCGAGGCGGAACTGGTTGCGGCGCGCAGTCATGCCGAAGCCGCAGGCAAGGCGCTGGAAGACAGCCAGGCCCAGGTTGTCGATCTGCAGGCCGAGATCCGGCGCTTGTCGGACCAACCGGCCCCGGACGCTGGGCAACAGGATGACCTGGCCGAGGCCCGGGCCGAGATCGATCGCCTGCGTCAGGCCCTTGAGGCCCACGAGGGCGCCGACCGTCTTCAGGGGCTTCAGGCCAATGGTCGCGTTGAGGAACTGCAGGCGCGGGTGACCGATATGGAAGGCGCATTGGACGGGCTGCGCAGGGTCAACGCCCAACTGCGCAGCAACAATGCTGCGCTGCGCAAGGCCCATGCCGCGGGGTTGCCTGACGCTACGCTGGTTAATGACGGGTTGCAGGCGGAACTGGATGCCTTGCAGGCTGCGCGCGATGCCGACCGTGCCGAGATCGACAGTGTTCTGATGTCGTTGCGCCCCCTTCTTGCCGGAGAGATGACCAATGCCTGAACTTCGCATCACCATCGGCGGCCGTCATTTCGAGGTCGCCTGCCAGGACGGGGAACAGCCCTATCTGCAATCCGCCGCCGGGCTTCTGGATGCCGAGGCCCAGGCCATGGCCGATCAACTGGGTCGGATGCCCGAGGCGCGGATGCTGCTGATGGCGGGGCTGATGCTGGCCGACCGCACCGCGGGTCTGGCCGAAGAGGTGGAACGCCTGCGTCAGGAATTGCGCGAATACCAAGGCATGCCCGCCCCGGTTCCGGAACGCGTTGAGGTGCCTGTCATCCCGGCCTCGTTGCGCGACGGTCTGGCCGAACTGGCCGCCCGGGCCGAGGCGCTGGCCGAGGAACTGGAAGAAGAGCAGGGCTGAGATCGCCACAAGACCTGGCCTTTGCCGAAGTGGCTGTGCGGGGTAAAGCAGCCGTTGCCATCAGCAGAGCAAATCGCGCCAGCGCCAGACCGCGGGCCGCCCCAGTGATGGCGCGGCGCCCTACGGGCTTGATTCCGGGCCGAAGGACGGTTCGGTCCACCATTTTCTCCTCCCCGCTCAGCCCGGAACCAGGGCCGCAGGCCCGCCGGGCGAGTGCCCGCCCGTCCCCGCGGGCTGGCGCTTGGCTGATGTCAGCGCACCAGCCCCGCGAAGAAATGTGGGTGGCGCGATAAAGCGCGTCGCTCAGCCGTTGGCGGCGCCATCCCACGGGCAGGCGCGCCCTCTGTTGGGCAGGACGACCCGGACACAAAGGCCTCGGCCTTGGCTTTTGCCGCTCTTCACACGGAAATCCGCACTGATTTTGCGGTCAGAAGTCTGACGAAAAGCCAGAAACAGCCGACACCTGTTTGCCCCCCGCTGGGAAGGGGGCTGTTGATCAGGCGTTGGCTTCGCGGATCTTGTCGGCGGCGTCCTTGTCGAAGGCCACGCCCTTGTCGGTGAACAGCTGGTCCAACTCGCCTGACAGGGTCATTTCCGTGATGATATCGCAGCCGCCGATGAACTCGCCCTTCACGTAAAGCTGGGGGATGGTCGGCCAGTCGCTGAAATCCTTGATGCCCTGGCGGATCGCGTCATCCTCCAGCACATTCACATCGGCGAACGCGACGCCCATGTAGTTCAGAACCCCTGCCACGCGGCTGGAAAAGCCGCATTGGGGCATGCTTTTCGTGCCTTTCATGAACAGAACCACATCGTTCTGTTTTACCGTTTCTTCGATCTGGGTTTTCGCGTCGGTCATGGGATTACCTTCTTATCCTTGTCGCGGCCGGATCGCCCGTGGCCGGCCCGGTGGGGCAGGGCGGCAGGCGTGGTCTAGTCGGGGGCCTTGGTGGTCAGGGCCAGGGCGTGCAATTCGCCATGGTTGCCGTCCATCTTGCCTTTCAGCGCGGCATAGACGGCACGTTGCTGCTGAACCCGGTTCATGCCGCGAAAGCTTTCATCCACGACCTCGGCGGCAAAGTGGTTCCCGTCCCCGGCGAGATCGGTGATCGTGACCTGCGCCTGAGGGAAGCTTTCCCGGATCAGGGTTTCGATTTCGTGGGCTTGCATTGGCATGGCGGCATCTCCTTGGCCCAGATGTAGAACGGCACCGGGTCGACCGCAAGCGGGGCCCGGGCCGGGTCAGTCGATCGCGGCGGACAGGCCGGCGCGGTAGCGCGCCACCAGATCCGCCAGCGGGGCTGTTGCGGTGCCCATGCACAGGCTGTCGCCGCCCGCCGTGCCGATGCGTCGCAGGGGAAGGTCGGCGTCTTGTGCCGCAGCCAGAAGCGTGCTGGCATTCCCGGGGGTGCAGCCAATCAGATAGCGGCCTTGATCCTCGCCAAACAGGTGCGTCGGATCGCTTTCCTCCAGCGTCAGACCCAGACCCGCCTTGGCCGCCAGATCGAAGGCGGCCAGCGCCAGCCCGCCATCGGACAGGTCGGTGCAGGCCGCGATCTGCCCGCGATGTTCCTGGACAAAGCGGCCATGGGCGCACTCGGCAGTCAGATCCACGGCCGGCGCATCGCCGGTTTCCAGGCCGAACATCTCGGCGGCCAAGGCGGATTGGCCCAGATGCCCCCTGGTTTCGCCCAGCAGCAGCAGCACATGGCCCTCGGCCAGCACCCCTCCGATCAGCCCATCCAGATCGTCGATCAGCCCGACCGCGCCGATGGTGGGCGTGGGCAGAATGGCCTGGCCATCTGTCTCATTGTAAAGGCTGACATTGCCCGAGACGATGGGCATGTCCAGCGCGGTACAGGCGGCGCCGATGCCCTGGATGGCGCCGACGAACTGGCCCATGATCTCGGGCTTTTCGGGATTGCCGAAATTCAGGTTGTCAGTGGTTGCCAGGGGCCGGGCGCCCACGGAGCACAGGTTGCGGTAGGCCTCGGCCACGGCCTGCTTGCCGCCCTCGACCGGGTTGGCGCGGACATAGCGCGGCGTCACATCCGAGGTGAAGGCCAGCGCCTTGCCGGTGCCATGAATGCGCACCACGCCCGCGCCCGCGCCCGGGGTGATCACGGTATCGCCCATGACCATCGTATCATACTGTTCCCAGACCCAGGCGCGCGAGGCGTAGTTGGGGCTGCCGATCAGGGCGCGCAGCCCGTCCATCGGGTCTAGCCCGGCGATACGTGCCGCCAGTCCGGGATCCTCGGTTGGGGCCGGGGTGGGCACATGGGGGCGGTCGTATTCCGGCGCGCTGGAGGCCAGCTTCGACAGCGGCAGATCGGCCTTCACCTCGTCACCCAGCAGGATCAGGAAGCGATCCTCGGCGATGGTTTCCCCGACAATGGCGAAATCGAGATCCCATTTCTCGAACACCGCCTTGGCCTCGGCCTCTTTCTCGGGGCGCAGGACCATCAGCATCCGTTCCTGGGATTCCGACAGCATCATTTCATAGGCGCTCATCTTCTCTTCGCGCACCGGCACGCGATCCAGGTTCAGCCGGATGCCCAGGCCGCCCTTGTCGCCCATCTCCACGGCGGAACAGGTCAGCCCGGCTGCGCCCATATCCTGGATCGAGATGACGGCCCCGGTGGCCATCAGTTCCAGGCAGGCCTCCATCAGGCGCTTTTCGGTGAACGGATCGCCAACCTGCACGGTGGGGCGTTTTTCCTCGATCGTGTCGTCGAATTCCGCCGAGGCCATGGTGGCCCCGCCAACCCCATCGCGCCCGGTCTTGGCGCCCAGATAGACCACGGGCATGCCGACGCCCGAGGCCGCCGAGTAGAAGATCGCATCCGCATCGGCCAGACCGGCGGCAAAAGCGTTGACCAGACAGTTGCCGTTATAGGACGGATGGAACCGTACCTCGCCCCCGACGGTGGGCACGCCGAAACAGTTGCCATAGCCGCCGACACCGGCCACCACGCCGTGCACCAATTGCCGCGTCTTGGGATGGTCCGGTGCCCCGAAGCTGAGCGAATTCATCGCCGCAATGGGCCGGGCGCCCATGGTGAAAACATCGCGCAGGATGCCCCCCACACCGGTGGCCGCGCCCTGATAGGGCTCGATATAGCTGGGGTGGTTGTGGCTTTCCATCTTGAAGACCACGGCCTGCCCGTCACCGATATCCACGACGCCGGCATTTTCACCGGGGCCGCAGATGACCTGAGGGCCCGTGGTCGGCAGGGTCCGTAGCCACTTCTTCGAGGACTTGTAGGAACAATGTTCGTTCCACATCGCCGAGAAGATCCCCAGCTCGGTGAAACTGGGTGTGCGTCCGATGATTTCCAGGATCTGCTGGTATTCCCCGGGCGTCAGCCCATGGGCGGCGATCAGGTCATCGGTGATCTTCGGTTCGGTCATGCGGCTAGCCCCCGGTTACGCGGGGCGTGTCTAGACCAGAGCGTGGGGAAACGGAAGATGTCATGGCGGCTGGCCATGGTCGATCGTTTCGCTTGTGCGCGCGCCGGCGGGCCCCTAATCTGTTTCAGATTAAAGCGAGGTGTCTTTCAATGAAGATCATTGTTGCGGTGGGCTTTGCCCTGATCGGTGCCGTCGGGGGGCTTGACGCAGCTGTGCCGGTCGCCGCTGACAGCGCGGTTCAGGCGTTGTCCCATGGCGGGGGATGCCGGAAATCCTCACCTCCGGGCCAGTGCTGTCATATGGAAACGGCGACCGGCAAGGTGCATTGCCACTGAAGCGGCCCCTGTCCGGGCGATATCAGACGTCCAGCTCTTCGACGAAGCGTGCGTTTTCCTGGATGTACTGGAATCGCATCTCGGGGCGCTTGCCCATCAGCCGATCCACCAGATCGTCGGTTTCGCCCGGTTCGTCATCATCCACGCTGACCCGGATCAGGCGGCGCGTGTCGGGGTTCATCGTGGTGTCCCTCAGATCCTTGGCGTCCATCTCGCCCAGCCCCTTGAAGCGGCTGACGTCGATCTTGCCGCGCCCGCCCAGCCCCTTGGCCATCCAGGCCTCGCGCTCTTCCTCATCCAGGCAATAGACGCGTCGAGCGCCCTGGGTCAGGCGGAACAGGGGCGGGCAGGCAAGGTACAGGTGGCCGTGGTCGATCAGCGGCCGCATCTGCGAGAAGAAAAAGGTCATCAGCAGCGCGGCGATATGGGCCCCGTCGACATCGGCATCGGTCATGATGATGACCTTGTCATAGCGCAGATCGTCGACGCGGAACTTGCTGCCCATGCTGACGCCGAGGGCCTGACAGATGTTGTCGATTTCCTGGTTCTGCCCCAGCTTGGATGACGCCGCCCCCAGAACGTTCAGGATCTTGCCGCGCAGGGGCAGCAAGCCTTGGGTCTTGCGATCGCGCGCCATCTTGGCCGAGCCGCCGGCGCTGTCACCTTCGACGATGAACAGTTCCGTTCCATCGCGATTGGTGGCCGAACAATCCACCAGCTTGCCGGGCAGGCGCAGTTTCTTGGTGGCGGTTTTGCGGGCGGTTTCCTTTTCCTGGCGGCGGCGCAGGCGTTCCTCGGCGCGCAGCACAAGGAAATCCAGGATTGCGCCTGCCGATTTCGTATCCGCCGCCAGCCAGTTGTCAAAGCGGTCGCGTACGGCGTTTTCGACCAGCCGGGCGGCCTCGGTCGTGGCCAGGCGGTCCTTGGTCTGGCCTACGAATTCCGGTTCGCGGATGAAGCAGGACACCAGTGCACAGCCGCCGGCGGTCAGATCCTCGCGGGTGATCTGGCTGGCCTTGCGGTTGCTGGCCAACTCGCCATAGGCGCGGATGCCCTTGAGGATCGCAGCCCAGAAGCCGGCCTCATGGGTGCCGCCCTCAGGCGTGGGCACGGTGTTACAGTAGGACTGGATGAAGCCGTCACGCGTGGGCGTCCAGTTGATCGCCCATTCGACCGATCCGGGCACATTGAAGCGTTCCTGAAAGGATACCTTGCCGGCGAAAGGCGCATCCGCATAGGTGGCCGCCGCGCCCAGGGTTTCGTTCAGGTAATCGGCCAGGCCGCCGGGAAAGTGGAAGGTGGCTTCTTTCGGGGTGTCGTCTTCGTCCAGGTGGCACTTCCAGCGGATCTCGACGCCCGAGAACAGATAGGCCTTGGAGCGCGCCATCTTGAACAGGCGGGCCGGCTTGAACCGCAGATGTCCGAAGATCTCGGCATCGGGGTGGAAGGTGACGGATGTGCCGCGCCGGTTCGGGGCCGCGCCGATTTCCTGAACCGGCCCCTGGGGCAGGCCACGGGAAAATTCCTGGGCATAGAGCGTGCGGTTGCGCGCCACCTCGACCCGCAGCTGATCGGACAGCGCATTGACCACGGATACACCGACGCCATGCAACCCGCCTGAGGTTTCATAGGCCTTGCCGTCGAACTTGCCCCCGGCATGCAGTGTGCACAGGATTACCTCCAGCGCCGATTTGTCGGGAAAGCGGGGATGGGGATCCACGGGGATGCCGCGGCCGTTATCGCGGATGGTGATGGAATGATCGCCATGCACTTCCAGTTCGATCCGGGTGGCGTGGCCGGCCACGGCCTCATCCATGGCGTTGTCCAGCACCTCGGCCACCAGATGGTGCAGGGCGCGTTCATCGGTGCCGCCGATATACATGCCCGGCCGTTTGCGCACTGGTTCCAGCCCCTCCAGCACGACAATGCTGTCGGCGCCGTATTCCGCGGCGGCGCGGTCGGTTCCGGAAAGAAGATCCTCTGCCATGTGACTGCCCGTTGTTTTCTGTTTGCACCACATTACGAGATCATGGGGGCGGGGGGCAATGCGCGGCTTGCGCCGATAGGCGTGCAATGGCACCAATCCCCCATAACTGCGCTATAATCATGAAAAGGCAGAGCGATGAAAAAGACGATTGTGGCGCTGTTGGGCTGTATCCTGTGCCATCCGGCCGTGGCCCAGGATGTTCCGCGCTTTGATGGGGCTCTGGCCTATTCGGCCCGCCATACCATCGACCGGCGCGACAACGATATCTTTCGCTTGACGGCCGGGTACAGTTGGTCGGCCATGTCGGGACGGATTCGCACGGCCGTGGAACTGGGGGTCGATAACGAGGATTTCAGTGGCTCCTACCCGGCCAATACCGGGCTTGAGGTCGATTTCGCCCGCCGTGTCGGGGATAACCGTTTTGCCCTGGGGGCCCGGTTGCGCCACGATGATCAGCAAAGCACCACGGCCGAACTGGCCTATGGGATCCAGCATTTCGGCACGGCCCTGGACTGGCGCGGTGTCGTCGGGTTCCAGGGGGTGGCCGATCATGGCGAAGTGGATGGCCGTGACGGGGCCTCGGCCTTCGGGATTGCAACGGCGACGATCTGGCTGGATGGCGAGTGGGCGGTGGATGCCGGACTGGAGGGCGACAGCGACGGTCTGCTGTATACCATCGGGACCGAGTATCGCCCGCAGGGCTCTGCGATCAGCCTGTTTGCCCTGTGGGGGCATGCGGTGGATGAGTATCGCGGCAAGCCGCAATATAACGATCTGACGGCGGGGATCCGCGTGGTTCCGGCACGGATGAGCTTGCGCAGCTTCCGCCGGGGCAGCCTGTCGCAGATCTTCAGCCGGGCAGTCGAGGTTCAGTAACCCCGGCCCGTTGGGGCCCAGGTGGGGACGTGAACAGGGCCGGTCCTGTGCGCAGGCCAAAGCCGCAGATTATGGCCCATCTCTTCCCGGCGCGGAACAAGCCCGGAACGGGCGCTTTGCTGTGCGTTGGACCGGCCCACGGCCCGGCGCTTGTCCGCTGTTTGTTTCTGGCCCCGAGAGCGCGCTACCACGGCTTCCGTAACGCATCGCTCACGGGGGTGGGGCCTCAGCCCCGGTCCGGCGCGCTGGCGCGGCTTGATCTGCTGGACCATGGAGGGCTGTGGCGCGCTGGCGCGATGATGCCGGCCCCTTTCTACAAACCGATCCGATCCCGTCCCGGGTGCGCGGTGCTTGTCCGTGGCGTCCGGGACAGGTAAGGGCGGGCATGTCCACATCCCAGTCCCTGCCCGGCCATGTGAAGGCCACCGCCCTCTTGGCGCTGCCCCTTGTCGGCAGCCAGGTGGCACAGTTCCTGATCCAGCTGACCGATACACTGATGATGGGCTGGTACGGCGTGCCGGAGCTGGCGGCGCTGGTGCTGGCCAATTCCGTGCTGTTGACCGTCATTGTCATGGGGGCGGGATTCGGCTTTGCCGTCATGCCCCTGGTCGCGGCGGCGCACGAAACCGGCGAGGACGGACAGATCCGCCGGGTAACGCGGATGGGGCTGTGGGCCTCGGTTGGGTTCGCGGTGCTGACGATGCCGGTCTTGCTGGTCTTCGAGCCGGTCTTTCTGGCCATGGGACAGGATGCCCAGATTGCCCGCCTGGGCGGCGAATATCTGGCCGTTGCGGGCTGGGGCCTGATCCCGGCCCTGGCCGCCACGGTTCTGCGCAGCTACCTGTCCGCGCTGGAACACACCCGGATCGTGCTGCTGGCAACACTGGCGGCGGCGGCGGCCAATATCGGGCTGAACTGGCTGTTGATCTTCGGCCATCTCGGCTTTCCCGAGATGGGCGTGCGCGGCGCGGCGCTGGCATCGGTGTTGATGCATATGGCGACGTTCGTTCTGTTTGCCGCCTATGGTCTGCGCAAATTGCCCGAGCATCAGATCTTCGCCCGGCTTTGGCGCCCCGATGGTCCCGCCCTGGCCCGGGTGTTCCGTCTGGGCTGGCCCATTGCGGTGACCAACCTGGCCGAGGTTGGGCTGTTTGCCTTCAGTTCCCTGATGATGGGGTGGGTCGGTGTGGTCGCGCTGGCCGCCCATGGCATTGCCCTGCAACTCTCGGCCTTCATCTTCATGATCCATATTGGTTTAAGCCAGGCAGCCACGGTGCGTGTCGGGCGGGCTTATGGGCGGGGGGACGTCCTTTTCCTGCGCCGGGCGGCCATGGCGGCGATGATGATCTCGGCCATGATCGCACTCGTAACGATCATCGTTTTCCTGACCATGCCGGATCCGCTGTTTCTGGGCTTCCTCAGCGCCGATGCCCCGGAAACAGCCGCCATTCTGGCGGTGGGGCGCATCTTTCTGGCCGCCGCCGCCTTGTTCCAGGTCGCCGATGCCGCCCAGGTGCTGGCGCTTGGGCTGTTGCGCGGGGTGCAGGACACGCGCCGGCCAATGATCTATGCCACGGTCAGCTATTGGCTGCTGGGGGCGCCCATCGCCTATGTGATGGCTTTTCCGCTGGGCATGGGCGGTGTCGGCATCTGGGTCGGGCTGGCCGTCGGGCTGTTCTGTGCCGCTGGCACGACGATGCAACGCTTCTGGACCGGCCCGGCACGTGCGCCCGGGCCGGACCACGATCCGGTCAGCTAAGCCCTGCGCAAAATCCTTGGATCCGGGTGCAGGCCTCGACCAGCACCTCATCCGATGTCGCATAGCTCACCCGGAAGGCCGGGGACAGGCCGAAGGCCGCGCCGAACACCACGGCCACGCCGGTTTCCTCCAGCAGTGCTTTGGCGAAGGTTTCGTCATCGGCGATCTTCGTACCGGCCTTGCTGGTTTTGCCGATGCAGCCGTGGATCGAGGGATAGACGTAGAAGGCGCCTTCCGGTGTCGGGCAGGTCACGCCTTGGGCGTCGTTCAGCATCTTCACCACCAGATCGCGGCGGCGGCGAAAGATTGCCTTGTTGGCTTCGATGAAATCCTGCGGCCCGTTCAACGCCTCGACCGCCGCATACTGGCTGATCGAGCAAGGGTTCGAGGTGGATTGTGACTGGATCTTGCCGATCGCCTTGATCAGTGCCACCGGCCCGGCCGCATAGCCGATCCGCCAGCCGGTCATCGCATAGGCCTTGGAGACGCCATTCACCGTCAGCGTCCGTTCATAGAGGCGGGGTTCGACCTGGGCCGGGGTGGTGAATTCGAAATCATCGTAGACGAGGTGCTCATACATGTCGTCGGCCATCACCCAGACATGGGGATGGCGCATCAGCACATCGGTCAGGGCGCGCAATTCGTCACGGGTATAGCCGGCCCCGGTCGGGTTCGAGGGCGAGTTGAAGATCAGCCACTTGGTTTTGGGCGTGATCGCGGCCTCCAGTTGATCCGGGGTCAGCTTGTAGGCGGTCTGGCTGGAGGCCTCGGCCACCACCGGGGTGCCGCCGGCCAGCAGCACCATGTCGGGATAGCTGACCCAGTAGGGCGCCGGGATCACCACCTCATCACCAGGGTTCAGCGTGGCCATTAGCGCGTTGTACAACACCTGCTTGCCGCCGGTGCCGATGGTCACCTGTTCCGGTGTATAGTCCAGATCGTTGTCGCGCTTGAACTTGGCGCAGACCGCTTCTTTCAGTTCGCGGATCCCATCGACCGTGGTGTATTTCGTCTTGCCTTCGGCAATGGCACGGATCGCGGCATCCTTGACGTTCTGGGGCGTGTCGAAATCGGGCTCGCCGGCACCCAGGCCGATCACGTCTTTGCCGGCGGCCTTCAGGTCCTGCGCCATGTTGGTCACGGCAATCGTCGGCGAAGGTTTCACACGCGCCAGGGTATCGGACAGAAAGCTCATGGGATGCTCCGGTTGAAAAGCTGCGGACACATCCCTAGGGTCTGCCCCATGACGGTTCAAGTCCCAACAGACAGCCCGCGCCGTGCGCCCCGGTATCCATATGGCAGGGGCTTGCCGCGCTACCGGATCGCGAATCACGGCCACTGGGGCGCGGGACAACTTGCTTTCCGTTGCGTCACCCCAGGTTTTTTTCTAAGGGCAGTCCGGATAGGGCAGGGACGGATTGGCCATTTCAACCAGGGATCGGGACCGATGACTGGCTGTCGGATCTGACCGCCGTGGCCGATGCCCGGCTGGTCACGCCGAGTGACCATCCCAAGATATGCTGTGGGGCTGCACATGACTGTTGAAACCAGAACGACCCGTCTGAAACGGCTAAAAATGCGCTCAAATCGGCGTGGAATCAAAGAGATGGATCTTATTCTCGGGACATTCTCAGAAATTCATCTGCAAGATCTGGAGGCCTCGGATCTGGATCTTTACGAAGCGATGCTCTCGGAAAACGACCATGATCTTTACCAATGGTTCAGTGGTCAGAAAACGCCGCCGGACCGCTACGGGGCGCTGATCAGCCATATTTCCAGCCGGATTGGCCAGGGGATTTCGCTGGGTCGCGGGGCTTAACCGGATATTGGGCTTTCGCGGCGATCTTCGCTGAACCAAAGGGTTGGCGGAGAAAGTGAATGAGTATTCATCCCGAACTTGCTGCGGCGGGTGACAAGAGTTTCATGCGCGGCTACCTTGATGTTCTGGCATTGGTGGAACGCCTGCACCGGTTGTTGCTGGACGTCATCAAGGACGAATTCGAACGTGTCGGCGTTCTGGAAATCAATGCGGTTCAGGCATTGCTTCTGTTCAATATCGGCGAGAATGAGGTGACTGCCGGGGAATTGAAGACCCGTGGCTATTATCAGGGCTCGAATGTGTCCTATAACCTCAAGAAACTGGTCGAGATGGGCTATATGCACCATCAGCGTTGCGATATTGACCGCCGCTCGGTGCGGGTGAAGCTGACCGAAAAGGGCCGGCATGTCCGTGAAACCGTGGAAGATCTGTTCGCCCGTCATGCCGAAGGTTTGGAAAGCCGGGGGATTCTGGGAGATGATGGTGTTGAAGCCATCAATGGATCCCTGCGTCGTGTCGAACGCTACTGGACCGACCAGATCCGGTATATCTACTGAGCAAGATGTCCGAAAAGGGATCACCGGTTCTCGGATCAAAGCCCTGCCAAAACAGACAGGCCCCAGCAGATCATGGGGGTGAAGCCACGATGATCTGCTGGGGATCCCTCCTCCGGGACCGGTTATTCCGCCGCGACTGCCGTGGACAGTGACGGGTTTCGGGTTTTCATCAGCGGCTGGATGTATTGGCCGAATTGCTCGATCCCGATGATGAAATCGTCGAAGGTCAGCATGATCCCCTTCAAACCGGGGGTCGAAGCGATTTCATCCAGCATGGCGGCGACCTGTTCATAGGACCCGATCAGCTTGAGCATCCCTGTGGGTTGGGGTGCCTTGATGGCCCGCACCAGATTCGAAGCGGTCGAGCCTTCCTTGGCCACCTTGTCATGGCCGGCCTGCGCAGCCTGCCATTCCAGGGCCTCGATATCGGTACCCTTTTTATACAGTTCCCATTTCTCGAAGGCCAGTTCCTCGGTCCGGTCGGCGATGACCATCAGCAACAGGAAAGCCCCTGTGTCACGCCCGTGCTTTTCGGCGGCGGCGTTGACCTTGGCCACCATGTCCTTGGAATTCTGGGTTTCGTTCAGATCGCCGCCAGCCCCGACAAAATTGTAATCGCCGTATTTGGCCACGAACTCCATGCCCTTTTCGGACTGGCCCGCGCCAACGATCGGAATCTTGCCGTTGGTCGGGCTGGGCGACAATTTGCAGTCGTCCATCTGAAAGAAATCGCCCTTGAAGTTGGACACGCCGTCCCGCCACAGTTCCTGCATGACCTGGACATATTCGGCGGCATAGTCATAGCGGCGGGCGAAATGCTCGGGTGACAGTTCAAGCCCCATCTGCTGATATTCTTTGGGCTGCCAACCGGTCACCATGTTCACGCCCACCCGTCCGGGCGCGATACTTTCCAGGGTAACCGCCATGCGTGCGGTCAGCGCCGGTGGCAGCGTCAGCATGGCGCAGGAGGCGAACAGCTTGATCCGTGAGGTCACGGCCGCCAGCCCCGACATCATGGTAAAGCTTTCGAGATTATGCACCCAGTATTCCGAGGGCCCGTTATAGCCCCGCAGCTTGATCATCGACAGCGCGAAATCCAGGCCATAGCGTTCGGCCTGCTGAACGACGATCTTGTTCAGATCGAAGCTGGGCATCGTCTTGGGCGAGGTTGTCGAGATCAGCCAGCCGCGGCTGCCGATCGGAAGGAAAACGCCGATCTGTGTCATGGGGGGTCCTTTCTGCGAAAACTGTTGATGAACAGGGTTTGCCGGTGCCACGGACGACATCCGCGACGGTGATCCGCCTTTCCGCCAGTGTCGGGGGCATCAGGGTGTTCGCCAAACGACATATTCCTGTGCCGCGGCTGAGCTTTTCTCAGGTGCGGTCGCGCGCGCTATGCCCTGAAGGTTTCTCAGGCCCGTTGCCAGTTTTTCGCAGTAAGCGGTTTGCGGCTTTGCTGGCTAGGGTCAGGACAACAGCCGAAAGGAGCACGCCATGACCCGAGTGTGGGAGAATTTTCTTACCGAGGATGACAAGGCCTTGGTGGCCCGCCGTTCCTTGCGTACGCCCCACGGCCCCGGCCATCTGAACGCGCTGCTTCTGGTCGACATGCAGGTGACGGCCTGCGGCATTGATGCGCCCATTGTCGACCAACTGGACAGGTTCCCCGGTTCCTGCGGGCCGCATGCGTGGAAGGCGATCCCCGTGCAACAACGCCTGTTGGCCGCCGCGCGGTTGGCGGGGGCGCCGGTGATCTATTCGAAACACGTCTTTCACGGCTCTACGGGCTTGGCCCGGGCCGCAGGCGGTGTCTTCGCCGCCAGTGACCCGCGATCCGAGGTGCCGCCCGAGGTGCCGATGGTTCCGGGCGATATCCTGGTCGAGAAACAGACGCCATCCTGTTTCGCTTTCACCAATCTGCACCTGATCTGCCAGGAAAAAGGCATCGACGGACTGCTGGTGGTGGGCAATTCGACCTCGGGTTGTGTGCGGGCCACTTGTGTCGATGGCGAAGCGATGGGCTACAAGATGCAGGTGATCGAAGAGGGGGTTTTCGATCGGGTGGAGTTCAGCCACGCCGCCGCCCTGTTCGATATGCAGTTCAAGATCTGCGATGTGATCGACGAGGCCCGCGCGCACGAGATCCTGGCTGCGACCCCGGGCATGATGAAATCGGCATAAGGATGACGGATGTGACCACATTCATGGCCGCGGCGATCCAGATGGGCGCCGCATCGGAAACCATGGCCCGGACAACCGACCGGATCATTGTGCTGTTGACCGAGGCGGCGGGGCAGGGGGCGCAGATTGCCGTGTTGCCGGAACTGGCGCTGACCCCCTATTTCGCCGCCGAGGTGCAGGATGTGGGGGTCTATACCGACCCGTCTGCGGTGGGTGCGGCGCTGGACCGGATCGCCGCTACGGCGGCGGCCAGTGGCATCGCGGTGGTGGCCTCCTACGCCGAGGAAACGCCTGCGGGTCTGTATAACACGATGGCCTTTTACGATCGGGCGGGGATCCGCAGAGGCCTGTTTCGCAAGGTGCACATCCCCGGCAAGCAGGAACCCGATCCCTCGAAGGCGCTGAACATATTGGAGAAACGCTATTTCACGCCCGGGGATCTTGGCTTTCCCAGCTTTGATCTGGGCCTGGTGCGGGCCGGCGGGTTGATCTGCTATGACCGCCGTTTCCCAGAAAGCTATCGCTCGCTGATGTTGAACGGGGCCGATCTGTTCTGTGTCTGCTACAACACCCCGGTGATGGAGGGCGCGACGCTGGCCGGGGCGCGGCGGGCCTCGGAACTGGCGATCTGCGGGGGGGCCTATTCCAACGGCACATGGGCCATCGCGGCCGGCAAGGCGGGGATGGAGAACGGGGCCGAGTTCATCGGCGGCAGTTTCATTTGCACCCCCGAGGGCGAGATCACCGCCCAGGCCGAAACCATGGGGGATGAGGTCGTGCTGGCCGAGATCGACATGGATCGCCAGGCCCGTGTCCGCGACCGCTGGGCTTTTGCCGAGAACCGGGTAGAGGGGGCCTATCGTCTGGTCGCCGCGCCGGCGCTGAGCGGGGCGGCGTGATTTCATGCCCCGCTGGCTGAGCGGCGCCGAGGGGGCCGCGCTTTCCCATCCTCCGTTCCGGCGGTTCTTTGCCTCGGCGCTGGTGTCGATGCCGGGAAATTGGATGCAGATTACCGCGCAGGCCTGGCTGGTCCTTGAGGTCCACAACAGCCCCATGGCACTGGCTTGGGTCACGACGTTGCAATTCATGCCGATCCTGCTGTTCACCCTGATCGGGGGGGCACTGGCCGACCGGGTGGCCCGGCGGCCTCTGCTGATCGCGGCGCAGCTGGTCGGTGCGGTGCAGACGCTGTGTCTGGGGCTGCTGCTGGTGACGGGGCATTTTTCGCTGGGCTATCTTTATGGGCTGGCCGTGGTGCTGGGGTTGGTCAATGCCATTGATGGGCCGCTGCGTCAGGCGGTGATCGCCGATCTGGTGCCCCGCGCGGCATTGGCCAATGGCATGTCGCTGGGGGCCCTGGCACAGAACCTGGGTCGGGTGATCGGGCCGGGGCTGGCCGGGCTGGTGATCGCCTTTCTCGATGTGCCGGCCGCGTTTTTCATGAACGGCGCGACCTACCTGATCTCGGCGGCCACGTTACTGAGCATCCGGGGCGCAAAGGCGGGGGCGCCGGGCCTGGCCCCGCGGGTGGGCCTGATCGCCGCAACGCGCGAGGGGCTGGGCTATGCGCTGCGTTCGCACACAATGCGGTTCGTGCTGGTGGTCACGGCGTTCATCGGCATCTTCGGGCAGAATTTCACCACGATGATCCCGTTGGTTGCCAGCTATCTGATCAATGCCAGCCCGGCCGAGTTCGGGTTGCTCAACTCGTCGCTGGGGGCGGGGTCGCTCTGCGCGATCTTCGTGCTGGCCCGGGCCGGTGAGCCGACGGCGCCGCGCATTCTGATGGCGGGTTTGGTCTTTGGGATCTTGCTGCTGGCGATTGCCCAAACCACCGAACTGGTCGTGTCCTGTGCGCTGTTTGCGGTGGTGGGGGCGGCGGCTGTTGTCTTTTCGACCTCGGTCCAGACCGCGCTGCAAATGGTTTCGCCAGTTCAGTTGCGCGGGCGCGTGGCCTCGATGGTGACGTTTCTGATTGTCGGCACCTCGCCCATCGGGGCGATGCTGACCGGGGGGATCGCCGAGCATCTGTCGGTGTCAGCGGCGATCAGTTTCAACGGTTTGTGCTGCCTGATCGGGGTGGGCTGTGCTGTCTGGATCGCCCTGGGCCGTCAGGTCCGATTCGAGGCCGAACAGACCGCAGCGGAATAGGGGATCCCTGTTTGGCATATCCACTGGTCATGGTGCCCGTTAATTTTGCGCTTTTCGGGAACGGGGGGATCTGTCGTGGCCCATTGTTGCCATCTGGCTTGATCCAACCCGGGCCCTGCGTCGGAATGAGCGGGTGCTGACGTGAGGGTATCGCATGCGAAAAAGGGTTCCGTTGAACGCCATCCGCGCCTTTGAGGCCACTGCGCGGCATTGCTCGGTGGCCCGGGCCGCCGATGAACTCTGTGTGACTCCGACAGCAGTTAGCCATCAAATCAGACAGTTGGAGGAATTTCTTCAAGTTCAGTTATTCCTTCGAAAGAATGCGCGGATCGAATTGACCACCGAAGCGCGGGCCAATGTGGCGCGGATCAGCCAGGCGCTGGATCTGATCAACACGGCGATTTTGTCGTTGGAACGCACCGAGCAAGAGGCGACGCGCCGTCTGGCGGTTTCGGCCTCGGTTTCGGTGACATCGCTGTGGCTGATGCCGCGCCTGAACGATTTCATCAAGACGGCGCAGTCGGTGGATCTGAGCGTGCATACCTTTCTGACCCGTCAGGAGGCCGAGTTGCAGAACAGCGACATCCGCATTTGCAACTGGCGGTCGCAACTGGATTGCCACATCGAGCCGCTGATGGAAGAGGCCAGCGTGCCTGTCTGTTCCCCGGCCCTGTCGGCCCGCTTTGGCGATGATCGGCACGCTATTCTGGCCAAGGCGCCGCTGGTCCATGTGGATCGGCGGCGTGACGGGGTGAATGACACCTATCCCGACTGGGCCCGTTACCTGATGGAATACGGTGTCACGCGCGGCGATGTCAGCCATGGGTTGCGCTTTGATCAGGCCGTCACGGCGATTGAGGCGGCCGAAGCCGGGGTGGGGGTCATTCTGGGTCGGTCGTTGCTGATTGAGCAGGCCCTGGCCCGGGGCAGCCTGGTGCAGGTGGCAGAAGCCTATCCGATCCGGTCCCCCTATTACATGCTGTCGCCGTGGAAAAGTGACAGCCGCGCGGCGATGCAACGGTTCAAGGACTGGATCGTGGACAAGGTACCGGCCAACGCCATGGTCGCGGTGGTCTGATATCGTCTGACGATGTTGTTTTCGATCCGGTTGTCGGGACGTCGTTTTGCGATGTCGCGCCGAGAAGGGCGCCCTCCTTGAGGGGTCCGCAATGCTCTTGAACGCGCAGGTCCGGCCGCAAGGGCGCGCCGAAAATGTTGCCGTCTTCGGGGGTGTCGGGCGCAGGGGCCTGTGGCCTTGCGCCCGTGTTCGTACCTGATCAGCCCATCAGCAGGTGCTCATCGCGGGCGTCCCAGCCCATCTCGACCGGTTGACCGATCTCGGTGGACTGGGCGAAAAAGCCGGGGGCGTCCATCAGCACGGTCATGTCCTCCTGCGCGGCGGTGGTGACCGTAATCCGAACTTGGGTGCCCTGATATTCGATCATCGTCACGGTGCCGGACAGGCCGTTCATTCCCGGTTTGCGCCCGAGTACGCATTGATCGGCGCGAACCGAGACCTGCCGGCCCCCGGTTTCGATCACATTGTGGCCGCCCAGAAAACGTGCGGTGAAGGCGTTGGCGGGGGTTTCGTAAACCTCGCGGGCGGGTGCGGCCTGCATGATCACCGCGTCGTTCATCACCACGATCAGATCGGCCAGGGCCAGGGCTTCGTCCTGGCTGTGGGTGACGTGGATGAAGGAAATGCCCAGTTCCTTCTGGATCCGTTTCAGCTCGGCCCGCATGCGGATGCGCAGGAACGGATCAAGGGCTGACAGGGGTTCATCCAGCAGCAGCACCTTGGGCCGGGTGATCAGCGATCGGGCCAGGGCCACGCGCTGCTGCTGACCGCCGGACAGCTGGTTGGGCAGACGCTGGGCCAGGTGATCCATCTGGACCAGTTCCAGATATTCCCGCGCCTGGGCCCGGCGGCTGGCCTTGTCCACGCCGCGCACCTTCAGCGAGAAGGCGACATTGTCCAGCGCGCTGAGGTGCGGAAACAGCGCATAATCCTGAAACATCATCGAGGTCCCGCGCTGGACCGGGGGTTTGCCGGTGATCTCCTGATCGTGGATCAGGATCGCGCCTTCGGTCACGTCCTCATGTCCGGCCAGCATGCGCAGGGTGGTGGACTTGCCGCAGCCCGACGGGCCCAGCAGGCAGCAATAGGACGATCGCGGGATCCGAAGCGAGATATTATCCACCGCCGGGGCACCGGGCCCGTAGCGCTTGGTGACGGCAATCAGTTCCGCGTCGAACCGGTGGCTTTGGGTGGCCTGTTTCAGGGGCGGTGTGGCGGCCGGAACGGGGGCCTCCTGTTTCAGGGCGACGTTCATCCTGCGGTCCTCATGCTGCGGCGTTTGGCAAGGCGGCCCATCACGATCAGGGAGACGATGACAAGCGTGAAGGAGAAAAGGGTGGTGACGGTGCCGATGGCGAACAGCGCGGGGGTCGCCGAGGCGTTCAGCAGCCCCGTCACCTCCATCGGCATGGTGTTGCCGGTGCCCACATTCAGCGATGTCCGGGCCGTTTCCTCGTAGGATGAGGTCAGTCCCGCCATGGTCACCCCAACCAGACCGGGCAGGATGATCGGCACGATCACGTTGGTGAACCGCTGCCGGGCATTGGCGCCCAGATCGGTGGCGGCCTCTTCATAGGAGGGGTTGAACCGGCCCAGCACGATGAACATGATCAGCAATCCGAAGGGCAGTGACCAGGTCAGTTGCGCCCCGATCCCCGAGGTGAACCAGTTCACCCGCCAGCCCAGCAGGTTGAACGCAAGCGCGATGCCGAAGCCGACGAAAATTCCGGGCAGTACCATCGAGGTGATCGCCGAATAAAAGACGAAATTGGCGCCGGGAAACGCACGCCGATAGGCCATGCCGGCAGCAAGTGAGATGACCATGGTGATCACGGCGACACACAGCGCCATGGTGATGGATTTGCGGAAGGCACTGGGGATCTGCCCGACACCCTGGCCGCCGGTGCCGGAGAACAGCACCTCATACCAATGGGTTGACCAGCCGACCATGGGAAAGGACATGCCCCCCTGTGGTCCCTGGAAGGACAGGATGTAAACACAGGCCATGGGCGCGTAGAGGAAGACCAGAAAGATCGCCAGCAAGCCGCCCAAAAGGTAGAACGAGGTGGGTCGCTTCTTTGTCATCGGCTTATCCCTTCAGTTCCTTGCGGATATCGGCATAGCGCAGCAGCCCGATCACCATGGCCAGCACCACGACCAGCAACATCACCGATTTCGCGGCGGCCGGCGGGTACATGAAGGCGTTCAGTTCCGTCACGATGGCCATGCCGGCGGTGTTGACCTGGCTGCCGGACATCTGCTTGACGATGAACACATCGCCCATCACCGCCGTGATCACAAAGATGGATCCGATGGCGATGCCGGGCTTGACCAGTGGAAAGATGATGTCGCGGACGATCTGCCATTCGCTGGCGCCACTGTCCTGCGCCGCCTGGATCACGGATCGGGGGATCTTGCCCATGGAATTGGTGATGGTGACCACCATGGGCAGGGTCAGCAGGTGGATATAGGCAATGAGGACGGCGAATTCCGAATACATCAGCCAGCCCAGCGGCGTATCGATTGCCCCCAGCCCCATCAGCATCTGATTGACCAGCCCTTCGCGGCCCAGCAAGGGCACCCAGCTGACCATGCGGATCGGCCCCGAGGTCCAGAAGGGGATGGCGATGGCCGCCAGCAGCAGAAGCCGGGTGGACAGTTTCGCCACATGATAGGTCAGGAAATGGGCGATGGCGAAACCCAGTATGAAGGTCACCACCCAGACGATGGCCACGAACTTGAAGGTCTGGATGTAAAGGTCACGGGTCAGCTGCGAGGTCAGCACATCTTTCCAGGAGTCCAGGTAGATCTCGGGAAAGACCCTGGCGAAATCATAGTCCAGAAAGCTGACGACAAAGACCAGTGCCAGGGGGATCAGCACCATTGTGGTGAAAATGAGCGCCATCGGTGCCACTTGCAGCATCGAGACGGCTTTGGGGGACAGGGACAGGTGCGGACGCATGGCGGGTCTCCGGTCTGGGACGGGGTGTGCCGGCCGGGCGTGCCGGCCGGTCGGGATCAGGCGGCGATGAAATCCTGCCAGCGGCGGACCAGATAGCGATCCTCGTCCATCAGCGTGTTCCAGATCCCGATATTGCCCATCCGATCCCAAAGCGCCCCGCCATCGCGGATCACACCGGCCTTTTCCATGACCTTGCCGAACGGGTTGAGGATGTCCTCGGAGGCGGGCTTGCCTTCGTACCAGTAGCCGAACTCGTTCTCTGTCATGTGGCCCTGCACGTTTTCGGGCACCGAGTTGTAGAAGCCCTGGCGCGAGATGAACGCCCCCGCCCAGCCCGAATTGAACCAGTTCATGTATTCGATGGCACAGTCGCGTTTCAGTCCCGTCAGATGGCTCATGCCCATCATCATGATGTACCAGCCGCGATAGCCCTCTTTCATGCCGTTATAGGTGCAGTCGATGCCGCGGGTGCGGACCTCGGTGACGGCGGGTGACCACATGGATTGCAGCACCACCTCGCCCGAGGCCATCAGTTGCACCGACTGGTCGAAATTGGTCCAGAAGCTGCGGAAATGGCCGGCGCGCTTGTATTCAATCAGTTTGGCGATGGTTTGATCGATTTCATCGCGGGTCATGTTGCCCTTGTCGGCATAGTCCATCTCGCCCATGGCCTGCAGCGCCATGGCGGCATCGGGCACGCCCACATTCACCCCATCCTGCAATGCCACGCGCCCCGAGAATTCCGGGTTCAGCATTTCGGCCCAGCTTTCGATCGGCCGTCCGATCAGATCAGGGCGGATCCCCAGCGTGTCGGCGTTGTAGTAAAGCGGCACGCCCACCAGCCATTCGGTCGGTTCCAGCGAATAGGCCTTGGCGCTTTCATCGGTGTAATACTGCGATTTGATCGGGGCGAAGCCTTCAAGCGATGCCTTGCGCCCATCGGGGTATTCGCCCTTGGTGAACAGCGGTACCGTCTTGTCCCAGTATTTGTAATCGCTGACATGCATGGGCATCAGCACATCGCGACCGGTGAAATACTTCATGTTCGTGTTGGGAACATCGGTTACATCAACCGTTTCGGGTTGGGTCAGCAGCCGGTTCACATGGGCCGTGTTGTCGGGCACCGTTTGCATGTCGACCTTGAAATCAAGATCCACATTGGCCTGTTCGGCGATGTTGGGAATGGTTGAATAGGACTGGCCGATATGGGTGATCGTGATGTCCTTGATGTTCTGGGCCCAGATCATCGGTGCGGGCAGCGCGGTGGCGGCGGCGGCGGCCACACCGGTTTTAAGCAGAGAGCGGCGGGAAAGGGGCGTCCCTTTGTGTCCCTTGCTGTCAATCATGTGTCTCTCCTGCGGACAGTGGGGCGATTGCTCGCATTGATCGGGCTGGGGACGCGTGCGGGGTGTGACGCGCGGATTTGCCCGGGGCTATGGCAGAAGTGTCGGCGGGCGGGGGGGAGCCGCGCAAATGAGAAAATTTCTCAGAAGGGGTGAGGAAAGCTGCGCTGCGGTGCAGAAAAATCTGTGATTGTCTCGGATCGGCCGCTGCGGCCCAGCAGAGAACAGATGCACGGAGACGAAAAATGGCACAGAAAACAGGCAAGATCGGTGGGGATCCGCTGTGCGCGACGGCGATCGCCGAAGATGTGGGCGCGGGGCGCCGCAGTGCCGCCACTGTCGCCGAGGAAACCCTGGTGGTCGTGCAGCAGCGCGAACCGCAAGTTCAGGCCTTTGCCTTTCTCGATCCGGATCTGGTGCGGGCACAGGCGCGTGCAGTGGACGATCAGCCCAAGGGGCCTCTCAGCGGGGTGACCGTGGCCGTCAAGGACGTGATCGCGACCCGGGACATGCCCACGGCCCACAATACGCCCCGCTATGAGGGATCCATGACCGGTGTGGACGCGGCCTGTGTCGATACGTTGCGCGCGGCGGGTGCGGTGATGCTGGGAAAAGCGGTGACCACCGAATTCGCCGCGACCAACCGGGGCGGCAAGACGCGTAACCCGCTGGATCTGAACCGCACGCCGGGGGGCTCGTCCTCGGGGTCGGCGGCGGCTGTGGCGGCCGGGATGGCGGCGATCGGGCTGGGTACGCAAACCGGCGGCTCGACGATTCGGCCGGCCTCATTCAATGGTATCTGGGGATGGAAGCCGACATGGAACGTGATCTCGCGCGAGGGTCTGAAGGTCTATTCCCTGACCTGCGACACCCTGGGTCTTTATGCACGCCAGGTCGAGGATCTGGACCTGCTGGCCGATGTCTTCGATCTGGATGACGCGCCCCGTCCGACATCCCTGGCCGGTCTGAGAATCGGCTTTTGCCGCAGTCCGGTCTGGGACAAGACGGAACCGTCGATGCGCCAGGCCATGGACGAAGCTGCGTCCCGGCTGCGCGCAGAGGGGGCCGAGGTGGTTCCCTTCGATCTGCCCGGGATGTTCGATGGGATCCACGACGCCCATTCGGTCATCCTGGCGCGCGAAGGCCGGTCGGCGTTCTTCAATGAGGTGCGTACCACGCCCGGCATCCACGAACAGTTCACCGATCTGGTCGCCAACCGCCGCGGGATCACCCCCGATCAGGCCCGCGCCGCCTATGTTCTGGCCGATACCTGCCGGGCGGCGTTTGACGATCTGATGAACGGTGTCGATGCGATCATGACCCCCTCGGCCTGTGGCGAGGCCCCGCTGGGGATCGAGCTGACCGGGGATGCCAGCATGAATTCAATGTGGACGCTGTTGCAGGTGCCGGTGGTCTCTGTGCCGGGCCTGACGGGGCCGGCAGGCATGCCATTGGGTGTCTCGATCGTGACCCGGCGCTACGCGGATCGCACGGCCTTGGCCATTGGCAAGCTGGCGGGGCGCGCCATGGCCCGGGATCTGGCCGAGGTCGCCTGATCCGGACGGGCACAGAGGGATCCGCGCAGGGCATATCCGCGGCAGAGAGGCAGAGGCATGCCGTTGGGGGGATGGCCAGCCCGGCGGATATTGCCAAAAGCGGCCTGTCCGATCACGGGAAAGGCCACCCTGAACGCGGCTTTGCCCGGCTGGGGCTTGACCCACTTGATGGACAGCCCCCCGGCACCCGCTGATCCGGGCCAGAGCGTGGGCCCCGATCAGGCGGGGCCAGGGGCGGGTGGCAGGATCTTGCCGGGGTTCATCAGCCCCTCGGGATCCAGCGCCGCCTTGATCCGACGCATCACTGCCAGTGCAGGGCCGTGCTCGGCCTCCATGTACTTGCGCTTGCCCAGGCCGACGCCGTGTTCCCCGGTGCAGGTGCCGTCACAGGACAAGGCCTGCTCGATCATCGCCGCATTGATCCGGTTCACCTCGGCCAGTTCCGCCTCGGAGGTCGGATCGACCGAAAAGACCACGTGGAAATTGCCATCCCCCACATGTCCCATGATCGAGGCGGGCACCGAGCAATCCTTCATCAGCCCCTTGGCATGTTCAATGCAGTCCGGCAGGCGCGACAGCGGCACGCAGACATCGCTGGCCCAGCCGCGGCAGCCCGGGCGCTGATTGACTGTGGCGGTATAGGCGCTGTGCCGGGCCTTCCACAGGCGGTTGCGATCCTCGTCGCGCTCAGCCCAGCGGAAATTGGTGGCGCCATTGCCCTCGGCGATTTCGGCGAAGATCTCGACTTGCTCGGCCACGCCGGCCTCGGACCCCTGGAACTCCACACAGATGGTATCAGCCACGGCTTCATCCAAGCCGGAAAAGGTGTTGACCGCACGGATGCAGCCCTCATCGAGATATTCAACCCGGGCCAGGGGCAGGCCCATCTGGATCGCCTCGATCGCCGTGCGCGAAGCCGCCCCGGGATCGGGAAAGCTGCAGATCGCCGCGCGCAGGGCCTCAGGCCGGCCATAAAGCCGCAGGGTGATTTCGGTGATGATGCCCAGCGTGCCCTCGGAGCCGACGAAGAGACGGGTCAGATCATACCCGGCCGAAGATTTGCGCGCCCGCCGGGCGGTGCGGATCACCTCGCCCTGGGGGGTGACAACGGTCAGGTTGATCACGTTCTCGCGCATCGTGCCGTAATGCACCGCATTGGTGCCGCTGGCGCGTGTGGCCGCCATGCCGCCGATGGTCGCATTCGCGCCGGGATCAATGGGAAAGAACAGCCCCGTATCGCGCAGATCCGTGTTCAGCGCCTCACGGGTTACCCCGGCCTCGACGGTGCAGTCCAGATCATCGGGGCGAACATGAAGAATGCGGTCCATCTGACTGAGGTCTATACATAAACCACCATTGACGGCATTGGTGTTGCCTTCCAGGGATGACCCGGCCCCATGGGCGATGACCGGCACACCGGCGGTTCGGCACAGGGTGACGATGCGCGCCACCTCTTCGGTGCTCAGCGGCCAGGCCACGGCGGCGGGCGGGGCCGGCTGGTGGTGGGCCTCGGTGCCGGCGTGGTGATCGCGATCGGCCTGCTTTTCGGACAGGCGATCGCCCAGAAGTGCGCCCAGTTCGGCGCGCAATGTGTTGGGTAGGGTCATCGGCTCAGGGGGCTTTCGGTTGTTGACGGCGGCGCAGGACGGGACTGGCAATCTGGGCCACCAGGACCAGAACGATCAGGGCAAGCAGCACGGCACTGATCGGGCGGGTGACGAAGGTGATGAAACTGCCGTCCGACAGCATCAGCGAGCGGCGAAAGTTTTCCTCCATCAGCGGCCCGAGGACAAGCCCCAGAACCAGCGGCGCGGCGGGAAAGGCCAGGATCCGCAGCACATAGCCCAACACGCCAAAGGCCAGCAGCTGGTAGATATCGAAAATTGAATAGCGGATCGAATAGGTGCCGATCACCACCAGCACCAGGATCGCCGGGTAGAGCAGCCGATAGGGGATGCGCAGCATGGCCACCCACAACCCGATCATCGGGATGTTGAAGACCAGCAGGATCAGGTTGCCCAGCCAGAAACTGGCGACCAGACCCCAGAACATCTCGGGGGTGTTGGTCAGCATCTGTGGCCCCGGTGTGACCCCGTGAACGATCATCGCGCCCAGCAACAGGGCCATCACCGCATCGCCGGGCACCCCCAGCGTCAGGGTCGGGATAAAGGCGGTCTGGGCGGCCGAGTTGTTGGCCGCTTCGGGGCCCGAGACGGCCTCGACGATGCCCTTGCCGATGCGGGCGCGGTTGCGGGCGAAGCGCTTTTCGGCGGCGTAGGAAAAGAACGAGGCGATGGTCGATCCGGTGCCGGGCAGGGTGCCGAAGAATGACCCAATGGCCGAGCCGCGCCAGATGGCGGGCAGGCTGTCGCGCAGTTCCCGTGCCGTGGGCATCATCGCCCGCAGGGTGATGCGGCCAGCCGGGGCTGCACGTTCCGCGCGCCCGATATTTGACAGGATTTCGGACAGTCCGAACAGGCCCATGGCCGAGGCGACCAGGCTGACCCCGTCCATCAGCTCGAACTGGCCATAGACGAAGCGCATGGATCCCGAGGTGATGTCCAGCCCGACGATGCCCAGCAGTACGCCCAACACCACCATGGCCAGGCCGCGCACGGCCGATCCATCGGACAGGGTCGAGGCAGCGACCAGACCAAGAGCCATCAGCAGGAAATACTCCTGGCTGCCGAAACGCAGGGCAAAACCCGACAGGACCGGCGCGAAACCGGCCATCAGCAGGATGCCGATGCTGCCCCCGATGAACGAGGCGATGGCCGACAGGAACAGCGCCGCCCCGGCCCGGCCGTTCTTGGTCATCTCATAGCCGTCCAGGCTGACCACGGCCGAGGATGCGGTGCCCGGCAGCCGCAGCAGGATCGAGGCGACCGAGCCCCCGTATTGCGCGCCGTAATAGATGCCGGCCAGCATGATCAGCGCATCGGTGGGCGAGATGTAATAGGTCAGCGGCAGCAGCATCGAGATCGCCGCCATCGGCCCGACCCCGGGCAGGACGCCGATGAACATGCCGATCGAGACCCCGATGAAGCAGAAGGTCAGGGTGTCCAAGGACAGGGCGACCTGAAAGCCGAGGGCGAGGTTCTCGATCATGGCGTCATCCAGGGCGGCAGCATGGTCAGTTGCAGGTCCAGCGCCTGCACGAAGATCAGCCAGATCAGGCCGACGACGACCACGGCCAGCAGCAGAACTTCGGTCAGGGACCGGCCTTTCTCGGCCAGCGCCGAGAGGATGACCAATGCGCTCATCGCCAGGGCGCCGCCCAGCAGCGGATAGATCAGCCCGAAGACGACGATGGCGCCTAACAGGCAGGCAACAGGCGCGATCGGCCCGATGGCGATCCGGTCATCGGGGTTTTGCCAGGCCTCGACCAGAAGGACCATGCCGAACAGGATGAACAGCCCACCCAGGATCGCCGGGAAATAGCCTGGGCCCATGGCCGAGGGGGTGCCCATCCGCAGGTTGGAGACTTCGGTCAGTGTCACCGTGGCGGCGGCAAAAAGCAGCAGGGCGCCAAGGCCGGATTTCGATGTCAACGCAGCGCTCAGGCGGTTTCGCATCGGGGTCTCCTTGCGTCCGGGGCGGGCGGCGGATGGCTACTGGCCGCGAAAGACGGGCTTGCGCTTGTCGCGAAAGGCGGCCAGCGCGTCGGCGGCATCCTGGCTGTTCATCACCCGGTCCACGCGGTTGGTGACGTTGAAAAGCGACTGGATCGGGGTGTCGCCGGCGGCCTCAAGGCTCATCCGTTTGAGCATCTGAACCACCAGCGGTGCGTTGTCGGCCAATTGCCGGGCCATGCGGCGGGCTTCGGCCACATGCTCGCCGGGGGGCACCAGCCGGTTGACCATGCCGCAGTCATAGGCGCGCGCTGCGGGGATCGGATCGCCGAACAGCATCATTTCCTGCATTACCCGCAAGGGGCCACGCCGGACCAGGGCGGTCACCGCACCCTTGGCCACGCCGACCTTGGCCTCTGGGTAGATCAGTTCCGCGCCCTCAGCCAGAACGATGAAATCACACATCAACGCCAAGACCAGCCCGGCGCCGATGGCCTTGCCGCTGATCGCCGCGATGATCGGCTTGTCACAGCGAAAGCCGAATTCGGGCACGCCCTGCCAGAACAGATCGGGCGGGTCCTTCAGGTCGGCCCCGGCGCTGAACACCTTGTCGTCGCAGGCCTTGAGGATCGCAACCCGGGCGTCTCCGGCGGCAAAGCGATCCCAGCAGGCGCGCAGATCCTCGAACATCTGCGCGCTCAGGGCGTTGCGTTTCTCGGGCCGGCAGAGGGTGATCTCGGCGATCCCGTCGGCTTCCTGGTACTGGATGTGCTCGAAGGTCATTGCGCGTCCTTTCACGCTGCGCGCCGGGCCACGTGATCCGGGCCTGGGTCAGCGCCGGTTGGATCAGTTGATCGAGATGCCGGCGGCGTCGCGGATGCGGGTGAAGAGGTCCAGATCACGTTCTACCTGGGCATCTGTTTCGGCCGGATCGCGATAGACGGGCAGCAGCCCCATCTTAAGAACCTGTTCGCGATAGCCGTCACTGGCGATCATATCGGCCAAGGGGGCGCTCATCCGGGCGATGAGGGCCGGATCGGTGCCCTCAGGCGCGAACACCCCGAACCAGCCGGACAGGTTCAGGTCATAGCCCTGTTCCTTGGCCGTGGGCACGCTGTCATAAGACGGGTGGCGCTCGTCGGACAGGACGGCAAGGATCGCCATCTTGTCGCTGCCGATTTGCTGGGTCACGACCGGATCGGCCATGAAGTCGATTTCCCCCGACAGGATGGCGGCCAGCGCATTATTGCTGCCCGGATAGGGGATATGGGTCGCGTCCGTGTCGGTTTCCTGAAGGAAGTACTCGGTTGAGAATTGCCCCATGGATCCAACCCCGGCGGTGCCGTATTTGGCCTTGTTGGCCTGCAGATAGGCAATAAACCCATCCAGATCGGTCACGCCCTTATCGGCATTCACCCCAACGAAGACAACCGCATCGGCGATGGTTCCGACCCCGTCGAAACTGTCCGTCGCATTATAGGACACGGCCGGGTTGATCACCGGCTGGACGACATTGGTGGCGTTGTTGCCGAAGAAGATCGTGTAGCCGTCATTGCGCGCCCCGGCGGCCAGGGTTGCACCGACGACGCCGGCGGCGCCGGGCTTGTTCTCGACAACGACGGGTTGGCCGATGGCACCCGAGATCGCCTCGGCGGCCAGTCGGGCCAGGATATCGGTCGTGCCACCGGGGTTGTAGGGAACGACCATGGTCACTGGCTTGCTGGGCCAGTCCTGGGCCTGTACGGCACTGGTCATAACGGTCAGGCCCGCGGCCAGCGCGATCAGCTTGGTGGACAACATGTCATCTCCTCCCTCGTGACAGTATTTGGCCGTCTCCGGCCAAGTCCTTGGGAAAAACGCTAACATGGGTCAATTTGTTTCTCAATATATTGTTGTGTTCCGTTATATGGAACACTTGCCGGAAGGGGCCCCCATGGCCTAGGAACGGCATTGGAGGTCAGATGGACAGTACGCTGCTGAAAGGTCTGGAAGTTCTGGAACGGATCGTCGCCAGTGGCGCGCCGGCGGGTGTTTCGGCGCTGGCCCGGGAACTGGGGCTGCCGAAAAGCAATGTGCACCGCACCCTCAGTTCGCTGCGCGCGGCAGGCTATCTGCTTTATGATGCCGAATCGCGGCGCTATTTCCCGTCGCTCAGGCTGGCGCAGATGGGCACCCATGTGGCGGCCCATTTTCCCTTTCGTACCGCTGTTTTGCCGGCCCTGGAACGGCTGGTCGCGGCCACGGGGGAAAGTGCGCATTTCGTCTGTCTTGACGGGGCCAAGGTTGTTTTTGTCGCCAATGTCCTGCCGTCGACCAGCGTGGCCTCGGTGATCCCGGACAACCTGTCGCTGGATTGGGACGATACGGCGCTGGGGATCGCGCTGGTCTCGGCGTTGCCAGAGGCGGATCTTGCCGGGCGGCTGCGCACGGCGGTCGATGGCCCGGCGGCCGAGGCCAAGCTGCGTGCGGCCCGTACGGCAGGCTATGCGGTGATCGCGCGGCACGAAACGCGGCGCATCTTTGAGATCGCGGCCCCGGTCCGCTCCGACTGGGGCGGCGTGGTGGGGGCCGTCGGGATCACTGGCCCGGCCCTGCGCTTTTCCCCCGAAATCGTACCAGCCCATGCCGCCGCCGTTTGCGACATCGCTGCCCAGGCGCTTGCGGGTCCGCAAGGCCGGTCCCTCGGGGAAGGCAAGGCTTGATCAAATCGGTGGAAAAGGCGCTGCGCCTGCTGGAGATCCTGTCCCAGGCCGAGGGGCCGCTGCGGTTGCGCGACATTGCGGCCATGGCGGATCTGACCCGATCCAACGCGTTCCGGATGCTGCAAACCCTGCGCGATCTGGATTACGTGCGCCAGGCCGGGGATGGATCGCACTATGAGTTGACGCTGCGGATCTTTGAGATCGGGGCGCGCAAGGTGGCGACCAGTTCGCTGGTTTCGGCTGCGCATCCGGTTCTGCAACGCTTATCGGAAAAGGTCAGTGAGAATGTCATGCTCAGCGTCCGCGAAGGCCTGAGCAGCGTGGCGGTGGACCGGATCGAAAGCCGGGCCTTCGTGCGCACCTTTGCCCATCTGGGGGCGCGGGCGCCGTTGCATGTGGTCTCGGGGGGCAAGGTTTTGCTGGCCTTCGCTTCGGATGAGGTCATCGCCCAGGCGGCCGAGACCCTGACGCGCTTTACCGAGAACACGATCACGGACGCGGCCCATCTGGCCCGGGAACTGGCCGAGATCCGCGAACGGGGCTATGCCACGGCCTTTCACGAGGTCAATGATGCTGCGCGGGGCGTGGCCGCCCCGGTTCGATCGCGCCATGGCGATGTGGCGGCCGCGATCAGCATTTCCGGCCCGATGGAGGATATTAGCCCGGACTTGATCCTGCGTTACGCGGCCTTGCTGCGGGAACATGCGATCCTGATCGAACAGGCCTGGCCGGATGGGCGTCGCAGCATACCCTGAACGCGGCCGGGCGTTTCAGCCCGCCCGGGACCCGTCATCGGCCCGCAAGGTGCCGCGCCCGTCCAGGGCAAAGGCGCCGGTTTCGGTGATCCGGAACGGGTTCACCTCGAAATCCACCAGCCGTTCGCCCAGATCCGGGCCCAGCCAGGACAGCCGGGCGATGGCAGCGCAGGCCGCGTCGATCGCCAGCGGGGTCTGACCGCGGGCGCCGTCCAGCAAGGGCCAGATCCGCAGCTGGCGCAACATGTCGTGGACATCGGCGGGGCTGAGCGGCGCGCGCCGCTGCACCACGTCGCGCATCAGTTCGACATGAATGCCGCCAGCGCCCAGCACCAGTTGCGGGCCAAAGCCCGGTTCGTTGGACAGTCCGACGATCAGCTCGACCCCGGGGCCGATCATCTGTTGTACGTCGATCTGCACCGCCGCGCCGGGTGCGGCACGGGCGATGGCGGCGGTGATCTCGGCATAGGCCGCGCGCAGGGCGGTTTCATCGCCCAACCCAACCTTCACCAGCCCCAGATCGCTTTTGTGCACGATATCAGCCACGACCCCCTTCAGAACGACGGGGTAGCCGAAGGTCGCCGCAGTGGCCACGGCGGTCTCGACATCCGAGGTCAGCCGTGCCTGTGGAACCGGGATCCCGTAATCGGCCAGGATGGCCTTGGCCTCGGGTTCGGTCAGAAAGCCGATGCTTTGGATCGCCGGGCGGGCCAGATCGGCCGGGCGGGGGGGATCGGCCGGGCGCAGCCGGGCCTCGGCCGTGACATCGGCGGTGTACACCTCAAGAACGCGGATCAGATCATCGGTGCGGGTGACGAAGGGGATGCCGGCCTCCAGCGCCCGATCCCGCAATTCGGCGCCAAAGCGCGACAGGTTCAACGCCAGAACCACCGGTTTTTCGCCGCGCTGCCAGGTTTGGATGACATGTTCCAGCGTCTCGGGCATCATCGGCTGCGGGGTCATCACATAGACCAGCACGCCCACACCGGGATCGTCGTGGATGGCGTCGATGGCGCGGCGGAAGATGCCGATCTCCAGCGGGCCGCTGTGTCCGCCCAGATCCAGCGGGTTGTTCTGGTGCGTGTCGGGATAATCCCCGGCCAGGCGCGCGCGGGTTCCCTCGGCAAAGCCCGGGGCGCTCAGCCCGCGCAGGGCCAGCGTATCGGCCATGATCGCCGCACCGCCCCCCGAGGCACAGACGATCCCGGCCGCCGCGTTCCCGGCCCGGGGATTGCGGGCCAGAACCCCGGCGCAGAGGATCATCGCGTCGGGATCGTCGATCAGGATCACCCCGGTTTCGCGGCACAGTGTTTCGAAGGCCGAGAAGGATCCGGCCAGGCTGGCGGTATGCGACTTGGCCAGCTGGCTGCCGGCATCGGTGCGCCCGGCCTTGACCACCAGTACGGGTTTGCCGGCCTGGCGGGCCCGCAGGCACAGGTCGCGGAATCGGGCCGGAGACTTCAGGCCCTCGACATAAAGGCAGATCACCGTCGTCTGGGGATCCGCGATGAAGCCCTCGAAGAAATCGCACAGTTCCAGGTCAACCTGATTGCCGATGCTGACCATGCCCGACAGGCCAACCCCGTGATCATAGGCCTGCAGAAAAAGCGATCCCATCATTGCGCCGCTTTGGCTGACAAAGGCGACACCGCCCTTGGGCAGGGCCTTGGCGTAGCGCAGGGTTGGGGTCGAGGACAGGGCCATATCGGCGGCGGGCACGATCGCCCCCATGCAGTTCGGCCCGACCAGGCGCATGTTGTGGGCGCGGGCGATATCCAGCACCCTGGTCTCCAGGGCCGCGCCCTCGGCGCTGAATTCGCCCAGTTGCGCGGTGACGATGATGCACGCGCCGACCCCGGCGCGCCCGCAGGCCGTGACGGTCTGTTCCAGCGCGGCGGCGGGCACGGCAACCAGGGCCAGATCGGGGGCTTCGGGCAGGTCCGCGACCGAGGCAAAACAGGGGATATTCAGGACCTGTGCGCGTTTCGGGTTGATTGGATAGATCCGGCCCGCATAGCCGTGATC